>JBDTEG010000051.1:0-32788 GCA_039922695.1 Rhodanobacter sp. | reverse complement strand
CAATGACTGCCGCGCCGCCCACCGCTCACGCGATCACGCTGCTCCAGATCCTGGGCGGTAGACACATCGACGTAGCCGGCATCAAGCAGCAATCGACGCGCCGCAGCACCCTGGTTCCAACCATGCTCGAACAGCAGCCATCCCGCCGGACCGAGGTGGTGGCGCGCAGCGTCGACGATGCGACGGATATCCTCCAGGCCATCGGCGCCCGAGACCAGCGCGGAGACTGGCTCGAAGCGCAGGTCGCCGCGCTCCAGGTGGGGGTCAGCCGCCTCGATATAAGGCGGGTTGGAAACGATCAGCGCAAAGCATTGACCCGTCAGCGGCACCAGCCAGTCACCTTGCACGAAGCTGACGTTGTCGATGGCGTGACGCGCGGCATTGCGCCGGGCAACCTCGAGCGCGGCGACACTGAGATCGGTGGCAACGACCTGCGCGCGCGGACGCTCCCGCGCGATCGCCAACGCGATGGCGCCGCTGCCGGTGCCCAGGTCCGCCACGTGGCCACTGCAGTCGGGTGACAAGCGCTGCAAGGCCAGTTCCACCAGCAACTCGGTTTCCGCGCGCGGGATCAGCGTCGCCGGGCCGACCTCCAGATCCAGTGTCCAGAAGCCGCGATGGCCGATGATGTACGCCACCGGCTCGCCGGCCTCCCGGCGAGTCAGCAACACCTCGTAGGCCTTCTGCACCTCACTGTCCAGCGCGTCGTCGGCATGCGTGAACAACCAGCTTCGGGTCTTCTGCAGGACATGCAGCAGCAAAAGTTCGGCATCGGCGCGTTCACCGAGCCGACGCGTCGCCGCAGCCAGGGTGTGGCGCAAGTCAGCCATCGCCACCCGGCTCCGCCGCTGACGACGGCAACTGCGGCGGCACCAAGGCTTTCTTCGGTGCACGCTTGCGCCAGTAGCCACCGTGTGTCCACGCGTCGAACGCCCAGCGCAGCCAGCCGATCAACGCGTTGGCCAGCCACAGCGCCCACGCCAGCATGGCGAGCTTGTAGAGCCACAGCGGCAGACTGAGCACGCCGGCTGACGGCAGCGCACCATTGCTGCGGTCGGCAAACCAGCGCAGGTTGGCAGCACTGGAGTCGTTGCCGGCCACATGCATGTCCGGCAACCCCAGCAGGCCTTGCGGCACCGCACCGATCAGCACGCCGAGTGCGAGGACGGTCAACGCGACCAGACCCAGTTGCAGCAGGTTGAAGCGCGCGCCGGATAGCTGCTCGGGCGCACGCATTCGCGCACGCAGGCCGAGCCCGATCAACCACACCACCACCAGCACGTATGCACTCCACGCAAAGGCGGAGAACCCGAGCCCCAACAGAACCCAGTGACGCAGGCGCAACGGCGTGGGTGCGTAGCGCGCCAGAAGCCACGCTGCGATCAGCAGCACCAGCAGTTGCGCCCAGTACAACACCGCCGGACCGTCGGTCGGTCCCCACGTCCACAACACCCAGCGGTTCTGCGGCAGTTGCAGGTTCAGGTCGATGTTTGCCACCGGTGCGCGCAGGTCCAGCGATGGCGTGTATACGCGCGCGGCCACGCCCTGCGGTTCGCGCAGATGCAATGTGTAGTCATGTTCGCCCGGCAGCAGCGGCAGGCTCAGCTTGCCGTCGCGTATGGCCAGGTTGATCGGCTGGTTGTCGCGTTTGGCATCGAGCAACTCGCTGCCATGCGGCAAGTCGATGGCATGCTCGCCGCCGCGCGTGCTGCGCGCACGCACATTCAAGCGCAGATCGCTGGCACGTTCGCCGCTGCTGCTGGCCAGTTGCACGCTGTCGATGGCCAGGCTGTCGCCGGGGATAGCCAAAGGCCGCGTGATCGCCAGGTGCAGTTTCTCTCCCGGCAGCGGATCGAAGCGCAGGCCGTCGGGACTGGCGCTGGTCGGTACGCCCGTGGCATCGACATGCCACATCGGTGCGGCACCCACTTCCCATACCTCGGCACGCTCGCCCAGCGGTGGAGCCTGCAGCGTGATCTGCGCAGAACGGTCCAGTTGACTGCTCCACGTCACCACCGATTCACCGCCCTTGAAAGTGACATTGATCCTCCCATCCTTGACCAGCACGCCCTCGCCCCTGGGATGCTCACCCGGCAACAACGGCAGACTCACGCTGAAACCACCATCCTGCGGTGCAATGCGCTGGACCCGGTTGATCACGATCCAGTCCAGGCCCAGACCGATGCTGCGGGTCAGCCGCACATACGGCGGGAAACTCTGCGCGGTTGGCAACTGCTTGCCGTCCGCCGCCGTCTGCACGCGACGCAAGGTGACGCTGTCTCCCAGCACGCGTCCGGCGTCGACTCCATCGAGTGACCAACCCTGGCCAACGAAGTCCAGGTGTTGCGGCGGCAACGCAAAGTGCAGCGCGGCGCTGTCCACGCCGTCGAGGCGATACTGGAGGCTCACCCGATGCACGCCGCGATCCAGCCGCAGCAGCAATTGGTCGTCGTCGCGCAGGAGTGCCGGATTGGCGCGGCCATCGAGGCTGACCTCAGCCAGCGGCATTGTCCTGTCGGACGTTGGCAACGGCAACGCCACGGTAGCGCCGACGTGGGCTTCCAGCTCCACGTCCAGCACGCTGCCATTCACCCGCAGCAGCGCCTGCGCCACCTCGGCGCATTGCGGTGCGCACTTCGGCGCCTCGGTGAGACGGCCACGCAACTGGTCCAGCAACTGGGCATCAGGTAACGCCTGCGCGTGTGCGCCGATCGGCAGCAACGCGATCACCAGCAGGGCCGCACCAGCGGTGCCGGTAGCACGCGAGCTTATCCAGCCGCCCCGCAGCGGTCGCACCAGTTGCATCGCCAGGCGTCCCAACACAACGGCCAGCAGACCGACCATCAGGACGCGCAACAGGCGCACCAGCCAAGCCGGCGCAATCACCAATCGCGTGGTCTGTTGCGGTGTCACCGGTCCAGACCAGCCAAGCCGATAGTTGTTGCCCTCGTCCCAGTGCGGCACGCCGGGACCTGCCTGAATCACGGTGTGATTGTCCTGTTCGGTACCTATCACTTGACTGACCGTGATCCGGTCGCCGGTCACGACCACGCTCTGCAAGTCACCTCGCGGCGCCTGAACGGAATTCTCACTCACCTCTGACGCCGCGCGTGATGGAGGTGCTGGAGGTGCTGGCGCGGGCGGAGGTGGCAACCCACGCATGGCCTTCTCAGCGTCGACGGCCTGCGGCGCAAAGGCGCCCGAAACCATGCGTGACGCCACACTTTGTTCCAATTGCGGATGCAACGCGTACTGCAATTGCGCGGCCGTGAACGGGAGCGCCCACAACGCCGCCAACGCAAATACGGCAAGCGCGCCTGTCTGTGCAAACAGCCGTAGCCGGCCCTCCGGCAACGCGCGCAGCAACAACGCGAGCGCCAACGCAGCCGCCAGCGTCCACAATGGCGCCATCACCTCATGCTGGGCCAGCGCCAGGTAACCGGCTCCCAGCAACGCCCATGGCCAGCCAAGCAGACGTCCGGCCAGCAAGGCAATGAACGCCACCACAAACAGGTCGAGCAAGGTCCATTGCGCCGCCCAGGAATCGTTCGAGCGATCCGCACCGATGGCGCCGAGCAGGCGATAGCCGTGCGGCAGGTGCACCGTGGCATCGATGCCGTCCAATGGCAGTTCCCAACCGGAACTGGGTATGGCGCCGACGTCGGCCGGCACGCGCAGGCCTGCCGCGACAGCGATGTTGTGGTCCCGCAGTTCGATACCCGCAAGCCCCCTGGCATCCATCGTAACCAGCAGCGGAGCGCCGTCTTCCGACGCACGCTGCAACTGCCAGGGCGCAGTGGCATCAAGCCGCTGGTGATGACGCAGTTCGCCGCTGAGTTGATCGACGACACTGAAATGGCCGCCGTCGAAGTCCAGCCACATTTCGCGCTGAAGATGCAGCGCGTCGCCCCGTCCACCCTCGTTGCCGCGATTGCCTTGCTCGATGCGCAGCCTGCTGCGGTTGTCCAGCACATAGGCCGGCAAGTTGGCCCAGGCAGCAGGTACCCCGGCCTGCGCAGCATCGGTGGCGTTGCCTTCAACCCGCGTGCTGCGCAGCGCGTTGTCATCGGCATAGCTCCAGATTTCCTGCTTCGGCCACGGCGCCGGTGGCAACGCGACGCTGACTTTTTGCACTGGCGCGATGCTGCGTGCCTGCAGGGTCAGCGTCCACTGGCCGGGTCGCAGCTGCACGCGTAAATGTCCGTCACTCTCCAGTCGTGCGGGCAAATCACCGTTGATGGCCGTCGCGACGAACTCAGCGGGGAGCACCGGACCAAGCACCTGTTCGCGCGCGCTGCCGGTAATGTTGAACTGAAGCCTCGTTTGCAGCGTCGCGGGCAAGCCGTCGTCAAGGCGCCGATAGACGCGCAGCGAGAGCGCATCGGCGTCGCGTTGGGCGCTGGCTGCCTCGCCCAGGGTGAGCTGCTGGCCATTACGCTCGACCCGCGTGACCGCGACGCCGTCGACGCTGAGCGTCACCAGGCCGATCGACGCTGGCACGTGCAAACTCGCCGGACGCGATACCCACGGCAGCACGCCATCAATCTCGTAGTCGCCCGGTGCCAGCCACAGCATCGGTTCACCTTGGCGCTGCAATACCGTGGCCGGCAGCTTGCCCAGGCTCACCTGCTGCGGCCAGTGACGGTGGTCTCCTGGCAAGGCGACCCAGCTCAGCGCATCGACATGCACGCCCAGGTGGAAGCGAGCACCATCCTTGTCAGCATCCAGGGTGAGTCGACCGGGCCACGCGCAACGGTAGCTGCCTGGCCCCGGCACCTGGTTGGCCAGGAACGGGCAGTCGTGCTGCGGCACGTCGTGCAACACCCATCCCTGCCAGTCGCGCAGCGGCGGCGGTATTTCCTGCGCCAGCAGCGGTGCCGCCAGCAACAGTCCGAGACCCAGCAAAATGCACCATCGACGAAGCATGCCGCTCTCCCCTGTGTGCCGGTCGGCCGGCACAGTGTAAGTGGAACACACCAGGCACACGAAGCTGCCTGCATCCTCTGGCGGCTGTAACGCGTATCTATCGATGCGCATGCCGCACCCCCAGTTCAACGCAGCTCGCGGTGAAATGGGGTCAAGGCCAACGCGTCACCGCTGCTCGATCCCCAGGAAAACGCATGTCTGAAAGCCCCAACCTTCCGCCCCGTCATTCACGCCCGCGCGGCTTGCTCGCCACGCTTCTGCTGCTGCTCGTCGGTGGCCTGCTCACCGGATGCCAGGCGGTCCTGTTCCGCAGCCTCAACGCCACCGCCAGCACGACGGACGTGGTGGTGCAGCGTGACCTCATCTACGACCGCGCCCACCATCTGGCGCTCGATGTCTACCGGCCTCGGGAGGCGCGTGACGCTCCGGTCGTGGTGTTCTTCTACGGCGGAAGCTGGAAATCCGGCAAGCGTCAGTGGTACCACTGGGCCGGCGAGGCGCTGGCCCGGCGCGGGCTGGTGGTAGTGATTCCCGACTACCGCTTGTGGCCCCAGGTGCGTCTGGAAGGCTTCATGCAGGACGCCGCCCATGCCGTGGCGTGGACCCATGCCCATGCCGGCGAGTACGGCGGCAATCCCGCAAGACTTTTCCTGATGGGCCACTCCGCTGGCGCCCAGATAGGTGCTCTGCTGGCCACCGACGGGCATTGGCTCGCCGACGTCGGCATGCGTCCGCGCCAGCTCGCCGGCTTCATCGGCCTGGCCGGTCCCTACGACTTCCTGCCGCTGAAAGACCCCGACTTCATCGACATGTTCGGCTCCACCCATCAGGCCCAGCTGCGCTCGCAACCGGTGCACTTCGTCGACGGCGACGAGCCCCCGATACTGCTGCTGCAAGGCAGTGCCGACAAAACGGTGCGTCCGCGCAACGCGACCTCACTGGCCGCTGCCCTGCAGGCCAGGGGCGAGCCGGTGGAGGTGAAAATGTACCCGGACATCGGTCACGCCGCGATCCTCATGGCGATGTCGCGACCGTTCCGCGGCAAGGCGCCCGTGCTCGATGATGTGACGCGGTTTATCGGGGCGCATCCGGGGAAGACTCTGGAACAGAACGTACCGGACCGGTCCAGCCATGCGGACGCCGCCACCGTTGGCCCTTGACCGGCAAGGCGCCTTGCCGAAGCATCGACCCGGCAAAGGCTTGCGTGCGCTCCCACAAGACCGATCTGATTTCAACGACGCGCAGCACACACGGTCATGGCGCGACTGCCGACCCGCAACGTGCTGCGTGTCAGACTTTCGACGCAAACGTCATGCCGGGGTCGATCCCTTGCTCTTGTGGGCGATAGCCCTTTCCAGGCGTTCGACCTTGCCGGTAATTTCGTGATCATGTCCGGGGCGGATGTCCGCCTTGATCACCAGGTCGACGCGTGACCCGTAGGCCGCTACCGCGTCAGTCGCGCGATGAATCACGTCGAACACCTCGTCCCACGCGCCTTCGATGGTCGTGAACATCGAATCGGTACGATTCGGCAACCCGGAGGCGCGGACGATCGCTACCGCCGCAGCGACCGCGTCATGTACGGAATCGCCGCCAGCGCCGCCGCAGGGCCAGACAGAAAATGCTACCAACATGTTCGCTCTCCTTTCCACGTGTAGTTCAGATCTACCGATGCTCGTCCGCCGACGGCAGCTCCAAGTGTCTTGCATGCGCCGACCGAATCCGCCGTCGAAAGCAGACTTTGCGATTCAAGCCTTGCCCTGCTCGACCAGGGTCAGCGCCACCTTGTCGCGCAGGTACACAGGCAGGGCCTGCTCCGGCGCCTGGATGCGACCGGCCTTGAATTCGCGCACTGCGAGTTCGGCCACATGAGCCGCCTGCGGATAGCACTGGCCATCGGCCGAGTGAAGATTGCCGGTGAGTCGCTGGCTCAGTACGGCGGCGTAGGTGGCCCAACCGCTACCCACCACCTGCCACGCCTCCCCTCGCGGTAGATGCAGGGTCTCGGCAGTGCAGATGCGTTCGTCGTCCAGGGCGATCAGGCCGCCGTTGTCGTCGCGGCGGTAGCTCGCGGCGTAGATCTCGCCCATGCGCGCGTCGATCACGGCGAGGATCGCCGTGCCATCTTCGTCCGGCGCTTCCAGTGCCAGCGCAGCCAGGGAAGAGATCGTGATCACGGGCAGGTCCAGCGCCAGCGCCATGCCTTGTGCCAGCGACACCGCCAGCCGCACGCCGGTGAACGCGCCCGGACCACGTCCCACCGCGATGGCATCCAGCGCCAACCGACCGATGCCGGCTTCGGCCAGCAGCGCATCGGCCATCGGCAACACCAGTTCGGTGTGACGCCGTGGCGCGATCTCGCTGCGGGCGATCAGTTCGTCGCCATGGATCAGTGCGACGGAACAGGCTTCGGTAGCGGTTTCAATGGCAAGCAGATTCATGACCGCTCCATGATAGCCGGTGCCGATGGTGACGGCTTGACGTGGCGCATCGTTGGTACTGCCATCGCTGGGCCACCGGGTAACCCTGCCCGGACCAATGTTGGGCAATCTCAATGATTGCCGTCTCGCGCCATGGCTGCCGCCCGTTCACCAGCGAACGCACCTGCGGCGGGGGTATGGCCATCACCAGCGCCCCGACGCCGAGCGCCTTGGCGGAGACTGTCTTGGTCCAGGACATCATCACGCTCCCATCTTCGGCAGGAGCCTCGATGAAACCCTCTGCAGCGGCAACGCCGGCGACGCCATCGGGCCAACCGCTGACGACAAGGTGGCGCTGCGCCGGCAATGCAACTCAAGCTCGCCATCGCGTTTATCCGATTCAAGCGTTGGCGGGCCGAGTCAGCGCCGACATCCGACTCCAGGGGAACAGCATGTGATCGATCACCAGGTATCGGACGCGAAACGAGGGGCCGCTAGTCTTCCTGCTTGGCATGATCATGTTCCGCAGCGCCGTGGCCGACTGGAACGTGATGCCGACCGGCTCGATGCAGCCGACCATCCGCATCGGCGGCAGTATCCTCGTCGACAAGCTGGCCTCCGTTTTCAACAGTCCGGTCGACATCAACCTGGCCGAGCTGGCGCTGGAGGCGTTCGTGCCGGCGGATGGAGAGACGGCGTACCGGTTGCGCGGGATGGCTGCGGATTGAATGCCGCATGCGGCATTCGCGAAGCGCCGGCAGCGACCAGGAACGGACATTCGATGTCCGGCAGAGGGCGATTGCGTTCCTGGCGGGTATCCGGCGAACTAGGGCATGCATCCGCGCCACCGGCCCGACGAGTTTTCCAGCAGCGTGATTCCGCTCAGGGCACCGCCACCAGCGTTCCCTGGTGGAACACGATCACCCACTCGTCGCCGCTACGCCGCCAGATCGTGCTGCGCCGGCTCATCCGCTCGCCCTGCTCCAGGGTGTAGGTAAGCAGATAAGTATCCGGCCCGAGTTCGCGGCAATGGAAATCTTGCGTTTTCCAGGTGTCCTCGGCGGGATCGGGGGCGCGGCGTTCCATTACATCGAGCACGTGGGCACGGCTGTAGCGCTGGCCGGAGGCGCCGATTTCCCAGAAGTCGGGGACCACCATGCATTCGAAATCGGCGCGGGTGCGGCCGAATTCCGGACGGTGGAAGATCGGTTCGCGGCGGCGCAAAGCTTCCAGCACGGGCAGCAGTTCGGACGGCGTGGTCAGGTCAGGTTCGGCTGGACGGCTCATGCCTGCAGGCTCCTGTTCGTTGTTCGGCTCGCGGTTCGCTCCGACTCGACGAAAGCCCTTTCTAGACGGGCGGCTGCCACAGCTCGATGCGCGTGCCTTCGGGGTCGACGATCCAGCCGAAGCGACCGAATTCGCCCTGGTCGACGGGTTCGTCGACTTCCACGCCGGCGGCACGCAGTTGCGACAGCAGCGCGTCGAGGTCATCGACGCGGAAGTTGATCATGTACCGCTGCGGGCCGGAGCCGAAGTTGTCGGTGTCTTCCGCGAATGGCGTCCACAGGGTAAAGCCTGCGCGTTGCTCGTTTTCCTCGAAGCGAACGCCACCCCATGGCTCGACGGCGAGACCGAGGTGCCTGGCGTACCACGCGGCGAGTGCAACGGGCTCGCGTGCCTTGAAGAAAATGCCGCCGAGTCCGGTGACTTTGGCCATGGTGCTGCTCCCTCAATCGTGGTTGCTGGCGGCCGCCAGAATAATGTCTTTCGAGTTCGCAACGCTACGCTCGGGGCGAGAGTGAGGTTCGGGTACGGCGCCGAGTTGCGCTTTTGTCGAGCTGGTCAAGCGACCGGAACAGTGATCTTGCTTCGCAGGGCGGACACTGGCCGCCGACCACGGCTCGCCTGCCGGGTCGAAGAACGGCAGGAGCGCGTCCTACGGAATGGTGACTGCAGCGTCGAAGAAGGCCTGCACGTCCGTCAGCTCGCGCGTGCGCGGCATCGGCGGCACGCTGGCGAGGAACAACTTGCCGTAACCCTTTGACAACAGTCGCGGGTCGCACAGCACCAGCACGCCGCGGTCGTGCACGTCGCGAATCAGGCGGCCAGCGCCCTGCTTCAGCGCAATCGCCGCACTGGGCACCTGCCAGCCCATGAACGGGTTGATGCCTGATTGTTCCAGCGCCGCCAGTCGAGCCATCAGCACCGGATCGTCAGGCGCAGCGAACGGCAGCTTGTCGATCACCACCACGCTGAGCGCTTCGCCAACCACGTCGACGCCTTCCCAGAAGCTGGCCGCGCCAAGCAGCACGCCGTGGCCACTGGCACGGAATTCCTCAAGCAGGCGCGGCCGCGGCGCGGTGCCCTGCACGAACAACGGCCACGGCACCCTGTCCTGCAGCAACGCGGCGGCCCGGCGCAGCGCGCGATGCGAGGTGAACAGCAGGAAAGCGCGTCCGTTGGACGCCTGCAGCACCGGCAAGACCACATCGATGACCCGTTCCGTGTAGTCGCGTGCGCCGGGGTCGGGCAAGCCGGCGGGCAGATAGCAAAGTGCCTGGCGCGCGTAGTCAAACGGACTTTCCAGGCTCAGCGTGCGCGGTTCGTCCAGGCCGAGCTGGCGGGTGAAGTGGTCGAAGTTGCCGGCCACCGACAAGGTGGCCGAGGTGTGAATCCAGGCGGCCTGGGTGCGCTCGCGCAGGCCGCGCATCGGCGCGGCCAGATCCAGCGGCGTGGCATACAAGGCGAAGCCGCGTGGAAAAGTTTCGTACCAGCGCACGTCCTGGTCGCCGCGCAATTCGACGATCCGATCCAGCCGCTCGCTGAACAGTTCGGCGCGCTCTTGCAGGTTGGCGAAGCCGCGCGAACGTTCCGCCTGCGAGGCCAGCAGTTCGGCCAGCGCGGCGAGCAACTCGCCCAGCTCATGCAGCGAATCACGCACGTCGGCACGATCGTCAAGCAACGCGAACGCGCCGCGCGAAGGCAACGGTTCCATCGCCAGTCGCAACTTGCGCAAGGAGCCCTGCAGCGCCTCCACCGGCTCCAGCAGCAGAGTGATCGCGCCCGTGACACCGCTGCATTCAATCAGCGCGTCCTGCGCCATGTCGTGGAGCTGGCGCGCACTTAGGCTTTGCGAAAAAAATTGTCCCGCCAGCTCGGGGATCTGGTGCGCCTCGTCGAGGATGAAGGCCGCCGCACCCGGGAGAATTTCGCCGAAGCCTTCCTGTTTCAGCGCGAGGTCGGCAAACAGCAGGTGATGATTGACCACGACCACGTCCGCTTCCATCGCCTCACGACGCGCCTTGAACACATGGCAGTCGTCGTAGAAGGGGCACTCCACGCCCAGGCAGTTCTCCGGCGTGGAAGTGACGCGTGGCCACAGCGGGGATTCCTCCGGCACGTCGGCCAGCTCCATGCGGTCGCCGCGACGGGTGCGTGACGACCACGCGCGGATCGTCGCCAGTTGTGCGGCCTGCGCGGGTTCAAAGCTGGCGCCCTCGCGCACGGTCTGGTCCAGTCGATACAGGCACAGATAGTTGGCACGGCCTTTCAGGAGTGCGGTCTTCTGACGCGTGCCCAGCACCGAGCGCACCCTGGGCAGATCGCGGAAATACAGCTGGTCCTGCAGCGCCTTGGTGCCGGTCGAGATGATCACGCGCTCGCCCGACAGCAAAGCCGGCACCAGATAAGCATAGGTCTTGCCGGTCCCGGTGCCCGCCTCGGCAACCAGCGTGTCGCGCCCGTCGATGGCTTGCGCCACCGCGCGAGCCATCACCTGTTGCGCCAGGCGTGGCGCAAAATTGGGCAGTTCGCGGGCAAATGCGCCTTCGGCACCTAGCAGGCTGCCGATCTCATCCTCGTCACGCCTATACATATCGATCATCGTTGCAGTATCGCCCAGCACCGGCATCGGGAGAACCTGCATGACTGGCGGTCCGCTGGCGGTGGCCGGCGGAATGCATCACGATGCATCCACCAGTTGACGGGGGCGCAAGATGACGACCGAACTGTGCATGCTGGTGTGGAGCGTGGTCCTGGGTCTGGTGCAGATCGCGCTGGCGGCGAGTGGTTCGGTGGCACAGCGTGGCCTGGATTGGGCCGCTGGCGCGCGCGACGGCAACCCCGCAACGCTGACCGGTATCTCGGCACGGCTGGACCGCGCGCGTCACAACTTCCTGGAAACTTTCCCGCTGTTCGCAGCAGCCGTGCTGGTCGCGTTTGCCCTGCAACGCCACACTGGCATGACGATACTCGGCGCGCAGCTGTATTTCTGGGCGCGGCTGGTCTACGTGCCGGTCTATGCCGCCGGCACCCCCTACCTGCGTACCCTGGTCTGGGCGGTGAGCATCGTTGGCATCGCGCTGGTGCTGGCCGCCCTGTTCTAGGCTGCCCGGTCGGCTGCGCGGTCGCGGAACCGCAGGGCTGACGGCGGCGAAACTCAATAGCGAGGGATATCCGCCTTGCGGCATTGCTGCACCCACTTGCGCGCCGCGGATGCGCCGGTCGGGTCGCTGGCCTGCAGGCGGACCTCCACGATGGTCTGCCAGTTGCGCGCGCACAAAGGACCCAGCCGGGGGCCCAGCGACCACGACTGGTGGGCGAGTTTTTCGGCGCTGACGAAATCACCCAGACGCACAGCGAGCTCGGCGCGATCCTGCAGCAGGTCAGGCGACTCGGGCGTGATCTTGAGCGCCTGGTCGAGCTTGCCTGCCGCATCTACATACTTGCCGCTCTGATCATCCTGCTGCGAGGCGTCCACCAGCGCGGCAACCGCCGGATCGCGCAACGGCTTGACGTCGATCACCGAATTGTCGTCCGCGCCGGCGGCGCGGATCGCGGCCACCATGTCCTGACGAGTGATGCCAGGACTCGACGGGACTGTCTGCTCCTTGGGCGTTGTGCGCGAGAACAGGCTGCAACCTGCCACAAGAAAGACCGCCAGCAGCAAAGGCAATGACAAAAGATGCTTGAGCAGGAATCGCATGGTCAGTCCCGGATCGCAGGGTTGGCGGAGGATGCAGCGGGCGGATTGGCCGCCGGGGTCGAGGAATCATCGCCGAACAGGTTCTGCACGCCTTGCCAGAAGCAGCCTTGCGTATCGGCGGGCAAGCTGCCGGCCACGACCGGCACCTGTTGGGCGCCCTGGCATTGTGCTTCTGTGCGCCTGCCGTCGCCGGGATTGATCCAGGCCATTTCAAGCCCTGGACCCGCCGCGGCAGGCAACGGCCGGGTGGGCAGCTTGGCGAACAGATCGCGCCAGGCGCGCAAACCACCGCTGGCACCGAACAGGGTGGTCGGCTTGTTGTCGTCGCGGCCCATCCAGAACACCGCCAGCTGCTCGCCGGTGAAGCCGGCAAACCAGCTGTCGCGCATGTCGTTGCTGGTGCCGGTTTTGCCCGCCGCGTGCAGCCAAGCCAGGCTGGAGTTGCCAATGGCACTGGCCGTGCCATATTCGGCCACCTGCTGCATCGCCCAGGTGGTCAGCCGCACGGCTTCCTGGTATTCACCCGGACCGGACTGCACCTGGTAGCGCTTGATGGTGTGACCATTGCCGTCCAGCACGCCGCGCACCGCCAGCAAGGGCAAGGCGTGCCCGTCGGCGGCAAGGTATTGATAGAGCTGCGCCACCTGGAATGGCGCCAGGTCGAGCGCACCAATCAGGAGCGAAGGACTGGGGTTGACGTCCCCGATGCCGAACGATTTCAGGAAGGCCTGGATTCGAGGCAGACCGACCTGCAAGCCCAGGTGGATCGTCGCCAGGTTCCAAGAATGGGCCAGCGCATCGACCATGATCAGCGGGTCGTGGCTCTGGTGGTCATCGTTCTGCGGCGTCCACACGGTGCCGTTGGGCTGGCGCATGGTGATCGCGCTGTCGTCCATCAGGCTGGCCAGGTTCCAGCGCTGTGGCTGAGTCAGCGCCACCAGGTAGACGAACGGCTTGATCGTTGAGCCGATCGGCCGCTGTATATCCAGCGCGCGGTTGAAGCCCTGGTCGCCGGGCGTGCGGCTGCCGACCACGGCGAGCACGCTGCCGGTCTGCGCATTGGTGACCACCGCCGCTGCCTGCACGCCGTCTCCGCGCTTGCCCAGACCCTTCAGCGCGCTGGTGATGGCCTGCTCGGTGTAGAGCTGCGCCGCCGGATCGAGCGTGGTGAAGATCGACAAGTTGCCTTCCCGCAACGCCTTCTCGTCAAAGTCGGCAGTGATCTGCTTGCGTACCAGATCCATGAAGGCGGGGAATCGATTGTGCGGCAGCTGGCCATTCCTGATGATGTCCAGCGGCGCCGCCTGCGCGGCATTGAGCCGCCCGGCACTGAGCAGCCCGGTATCAAAGAACTCCTTGAGCACCAGGTTGCGTCGCGCCAATGCCCGTTTGGGCGCGCGCCGGGGATCGTAATAGCTGGGCCCTTTCACCAGGCCGACCAGAAGTGCGATCTCCTGCGGCCTCAGCTCCTGCAGGCGGCGCCCAAAGTAGAACTCCGACGCCGCGCCGAAACCGTGCACCGCCTGGTTGCCTTGCTGGCCAAGGAAGACGTCGTTGACGTAGGCCTCGAGGATTTGTGCCTTGCTGTAATGCGCCTCCAGCAACAACGACATCAGCGCCTCGTTGATCTTGCGCGTGAACGTCTGGTCGCGGCTGAGGAACAGGTTGCGTACCAGTTGCTGGGTCAGCGTGGAACCACCTTGCACGGTATGCCCGGCGCGCAGGTTGGCGAACGCCGCCCGCGCAATGGCGCCGAAATCGATGCCGATATTGTTCTTGAAATTGCGATCTTCGACTGCCTGCAACCCCTTGAGCAGCAACGGCGGAACATCCGCCAGGTGTACGAAGCGACGTTCTTCCTGGGTCGCGCCGTACAGCGTGGCGATGCGGGCAGGGTCCAGATGCGTGAGTTCGACCGGCTTGCCACTGGCCGCATCCTGCACCGACTCCACGTCGCCATGGCCCAGGCTTACCTGGATCCGCTTCGGCAACTCGCCGCCGCCCGGTCCGGCATAGCCACGCGAGGAAATCGTGTAGCGCGAGCCCTTCTTCATCCAGCTGCCCGGAACTTCGCCGCGACCGCCTTCGCCATAACCGGCGAAGGTCAACTCCAGTTCGAGCGCGGCCGGAGACATCGGCTCGCCAGCCTGCAACGGCAGCGGTCGCGCGTACACTCGCGTCGGTACCGCGAAGACCAAGTCGCTGAAGCGATCCTGCACCCGCTTGTTGAGCACAAGGATGTAAGGCAGCACGAAGCCGACCAGCAGGCCAAGCGCGATCCAGAACGGGATACGCAGCCAAGGCCAGCGGCGACGGACGAAGGAACGGCTACGGGTCAGCAGGGCCAAGGCGGGGAAATCCGGGAATCAAGTGTTTCGATCATAGGGTGTGCATCCCGGCGCGCCCATGAACGCAGCGGGCGAATTGCGGGCAAAACGCGGGCAATGTGTGACGGTACCCTCATGGGCTCGGCCCAGGCGCCGCCCACATCGAGGCATCGGGCTGGAATGGCCGCGGTTGGACATGCAGCAAACGCTGCAGTTCCTCGTTGTCGGCGACCAGATCGCTATCGAGCCGGCTCAGCGGACCACGCAGCGGCGGATACATGCGCCGGCCGAGCCTCAGCAGCCAGGCCGGTATCCGCACAGGTACGGTGGCGCACGGCAGGCTGCGACGCACCCGCGCAAACATCTGCGCATAGACCAGCCGCTCACCGCCGCCGATCGAGATGATTCGCCCGGCCGCAGCAGGACATTCCAGCGCCGCGAGCACTGCCTGCGCAATATCGTCGGCATGCACCGGTTGGCGCAGGCCACGGCCGGCCGGGATCGGAAACAGCCGGATGCGCATTGCCCGTCGTGCGATCGGGGTGAGGCTCTTGTCCAGCCCCGCGCCATAGACCAGGGTCGGTCGAAGCACGGTCCATGCACATCCGATACGTCCGCAGACCCCGGCCAGCGCAGTCTCGCCGGCACGCAACTGGCGCGCGATCTCGCGCTCGGCTGGCACCGCGGAATTCTGCTTGGTTTCGGCACTCATCGAGCTGGTGGCGATCACCCGCGGCGTCCCGGCGGGCGACACCCGCTCCAACCACTCGGCGAGCGCCTGCAACGGGCCGAAACTGATGATCGCCGACAAGACGGGCAGTGACGACAACCCATCGGGAAGCGAGCCGCGCAGCCATTCCACGCCTTCGCGTGCGGGTTGTGGAACCCGGCTCAACGCCACGATGGGCTCGCCACTCGATCTCAGGCGCGGCAGCAGGAACCGACCGATCTGGCTGCTGCCGCCGACGACCAGCACGGTCATGCAGGACTCACTGCCCGCCCTGCAGGCGAGCGCTCAAGTCGCGCAGGCGCGGATGGTCCGGCGCCAGTTTGCGTGCGCGCTCCAGTGACTGGCTGGCGCCGATGCGATCACCGTTGCCCAGTTGCTGCCCGGCCCGGTCGAGCCAGGCGCTGGCCAGCTGGTTGCCGAGCGCACCTTGCGCGGGGTCACCCGGCGCCAGCTCGGTCAAGTTGGCGAGCATGTCCCCAGCCTGCGTCAGCTTGCCGTCCGCCAGTGCGCGCTTGAATTGCTGCTCAACTTCGCCGGGCAGGGCCTGCAGGCCCTGCCGTGCGGGAACACTATTGCCGTCGATGGCCAACGCGCTGCGATACAGATCGTAGGCGCTGTCGCCGGGCGGCATCATGATGTTGCCGCTGCGGGTCGCCTGCTGCGCGCGCCGCACGAGTTGCGCCACCGCCGCGCTCTGCTGGGGCGACAACACGGCGGTGACGACATCACCACGCGTGTCGCCATTCGCGCTGCCGTCCGTCTGCGCAGAAGCGGAATGCCTGCTCTGCAAGCGGGCGCGAGTCGCCGCGAGATCGGCTGACTTCGGCGCCAGTTGCGCCGCCTGGTCAAGCAGCGTGGCGGCCTGCGCATTGTCGCCGGCGTCGATGGCCGCGTTGGCCTGCACGGTCAGTGCCTGCGCCACGTCGCCCAGCCCGGCCCTGGCTTCGCTGCTGTCCGGATCAAGCGCCAACGCCGCCTTGAAACGGGCCAGCGCGGTGTCGTCGCCCGTTCCAGCGATGCGGCCGGCGCGCAAGGCCTCGCGGCCCTGCTGGATGGCGGATTTCAGCGCGCCATCCTGCTGTTGGCGCAACTGTGCCTGCAGTGCACGCAGCGCCGGCAACGAATTGTTGTTCGGTTGCAAGGCCGCGAGTTGCTCGATGCTGGGGTCGGCTTTGGCCAGATCGCCGGACTCGAGCGCATCGTGGGCTCTCACGGCCAGGGCATTGCCTACCTGGTCCAGTCCATGCGCGGCCACCGCATTGCCAGGATCGGCCTGGAGCACCCTCTTGTACAGGGTGCCGGCTCCCTCCGGGCCGTCCAGCTTGCCTGCGGCCAGTGCCTGCTGGGCCTGGTCGACCAAGTCTCCGGTGTGCACCTGGCCGGCCTGCGCACGACTGATCAGCGCATCGAGTCGATCGACGTCACTGCCGCCACCGAGCAGTTCGCGTGCTATCGCCGCGCGCTGCGCCGCTTCGACAAGCTGGCCTGACTGCAATGCTGAATCCGCGCGCGACAATTCGGCCTGACCTACCTGGCGCAAGCCATCGCGGGCGCGATCATTGTCCGGTTCGCTCGCAGCCACCTGCTGAAAAAGCTCCCGCGCACTGGTGCCATCCTGGCCGTCCAGATGGCCATCTTTCAACGCCAGTTGCGCCTGTGCCAGCACGCTGTTGAGATCGGTACGCGGCAGCATGCCGCGCAGGCTGCCCTGGTTCAGCCAGACCAAGCCTGCCACGACGACGATCAGCAACAGCAAAAACGGGCCCAGCCAGCCGCGGCGCTGCCGCACCGGCGCCGCGGAAGACGCCGACGGGTGGCGCGGACGTCGCGGCTCAACCGTGACCTGCGGCAGTCCGTCCCGATCGCGCGGACGCGACTCGTCCACGCCGTCCAGATCGCCCAGCGTAGGCTCGCTGCGAAGGTGTGGCCGGTTGTCGTTCGGGTCCCGCCGAGTGCTCATGGTCCATCGCGCCGGAAATATCTGACTCAGCTTAACATCGGGCTGGCGGCGCGCCTTGCATGGGCGCAACTGGCGTTCAGCATTCAGCCAATGCCGACGCGGCGCGCATCGGTCACGTTCGGCAGCGCCAGCAACTTGCCCAGCAAGGTCGACAGCTGCTCGAAGTCGCGCACGCGCAAGGTGTAGCGCATGTCCACTTCGCCGCTTTGGGGGTGCAGCCGGGTGGAGGAGGCAATGATATGCGCACCGGCATTGCTGATGACGTTGGTGACGTCTTTCTGCAACTCCTTGCGGTCGTAGCCGCGCAGCTCGACGTCCACCTCATACGCCTGGCTGGCGGCATGCCCCCAGTTCACCTCGATCACCCGGTCCGGATCGCGTCGCAGCAGCCGCGCAAGGCTGCCGCAATCGGCCCGGTGAACCGACACGCCACGGCCCTTGGTGATGTAACCGCAGACGGCATCGCCGGGCAGTGGCTGGCAGCAGCGCGCCAGGGTGGTGAGCAGGTTGCCGATGCCCTCGATACTCAGCGCGCCCTGCTCCAGCGTCGTTGGCCGGGCCGGTGCCGGCACGGGTGCGGATGCGGGCGCTTGCACGGCCTCCTGCAACACGCGGGCGATCTGGCCCGGGGTGACTTCACCCAGTGCCAGCGCGATCAACAGCTCGTCCTGCGTTTGCAGATGAAACAGCGCAGGCAGTTTGCCGGTTTCGGCCTGTGGCAGGGCCAACCGCCTCAACTCGCGCTCGAGCATGGTGCGCCCGACCGAGAGGTTGGTGTCGTGCGCGATGCGGCGAAACCATGCGCGCACCTTGTCTTTCGCGCGCGCCGTGTTGAGGTAACCGTGGTGCGGCGAGAGCCAGTCGCGGCTGGGCTCGGCCAGCTTGGTGGTAAGGATCTCCACCCGGTCGCCACTCTGCGGCTGGAATGTCAGCGGCACGATGCGACCGTTGACCTTGGCGCCACGACAGCGATGACCAACCTCGGTGTGGATCAGGTAGGCGAAGTCCAGCACGGTGGCACCACGCGCCAGGTCGAACACCTCGCCCCTGGGCGTCAGCAGGTAGACCCGATCCTCGAGCAGTTCAGTCTGCAGCTCCGCCGCCAGCGTGCTGTCGTCGCCACCGCGCGGCTCGAGCAATTTGCGCATCCAGGCGATCTTCGCCTCGAACTCGGCATCACCGCCTCCGCCTTCCTTGTAGCGCCAGTGCGCGGCCACGCCCAGCTCGTTGGCGCGATGCATGTCAAGCGTGCGGATCTGTACTTCCAGGGTCTTGCCGGCCGGACCCACCACGGCGGTGTGCAGCGACTGGTAGCCGTTCGGCTTCGGTCGCGCGATGTAATCGTCGAACGCGTTCGGCACGGGCGCCCAGCGCGCATGCACGATACCCAGCGCGGCATAGCAGTCGGCGATGCTGTCGACCAGGATGCGCACCGCCCGGATGTCGTACAGGTCGGAGAAGTCCAGCGACTTGTGCTGCATCTTCTTCCAGATCGAGTAGATGTGCTTCGGTCGCCCGGCCAGGTCTGCACGGAGGCCGGCGGCGTCGAGCGCTTGCTGCAGCTCATCCAGCGACTGGCGGATGAACTCTTCCCGATCGATCCTGCGCTCGTCGAGGAGTTTGGCGATGCGCCGGTAGATGTCCGGTTGCAGGAAGCGGAAAGCCAGGTCTTCCAGCTCCCACTTCAGTTGCCAGATGCCGAGTCGGTTGGCCAGCGGCGCGTGGATGTCGCGACTGAGCCGTGCCAGCGCGGCGCCTTGCTCCGCTGGCAGCGCGACCGCGGCGCGCATGCGCGCCAGCTGCCGCGCCAGCAAGACGAACACCACACGCAGGTCGCGCACGATGGCGAGCAGCAACCGCCGCAAGCCCTCGGTGGTGCCGTCCGCCGTGCGCTGCGCGTGCAGCGCCCACACACGCTCGGCGGCCTGCTGGCCGGCGACCAGACGTTGCAGCTCGGCCGGCAACGTGGCATGGCGGCTCGCCCACAGGGCAGGATCAATACGCGCAAGCTCGAACCACAGCGCCGCAGCCTGAGTGTGCGCGTCGCAACCGAGCATTCCGAGCAGATCGAGCGTGTCGCAGCACTCGGCTTCGTTGACACGGTGGTTCAGGCATGCGTCCAACGCCTCGGCCAGGACCCGCGGCAGCTGGCCCGAGCGCCCACGCCATTGCTCCAGTCTGCTCAGTTCCCCAGGGGCGGTTCGCTCGATCAACAGACCTTCCTCGATACGATCAGCGCGTCAGTTGTTGCCACAACGAATGGTGCCGGGCATGCTTTGCCGATGCAGCGCACGCTGCCCGCATCCCGAGCGAGCCTTTTCGCCTATCCGCGGCTTGCCGCGCAATGGACCCAACCCATGAAAGCATACTCATCCCTGCTGCTGCCAATTCTGCTGTTTTCGCTGCTGGGCATGGCGCCGCTGCAGGCCCGACAAGCCGTCTCGTTGCAAAAACAGATGGGCAACGCCGAATTCACCCAAGCCGGCCTCGACAAATTGAGTCCGGCCGAGCTGCAGCATCTGCAGCAGTGGCTGGCACTGCACGCTTCCGAGCTGTCGGCCTCCGTGCCTGCTTCGGCTGAAACCTCGGCGACGGCAGCTGCCGCCAAGTCTTCCGGTCCGTTCACCCACAAGGCGAAGGCACCCCAGCTGAAACGCAACGACACCGTCACCAGCCGCATCGCCGGCGAGTTCAACGGCTGGCAGCGCGGCACCACAATGACCTTGCAGAACGGCCAGAAATGGCGGGTGAGCGACGACAGTTCACTCACCGTACGCAAGTCGCTGTTCAACCCGGAAGTCTCCGTGAAACCGGGCTTCATGGGCAGCTGGGTGCTGAAGGTAGAGGGATACAACACCAGCGCACAGGTCGAGCCAGCCAACTGACACGCTTGATTGCACGTTGGCCGGCAAGGACAGCGGCAGCGCTCGCCCTGAAGGCGCGATCTTTCAACCAAGCGCGGCCAGCGCTTTCGCCAGCCGCTTGGCCGATACCGGCTCCGCCGTCCTGAGCTCCTGTGCGAACAGTGAAACGCGCCACTCCTCGATCAGCCAACGCAACTCGGCGAGATCGGTGGAATCCGAGGTGGCGCCGCGGTACTGCAGATACGCACGCCAGTACGGCATCACCTGCAACATGCGCTGTTGATCCTTCGCGGGATCCTGCCGCAACCGCTCGGCGCGCAGGCGTGTCGCCTTCAGGTAGCGTGGATAGTGCGCAAGCCGCGATCGCGGAAGGTCGCGCAGGAAGCCCGGCGTCAGCAGCGCATCGAGCTGTTCGTGCATGTCGTCGTAGCTGGCGCGGGCAAAACCCAGCAGGGGTGGCTCAAGCCAGGGTTTCAGCTCGGCTTGTGCTTCGACGATGGGTTCCGCCAGCTTCAGTCTCCCGACACCGGCGGCAAAAAGTTCGCGCGAGCAATGCATGCACAGTGCCTCGAACGCGCTGGCGGTGCGCACGTCCAGCTCGTGGCGATCCAGCAGATCCTGGAATCCGCCCTCGAGCAGGTCTTCGCGCAAACTGTCGACGCTGCCAAGCGGCGCATATTGCAGACCCAGAACATTGCTGATGGGCAGGCGACGGCGCGCCTGCTTCGCCTCGCCGGCCAATGCATTGCGCAGCAATCGCACCACGCCGTGCCGGTGCGCCAGGCGTGCCTCGTCGCTGCGCTCGAACACGCGCAGTGCCACCGTCTCGCCCAGATCGACCAAGGCAGGAAACGCGATCAAGCCACTATCCGAACGCACCTGCGCCGGGATCTCCTCGAAATCCCAACTGGCCACATCCTCGCGGGTCAACTCGATATCGGTCTTGCGCGAGAATGCCTGGCGCGCCCGACCTTCCCACTGCGCCTGCAACGCGACCAGGTCACGGCCGCTGGACAGCGTTCGGCCGCCGTCGTCGTACAAGCGGTAACGCATCAGCAGGTGCAGCGGCAGCACCAGCCCCGCGAATTCGTCCGCACCGAGTTCCACGCCCGTGGCGCGTTTGAGGAAGGCGCCCAGCGTCTTGGCCAGAGCTTCGTCCCGCGGTGCCTCCGCCGCCACGAAAGCGCGGGCGAAATCCGGCGCCGGCACGAAGTTGCGGCGCAGCGCCTTGGGCAGGCCGCGAATCAGTTCAGCCACCTTGTCGGCGAGCAGCCCCGGTACCAGCCATTCGCAGCGTGCGGTGGGCACGGCGTTAAGCATCGCCAGAGGCAGATGCAGGGTTACGCCATCGGCTTCGTCACCGGGAACGAAGCGGTACTCCAGCTTGTACTTGTGCCCGGCCACCTCCAACGTTGCCGGAAATGCCTTCGCATCAAGGCCGGCGGCGCCGGCCATCACGTCATCCAGCGACCAGCGCAACGCTGCCTGTTCGGCTGGGCGTGCCTTGCGATACCACGCGTCGAGCGCACGGCTGCTGGCAATTTCTTCGGGCAGCTTGCCCTCGAAGAACGCAACCAGATCATCCTCATGCCGGACCAGCCCCTCCCGCCGCTGCTTCGCCTCGATGCCAAGCGCTTGCTCCAGTACGCGCTGGTTCGCGCGCACGAAATCCGCCCTGCTCTCGACATCGCCGCGGACCAGTGCCTCGCGCAGGAAGATCGCATGAGCGAGTGCGGGATCCTGCCGCTGGAAGGTGACCGGCCGCTTTTCCACCAGCACCAGCCCGAACAGGCTGACCTGCTCATAGGCAACCACGCAGCCACGCTTCTTCGACCAGTGCGCATCGCGGCAATGCGTACGCAACAGGTGCGCGGCCTGCTGCTCGATCCACAACGGCTCCACGCGCGCGTTGGCCATGCCCCACACACGGCCGCCCACGTCAAGAATCTGCGCGGAGAACACCCAGTTCGGCGCTGCCTTGGCCAGCGCGGAGCCAGGAAAGATATGGAACTTGCGTTCGCGTGTGCTCTGGTAAACGCCCTTCTCGTCCTTGCGACCGACCTGGGTCGGCAGGCCAGCCAGCAAGGAGCGATGGACCGACTCAAAAAGACGCGAAGCGTCTTTTTCATCAACATCGCGCTCCTTGCGTTCGCCTCCTCTCCCCCTTGGGGGAGAGGCAGCAAGACGCCAGCCCAACTCCGCCACCACCACCAGCAACTGCCGATGCAACTCACGCCATTCGCGCATGCGCATGAAGCTTAGAAAATGCCGTGAACACCAGTCGCGCAACTTCGACTGGGTCAGATCCTCGTGGGCGTCGTGGTAGGCCTGCCACAGGTTCAGCACACCGAGGAAATCGGACGTCGGATCGGCAAAGATGGCGTGCGCGGCATCGGCTTGCTGACGCGCCTCGCCGGGACGTTCGCGCGGATCCTGGATGCTGAGGAAGGACACAATGGTCAAGAGCTCGCGCAACACGTCGAGCTTCTCGCCCTCGACCAGCATGCGCGCCAGCTGCACGTCGATCGGCAACCGCACCAGCGCATGTCCGATGGCGGTGAGCTTGTGCACCTCGTCGATCGCGGATATCTCGGTGAGGCGACGGAAGCCGTCGGCCACCACACGCGGATCGGGTGCATCGAGGAAGGGAAACTCGTCGACCTCGCCCAGCTTCAGCGCCAGCATGCGCAGGATCACGTTGGCCAGCGACGAACGCAGCAGTTCCGGATCGGTGAACGCGTCGCGACTGGCAAAATCGGCTTCGTCGAAAAGTCTGTAGCAGATGCCCGGCCCCACGCGGCCGCAGCGGCCCTTGCGTTGGTCGGCCGCCGCCTGCGAGATCGGCTCCACGTGCAACCGTTCCAGCTGGCTGCGCTGGCTGTACCGTTTGACTCGCGCATTGCCGGTGTCGACCACGTAGCGGATGCGCGGCACGGTCAGCGAAGTCTCGGCCACGTTGGTGGCCAGCACCACGCGACGCTTCACGCCAGGGTTGAACACACGATCCTGGTCGCCCGCCGACAGCCGCGCGTACAGCGGCATGATTTCGGTCTCGCGATACTGCCGCCGCGACAACAGCTGGTGTGCATCACGAATCTCGCGCTCGCCGGGCAGGAACACCAGCACGTCGCCGCGGGGGTCGTCATGGGTGATTTCGTCCAGCACGGCCGCAATGTGCTCGGCGCTGCCTTGCTGGAGGTTTTGACGTTGCAGGAGCGCACCCTGTGCGCGATGTTCTTTCTGTGGGCCCGACGAAGAGCCATCGCGCACAGGATGCGCTCCTGCAGGATCGTTGACCGGCCGCCAACGCAGTTCGACCGGATGCGCGCGCCCTTCCACCTCGACCACGGGAGCCCCGCCGAAATGCGCGGCGAAACGCGCCGTGTCGATCGTCGCCGAAGTGACGATGATCTTCAGGTCGGGCCGCTTCAGCGCCAACCGTTTGAGATAGCCAAGCAGAAAATCGATGTTGAGGCTGCGCTCGTGCGCCTCGTCGATGACCAGCGTGTCGTAGGCGGAGAGCCAGGGATCGCCCTGGGTCTCGGCCAGCAGGATGCCGTCGGTCATGAACTTGATCAGGCTGCGCTCGGAGACCTGGTCGTTGAAGCGCACCTGGAAGCCCACGATCTCGCCCAGCGGCGAGCCTAATTCCTCGGCCACGCGCCGGGCCATCGAACGCGCGGCCAGTCGGCGCGGCTGGGTGCAGCCGATCATGCCGGCCTCGCCGCGGCCAGCAGCCAGGCAGAGCTTGGGTAACTGGGTGGTCTTTCCTGAACCGGTTTCGCCAGCAATGACCACCACCTGATGCTCGCGGATCAGCTTGACGATGTCCTCTCCACGCGCGCTGATCGGCAGCGATTCGTCGAGCCGGATGGCCGGCTTGGCCGCAACGCGGGCGCGACGTTTGGCCACGGACCGCTCGATACCGGCTACCAGCAACCCCAACTTTTTCTCATCGGGTCGACGCGACAGCTGGCGCCAGCGCCCGAGCAGTCGCGCGAAGTCGCGGCTGCTCACCGCTTCCAGTTGCCGGCGCAACTTGCGCAAGCCTGGATCGGTGGCGACGACGGGCGCGGGCGGGTGATTGTCGTTCATCGAACTGCGCATGATAGCGGTTGCGGCTCGTCGACCCGATAGCCACCGACTATCGGCGGCATCCGAAGGATTCATTTCACGCGTAGCCGCGCAACCGCTATGGTTAGTTCATTGCATTCACCCCCGGAAGGAGCAGCACATGGCCATTTCCATCGGTATCGCCAAGAAGGACCGTGAAGCGGTCGCCAGGCACCTGTCCAGGCTGCTGGCCGACACCTACTCGCTGTATCTGAAGACGCACAGCTTCCACTGGAACGTCACCGGCCCGCAGTTCAACAGCCTGCATCTGATGTTCGAAACCCAGTACATCGCGTTGTGGACGGCAGCCGATGAAGTCGCCGAACGCATTCGCACGCTGGATGTGTTCGCCCCCGGCTCATACAGCCAGTTCGCCAAGCTCAGCTCGATCAAGGAAGAGTCCGGCGTGCCCGAATGGAAGGAGATGGTGGGCCAACTGGTGGAAGGACATGAAATCGCCGCGGCGACCGCCCGTGACACCATCAAATCAGCCAATGACGCCGGCGACGAAGGCACCGCCGACATGGTGACCGGGCGTCTGATGGATCACGAGAAGACGGCGTGGATGCTGCGCTCGCTGCTGCGATAAATCCCGAACCTCCCTCAAGAAAAGGCCCGTCCGTGACGGGCCTTTTCTATTGCGCGGTACCTGGGCTGCTCAGCCCTTTGGCGCCGGCCCCTTTACCGCAGTGACGAAGTCATCCGGACGGATGTGCTTCGCATACGCCTGCTGCACCTCGGTCGCGGTGAGCTTCAGGTAGTGCTGGCCGGCGATGGTCATCGCATTCAGCGGCTTGCCTTCGATCGAGAGCGCCAGCAACTGGCCCCCGATCGCACCGAAGCTGGATTCGCCCAGCGGGATCTGCCGCAGCAGGATGCCCTTGGCACGCTTCAGCTCGGTCTCGGTCACCGGAGCTTGCTGCATCTGATTGAGATCCTGCACCACGATCTTCCTGGCTGCCGCGACCTTGTCCGGGTCGGCACCGAAGGACACCCCATACGTGCCACGATTCGCGTCGAGATCGAAATGCGTGCCGACGCTGTAGACCAGGCCACGCTTGTCGCGCAGGTCGTGGTACAGGCGCGAGGCGTAGAAGCCGCCACCGAGTACCTGGTTGCCGAGATTCAACGCATAACGGGTCGGATCATTGCGGGTGACGTCGACGGTCTGCGCCATCTGCACGCTGTCCTGGCTGGCGCTGCTGTCGGGCACGTTGAACTGGCCCGGCTGGTTCGCCGGCACGGCGGAGTAATCCACATCCGGCGTGGCACCTTGCGCCTTCCAGCCACCAAAGTCCTGTTCCACCACCTGTTTCGCCTGCGCCGGATCAACCTTGCCCACAATGACGATGATGGCCATGTCGGGCCGGAAGGTTTTCGCGTAGTACTGCTTCACCTTGTCCAGGGTCAAGCCCATCACGTTTTGCGGTGTGGCATGGCGCAATGAGGGATCATTCGCCGGAAGCAGCGCCTTCTGCAGACCCATTTCAGTGAGGAACGCTGGCGACTGCAACTGACCGGCCACGGCAGCAGCAGTCTGGTGTTGCACGACGGCAAACGCCTGCGCCGGCAGGGCCGGATGCAATTCGTTGTCGGCCAGCAGCTTGATGCCCTCGGCAAAATGCGCCGAAGGCACGGCCAGCGAGAAGCTGGGTCCCGCGCTGACATTCGCGCTGATCTGATCCAGCGCCTGCTCGAACTGCAGCCGGTTCATGTCGGTGGTCCCAAACGGGAACAGGCCGTCGAGCACGCTCGCGACGCCCTCCTCACCCTTCGCCGCCTGCAGATCCTGGTTGGTCTTGATCTGGCCGAACACGGTCACGGTGTCGCTGATGTTTTCGGGCTGCACGATCACGCGCAGGCCGTTGGGCAAGGTGTAGGAGACCGGCTGTAGGCTGGAGCGCGGCAGCTCGAGCCTGGCAAACGCCTGCGCCGCCCATGGCGGCAAGGTCACCGGCTTGTCCGGGCTGGAGGCGAAGCTCTCGGCGCCGCCAAAACCCTTGCCGGCAACCGGTTTGCCCGAGCTCTCCGGCGTCAGGATGGCGGTCACGGCGTGGGAAGGATCGAACGTGGTCCTGGCCAGTGCATTCACGCCGGCTGGCGTCACCGCCTCGATCGCCTGCTTCATCGCGTCTGGCGAGTCCAGGCCCTGCATCGACAAGGCCGCCGACCACGCATTGGCCAGACCATCGACCGAATTCTTCTTGAACTCCAGCGCCGCGATCGCCTTGCGCTTGGCTGCATCGACCAGTGCCGGGTCGACGCCCTTGGCGGCCGCCTCGGCCAGGATGCCCTGCATGCGCTTGAGAATCGGCTGTGGATCACCGCCCCTGGCAAAAGCCGCCAGGGCGTAGTCGACGCCGGCGTGCGCGAACGCATTGCCGGCGAAGCCACCGTACAAGGCGGTGCCGTCAAAACGCATGCCGGCCAGTGCCGCGCGCTGCGAACCCAGCGCCTCGCTCAATACCATTGCCGTGGCGTAATCGCTGGAGCGCAAACCCGGCGATCGATAGGCGATGGCCACCAGGCCGTAGGGGCTGTCGGTCGGCAACTTGATTGTTTTCGCCTGCACCGGTTTGAACGTGAAGGAGGGCCGTGACGGCAACGCCTTGCGTGCGATATCGCCGAACTCGTGTTTCACCTTGGCCAGCGTGGCGGCCGGATCGACATCGCCTGCAATCACCAGGATGGCGTTGTTGGGGACGTACCAGCTGTCGTGGAACTGCTTGAGCATCGCGGCCGTGGTCTTGTCGAACGAGGCGCGCGTGCCAAGCGCGGTGTAAGCGTAGGGCGTGCCGTCGAACATCTGCGCCATCAACTGGGTCTGGAACTTGTAGGTCGGGCTGGACATGTCGCGCGACACCTCCTGCTCGATCGCGCCACGCTCCTTCGCCCAAGCCGCCTGGTCCATGTCCACGCCGCGCATGCGCAGGCTCTGCACATGCAGCGCCACGTCCAGATCCTGCGCCGGCGCCACGAAGTAGTACTGGGTCACGCCCTGCGTGGTATCGGCGTTGAATGCCCCGCCCATGTTCGCGGCGATCGCCGCCAGCTGATCCTTGCTCAGGCCGGGACCGCCGCGGAACATCATGTGTTCGACCGCATGCGCGGTGCCGGGAAAACCCTTCGGCACCTCGTTGGAGCCGGCCAGGTAATTCATCTCGGTCGCCACCACCGGCGCCAGCGTGTCGCGCACGATCACCACGCGCAGGCCGTTGTCCAGGGTGGCGCGGGTGACGTCAGTGTCCTGGCCGGCGGCCATCGCCCCGGTCGCGGCCAGCGCGAGGGACATGGCAACTGCCAATGGTACGAATCGCTTCTTCATCGATGGCTCCTCTGGATCATGAGCAAAGCAGACGCGAACCCCACGCCCGAGGTGAATTCAGTTCGGCAGGAACGGATGCGGCCGCCGCTGCAGCCCGCGCCAACCGCGATGGCCTGCCCACAGCAGGCACAGAGCGACCACCACCCGTGCCGCCATCAGCACCTCAGCCGCCGCGTTAGCAGCAGACGCCGCCAGGAAATCACCTGGTTGCGGCGACACCACCGTAAGGCTGAGTAGCACGAACATGCCAACCGTCAACAGATTCCTGGTGATGCCGGGTAGCGGCAGGCCGCCAAGGATGCTCAACGCCATCGTTACCAGCTAACCCAGACAGCCCAGGGCAACCACGAGCATCATCAGCATTACCAGCCAACCGACATCCAGCGTCGCTGCGCCAACGCAGCCCACCGCCAGCAACAAGAGCAGGCGGGCCGCCGGCAGACGAATCGCGGTGAGCAGCATGACGCGTTTGCCGTCATGGCCGCGTCGAGGGGAATTCAAACCGGGCAACAACGCCAGCAACGGCAACTCGGCGTTCGTCCGACCCCAGCGCAAGGTCAGTAGTTCCACCGGCATCACGACGATCAGCATGCTGAACACGGCAAATAGCCCGCTCACCATGCGGAAACCGTCGCGGCTGAATACGTAATGCAACAGTCGTGACACATCATGGCTTCCGAGCGTGACAACAAAGAAAATCAGTCCCATCGTCGCCAGCATCAGCACCGCTGGAATCCACTGATACAGACGACCGATGATGGTTTGCGGCAGATAGACGCCGCCCAGCGCCGTACGCAACGACTTGCACGGCGCTTGGGGACCAACGTCGCGTGAATCCGGGCGCGCCAGAAGCCAGTTCGGCCTCACGCGCATCGACTCGGCATCGGTCAACGGATCGCTCTGTGGGGAGGCCAGATTGCGTCGCAGGTTGATCAGGGTCGGTGCGCGCAAGCCGCGGATGAGCATGTCCCCACGCAGCAGTTGTCGCCAACACCAAGCGAACACAAACACCAGCACGACAGCCAGCGTGCCGCCCCAGACCACAAAGCGCGGATCAGGCGGTCCGGGTATCGAAATGACCTGACTCAGCGCACGATGGGACAGCAAAAGCACCAGGTACAAAGGCAGCACGAGGTAGTTTGGCATCACCATGAACAACATCGCAGCGGCCGCCAGCAACACCTGGACGACCGAAAAACTCAGCACGTGTCCCTGCGAAAACCGTCCGGTACCTTGAACGCTCGCGACCACAGGGAGCAGTTGGGGGGACGGTTCTCCGGATCGGCCCGCGAACCACGGCCGGCAGAGAGCGGCCTGACCTGGCGCTGACCGGCTCAGGCGGGCTTTATTGAGCCGGAGGCCCCGCATTGGTTAAGCTCCTCAGGCTTTACCGCCTGTTGCGCAGGCTTCGCCGGGGATTTTTTTGAGCGCCACCGCAGCCAACCACAACAGCCGGTACCCTCTGTTCACCGCCCTGGTGCTTGCGCTGATCGTGGCCGCGATGAACATCGGGCTGTGGTGGTGGGGCAATTACCCGCATGGACCGGAGGACTGGCACGGCAAGATCGACGGCTTCGCGCTGTCGGCGTTCCAGCGCTACCAGAGCCCGCTGAAGGGGGATTTCCCCACCGACGAGCAGATTTCGGGCGACCTGAAGCTGCTCAGTCGCTACAGCTCGCGCGTGCGTACCTATTCGATGCTGCAGAACCCCCAGCTGCCGCGGCTGGCCGAGAAGTACGGACTGAAGGTGATGGCCGGTGCCTGGATCGACCGCCGGCTGGACAACAACGAGAAGGAGATCGACACCTTGATCGCCCAGGCGCGGCACTACCCGGGCACGATCAACCGGGCCATCGTGGGCAACGAGGTGTTGCTGCGCAACGATATCAGCCCCGATGACCTGATGGTCTATCTCGACCGCGTGCGCGCCGCCCTGCACCAGCCGGTGTCGACCGCCGAGCCGTGGCATATCTGGGAGAAATACCCCGAACTGGTGCAACACGTGGACTTCATCACCGTGCACCTGTTTCCGTACTGGAACGGCATCGCGCGCAAGGAGGCGATCGCGGACGCACTGGCTCGGTACAACCATCTGAAGCAGCTGTATCCGGGCAAGCCGATCGTGGTAGGTGAAATCGGTTGGCCATCCAATGGCGATCGTTTCCAGTACGCCACGCCGTCGGTATCGAATGAGGCGATCTTCCTGCGCGACTGGTTCAACGTGGCCAGGCAGGACCACATCGACTACTACATCATGGAAGCGTTCGACCAGCCATGGAAGGAACAACTGGCCGGCCGCACCGAAGCGTACTGGGGCATGTTCAATGCCGACCGCCAGCTGAAATTCCCGTTCACCGGGCCGGTCACCGAGGACACCGCGTGGCCCTGGAAGGCGCTGGCCGCCAGCCTGCTGGCGCTGCTGCCGATGATCCTGTTCGCGCGTCGCTTCAGCCGCTTCAAACTGGTCGGACGGTTCTTCTTCTGCGCCCTGATCCAGTTGGCCTGCGGGCTGATCGTGTGGGCCGCCACGCTGCCGTTCAATTTCTACCTGAGCTGGGTCGACTGGACCATGCTCACATTGTTGTTCCCGGCTCAGATCGCGATCCTGGCGATCCTTCTGATCAACGGCTTCGAGTTCACCGAAGTGCTGTGGCGACCGAAGTGGATGCGCCATGCCGGCATGTTGCGGCCGGACCACCCGGATCGGCAGCCGTTCGTGTCGATCCACCTGGCCTGCTACAACGAGCCGCCGGAAATGGTAATCGTGACGCTCGATTCGCTGGCGGCGCTGGACTATGCCAACTACGAAGTGCTGGTGATCGACAACAACACCAAGGACCCGGCAGTGTGGGAGCCGGTGCAGGCGCACTGCGAGAAGCTCGGCAAGCGCTTCCGCTTCTTCCACCTGGCCCCGTGGCCCGGCTACAAGGCCGGCGCGCTGAACTTCGGCCTGAAGGAAACCGCGCCCGAGGCGGACGTGGTGGCGGTGATCGACGCCGACTATGTGGTGCGGCATGACTGGCTGGCCACGCTCACCGGCTATTTCCACGACCCCAAGGTAGCCGTGGTGCAGTGCCCGCAGTCGCATCGCGAGTTCGAGCACAACGCGTTCCGGCGCATGACCGCGTGGGAATACGACGGCTTCTTCCGCATCGGCATGCATCATCGCAACGAGCGCAACGCGATCATCCAGCACGGCACCATGACGATGGTCCGGCGCAGTGCGCTGGAAGGCACCGGTGGCTGGTCGGAGTGGACCATCTGCGAGGACGCGGAGCTGGGCTTGCGCCTGATGCACGCGGGCTACGACCTGGTCTATGTCGACGAACTGATGGGCAAGGGTCTGACTCCCGCCGATTTCAAGGCGTACAAAAGTCAGCGCTATCGCTGGGCGTTCGGTGCCATGCAGATCCTCAGGGGCCGCTGGAGCTGGATGGTCAAGTCCGGCCCGCTCTCGACCGGCCAGCGCTTCCACTTCCTGACCGGCTGGTTCAGCTGGTTTGCCGACGCGCTGCTGTTGATCTTCACGCTGATGGCGCTGTACTGGACCGCCGGCATGATCGCCTTCCCGGCCCTGTTCAGCCTGCCGATGCAATTGTTCCTGATCCCGGTGATCGGGTTCTTCTTCGCCAAGATGGTGTTCGGCATCGTGCTGTATCGCGCACGCGTGCCATGCAACTGGCGCGACACCTTGATGGCGTCGGTCGCCAGCATGAGCCTGTCGCACGCCATCGCACGTGGCATCCTGCACGGCCTGACGCGCAAGAAGACGGCGTTCATTGTCACCGCCAAGAGCCGGCGCCTGGGTGAATCCGGGTTCGCCGCGTTCGCCCCGGCGCGCGAGGAGTTGCTGATGGCGCTGGCGCTGACCCTGTGCGTGATCGGCATGGCGCTGAGCTACGGCACGCGCTACATCGAAGGCACCTTGTGGATGTTCATCCTGAGCGCGCAGTCGGTACCGTATTTCTCCGCCGTCGCCGTCGCGTGGATTGCGCACAAGGCAGGCGACAAGGCGGGCTGAGCGCGTCGATGAAGACCTCGTCAGAACGGCCTGGACCCACTTCCCGCAGTACACGCCAGGTCGTCATACGGCATTGACGGGCAAACCGATAGACTGCTCACTCGTCGTTTCCGCCCTACCCGAGGCCAGAACCCTGCGCATGCGCCGCACCCTCCGACGCTTGATCCTGCTGTTGCCGTGGTTGCTGTTGGCATCGCAGGTGCATGCCGCCGTGACGCTGGTGGTCGATGGCGTGGACGATCCGATGCACAGCGCGGTGGTGGACAGCGTGAGCCTGTCGCAATACGCCAAGCGCGACGTCAGTGCCGCACAGATCCAGCGACTGTACACGCGCGCGACGGCGCAGGTGCAGTCGGCGCTGCAACCGTACGGCTACTACGACGCCACGGTCGAGGGCGAGCTCAAGCAGCACGGCGCTGACTGGACCGTCACCCTGCATGTGAAACCGGGCGAACCGGTGAAGATCACCACCGTGGACCTGCAGCTGGATGCCACCGCGATGGCGGTGAAGCCGATCCACTTCGCCGCGCGCAAGATCGATGCGCTCAAGGGCCAGGTGCTCAACGATGGTACCTACACCACGCTCAAGGACAACCTGAGCGCGGAACTGACGGCCAACGGATTCCTGGGCGCCAAGCTGGTCGCGCATCAGGTGCTGGTCACCCGCGCCAACCACAGTGCGGTGGTCAAGCTGGCGTGGCAAGCCGGACCGCGCTACCGCTTTGGCAAGGTGAATTTCGACGGTTCGCAGTTCGCTCCCGGCTTCCTGCAACGCTACGTACCGTTCAAGCAAGGTGATTATTTTTCCCAGTCCGAACTGCTGGCATTGCAGCAGTCGCTCAATGGCGCGGATTATTTTTCGGTGGTCAACGTGTTGCCCGACGTCAACGACGCCAGCAACGGTACCGTCGATGTCAACGTGCAGCTCCAGCCGGCGCCGCGCACGATCTACACCGGCGGCGTGTTCGTCGGCACAGATACCGGTGCCGGCCTCCAGGGTGGAGTGGAACGACGCTGGATCAACAAGTACGGACACAAGTGGAAGAACTCTCTGGTGGCGGCACAACGGCTCAAGACGCTCTCCTCGGTGTACATCATTCCGCTGGGTGGCCCGGACC
>JBDTEG010000050.1:0-4790 GCA_039922695.1 Rhodanobacter sp. | reverse complement strand
TACATGCTGGTGGTAGCCGCGGCATGAACGCGCTGAAGACCTCACTGTATTGGCGTTTGCTGGTCTGGTTCTGCGTGGCGAACCTGCTGGTGCTCCTTCTCGGCGGCCTGCTTGCGCGGCGTCTCGTCGAGTTCACCACGACCGTGGAGATCAATTGGGCCGCGTTGGCGCAGGACGCCGACCAGGCCTACGAAAATGGCGGTCGCGATGGACTGGAACTATGGGTCGCGCAGCAGCGGCAGCAAGGTGTCGAGGCGACGCTGTTCGAGGACGGCGAGGCGCTCGTGCCCATGCGCCTGCATGGCTCGACTCGTGCCATGTTGAAGGAATGGTTGTCATCCGGACAAAGCATCGTGATTCAGCCACGGGGAGGCTTTTATGTCGCCTTCCAGCAAGTCACTGGTGCCGACGGCCACGCCCGGCAGTTGCTGGCCATGAGCCGTTCACACGTGCGATTGCGACCGCAGACGCGCGAGAAACTCTACCTGGCCGTCCAGTTGCTGTTGTCGTTGTTGTTCATTGGCGCGGTGGGCTGGTGGGTGGCGCGCAGCGTGGCGCGGCCTGTCGAGGCGTTGCGCCGGGCGACCCGGCGCATGGCCGACGGCGAGCTGTCGACCCGGGTCGGATGGCAGGGCGGCCTGGCGCACAACGAGCTCGCCCAGCTCGCCGGCGATTTCGACTTGATGGCGGCACGGATCGAGGCGCTGGTCGCGCACGACCGCGGCGTGCTGCAGGATCTGTCGCACGAGTTGCGCTCACCGCTGGCGCGATTGCATCTGATCCTCGATCTCGCCCGGCGCAGCGACGAGCCGGCCGAGGCTGCACCGTACTTCGAGCAAGCCGAGCAGGAGATTGCGCGCCTGGACCGGATGCTCGGCGAGATGCTGGCGTTGTCACGGATGGAGGGTAGTCTGCCCGGCATGGAGCGCGAGGCAGTGGATCTGGCCGAACTGGTCCGCGACGTCATGGAGCACTTCCGGATTGACGCCGTTGCTGGCCACGTTGAACTGACGCTTGCCAGCGTCGACTCCCTCGTGGTCTCGGGCAACGCCATGCTGCTGGAGCGCGCGCTGGGCAACCTGCTTGCCAATGCCATCAAGTTCAGCCCCGACGGCGGCAGGGTCGATCTGACCCTGCGCGTGGAACAGCTGTTTGCCGAACTGGTGCTGCGCGATCACGGGCCTGGGGTGCCGGATGACGAGTTGGATTCGTTGTTTCGGCCGTTCTTCCGTGGGAGTAATGCGGTGCGGGCTGATGGTCATGGTCTGGGGTTGGCCATCGTGGAGCGGGTGGTGAAGGTGCATGACGGCACCATCGAGGTGCGCAATGCTGCTGGTGGCGGGTTGGAGATTCGGGTGGGGTTGCCGTTGGCATGAGTGCGGTTCACTTGAACGGCTGCCGAGGCTCCCGAGGGGTGAGCCGGGAACCCCCCTTGATGCCACCTGCAGAACGCACCCCGTGCGCGATGCACGTCGCTCGTATCGTCAATGGTTGCTGGATGTTGCGCAGAGCAGAAGCGCTGCGAGCCGCTTCGCGGCCCGATTTACCCGTCTCTTGCTTGGCCACGCACAACGTCAGGAACGCGCGAACAGCGTGGCCGGCTCCAAGGGCGGAGGGCAGGATGTGTGGAGCAAAAGGTAAATAGCCAACCAGCTCACCGGCGTACGGCGGCCCCTGGTGGAGCGCAGCGCGCCATCCCGCCGCGTACTCGGTACACCACTGCTGGAGCCTTGCGGCCATTCCCCAGAGTGGATGGTCGGCTACGAATGAAATGCCGGTTCTTCGACCGAATTCCTGTCGACCCTCAGGTCCTGTGTATCCAGTAGACATGCGTGCCATCGACGGCATCCTCGGCGCGACGTCCCGGCCGCCCTTCCGCCACAACGCCCCAGCGGCAGCGCCGCACGCCGCCCTGGACATAGTCGACCCGGACGGTCTCTCCCTTGGGAATGATCCACGTGGCCGCGACCACCATCAGGCGATCCTTTTCGTACACGCACGTGGCCCGCTTCCCGGTTCCGACCCCCCAGCCGATGAACAACTCGCATGGTATCGGCTCAGGCACGGCCCGGTTGTCGAGCTGCCAGCCCTCCGTCTTCTGGAGCAACGTCCGCAATTCGGGCGCATCCCAGTCGATCGCGTGGCGCGCCAATTCTTCGTCGCGATAGTCCACAACAGCTGCTTGGTACATGTTGCCCTTCCATCGTGTCTGAGTTCGCGCCGGTAAGCGCCCTTGTAATGACCCGCATGTCGAATGGGCCAGGCGTGGCGAGACGCCAGGAATCCGTCACGCCACGCTTCCATGACAAGGAAGCAATACTCGTGCCAGCTAATGGCCAAAGCAGAAAGTAGCTACCCGAAAAATTCAAAAGCACCCAGGCCCGCGACGCTCCCTCGCCCACGTTTGACTGGACGATCAGTTTCAAGACTTTGTACGGCGTACAGATGCCCAGGGCAGATAACCCGGCTCGCGAGCTTGTCCCAGCTGGCACAAGACCCCTGGAAGATCCGGATTCTGCAGTGTCCCGGGCCGGGACAGCGACTGCCGCGAGGCTGGCCACCAGGTCCGCGGCGCCCATCGGCTCACGCATGCCTGCCCGTGCACTGAACAGCGCGGGTTCCGCCGTCGGATCGGGCACTCAGCTGCTCCGTGGGGTAGTCCGAGGCGGATCGCCCGAGCTTGGGGCGCCGCCCCCGGCCCGGTCACTTCTCATTACTTGGCAGCGGACGCATCCGGCGCCGCTTGACCCGGCGTTGAAGACGGGCGTCCTGAAAACGGACGCTCGTCAACTGCCGCAAGGGGTCGGTTTTCGCCCTTTCGTAAACTGCCGGGTCAATACCGTGTCGCAAGTGACCCATCGGTGAGTGCGCGGTTCGGTGCCATCACATCAGCCGTTCGGCAAATGTCCTGATTTGCGTTCCCGCGATTATTGCTTGATTGCCCCCCGCACGCTTTGCGCTGAAAAGGTCGAGCCATTCGTGACTGCACAGCGGTAGCAGCGGCGGGTTGGCGAGGGTGCAGCGGACGTCGCGACCGTCAGTGCAGTCGTGGCCTTTGCCACAGTCCGACCAGCCACGACATGCCGATGCAGGCGCTCAAGGCGAGCAGCCAGCGGGAGGCACCGGGCGGCGGTATGGGCACGGATGCGCCGATCGCGGAGAGCCAGTTGCTGCCATACAGCACGCTCACCACGATGGCGGCCAGCAGCAGGGCGGCGCCGAGGCTTGTGGTCAGCACGCGCTCGAAGCGCGTATCGACCACGTTCGCCGATGCGCTTGCAACCTCGTTGGCCAGCTGTTGCGCAAAGTCGGTCGGCAGACCATCTGGCTGCGGTTCGCGCAATACGCGCGTCAGCAGGCGGTAGCGCTGGGTGTGAGCGTCGTCAGTGGTGGGGTCGAGGTGGAGGTGTTCGCGGCGCATCGCGTGTTCCTGCGCCAGCCATTCGCGTTCGTGCGCGGGGTCGGTGAAGGTGGGGATGTCATCGTCGGTGGTTGGATTCATGCGGCAACTCCAAGCCGGGTCTCGAGTTCGCCGCGCAGGCGAAGTCGGGCGCGGAACAGGTGGCTCTTGATGGTACCCGTGGCCAGGCCGGTCATGCGGGCGATTTCGGGGATGGTCATTTCCTCGAGGTGATACAGCGTCAGCACGCTGCGTTGCAAAGGCGACAGCCGTTCAATGGCGGCGTGCAGATGCTGCGCGGTCTGCTGGTCGGCCCAGGCCGCTTCCAGGTCGAAGCCGTCCCCGACCTGCTCCACCAGATTGCTTTCATCTTCGTCGCCACCGGGCTCGACCAGCGGGATGCGCTTGCGCCGCAGATGGCGTAACGCGATGTTCCAGGCGATACGCCCGATCCAAGACTTCAGCGCACTCTCGTAACGGTATTGATGCAGTGACTGGTGCACGCGCAGGAAGGTGTCCTGGCACAGCTCGCGCGCATCCTCGGGGTTGCGCACCATGCGCTGGATGACATGCCAACACAGCCCCTGGTACTGGCGCACCAGGCGCGCGAACGCGCCCGGCCGGTTGGCCAGTACGGCGTCGACCAGTTCGCGGTCACTTTGGCGCACGTCATCCATGGGGCCAGAGATACGCGCTCTGCGTTGACGGTTGCAAGTGCGTCTCTGCAACCGCCACGACGCCACGCGTATCTATGGACCCAAGCGGTCGCCTTTCGCGGCCATCCACCAGGGACCTTCTGCATGAACTTTGAAGTCTTCATTCCGATCGTGCTGTTCATCTGCATTGCCTACGCCATCAAGGTCGTGGTCGATGCCCGTGTGCGCAGTCGCATGATTGGTGCCGGCGGCTCGGAAGAGCTGGTCAAATCGATCATGGTCGACGAAGAACAGCGTCGCCGGCATTCGTCGCTTCGCTGGGGCATCGTGCTGGTTTTTGTCGGCCTGGGTTTTGCGCTGATTCAGTGGTTTGGCTGGCAGGAGGTCACCCCCGGCATGGTCGCGGTGCTGGCCGGCGCGACCGGCCTGGGCAACCTGGCGTTCTTCGCGATCTCGCGCAAGCTCGGCTGAAGCTGGTTCAATAGCGGGCATTCGCCGTTCGTCGGCCTGCCCCATGTGAGCCCGCAACGTGAATGAGCAAATGTTGTTCAACCTGGTCGATCTTGCCGGTACGTTCGCGTTCGCGATCAGCGGCGCCACCGCGGCGCGGCGCTGCAACCTCGACCTGTTCGGCATCCTGGCGATTGCCTACATCACGGCGTGCGGCGGCGGCATCGCCCGCGACCTGTGCATCGGCGCGATTCCACCCGCGGGCTTGTCCGACTGGCGCTACC
>JBDTEG010000049.1:0-10522 GCA_039922695.1 Rhodanobacter sp. | reverse complement strand
TGCCGCCTTCGCAGCCGCTGCGGCCACCTCGGCCATCGCGTGGTTGGTGCCGTAGGTGCTGTAGTACACCACTGCCAATCGAACATTGCTCATGATGGATACTCCTTGGATTTGAATCCCGCTTCGAGCCGTACCGATTGGTGGTCATCGCCCGGTAGCGGGATGAACTCCGGGCCGCCCTCGATCATGCTGGCGCCAAGCTTCACGGCATCTGCGGCAATTCGTGCGGACGCAGGTCGAACACCAGCACTTCGGCTGCCTTGCCGGTAGCGAGCTTCAGCGTGTCCGGCTTGCGCAGTCGCACGCCGTCGCCAGCCTCCAGCTTCGTGCCGTTGAGTTCGATACTGCCGCGAGCGACGTGCACATAGGCATGGCGGTTCTGGTCCAGCGTCAATACGGCACTTTCCTCGCCATCGAACAGGCCGGCGTAAACGAGAGTGTCCTGCTGGATGCGCAGCGAGCCGTCGCGGCCATCCGGCGAAATGATCAGGCGCAGGCGTCCGCGCTTGTCCGTTTCATCGAAGTGCTTTTGCTGGTAGACCGGTTCGCCGCCGCGGTGGTCCGGCACGATCCAGATCTGCAGAAAGTGCACCGGCTCCTCCTTGGAGCCGTTGAACTCGCTGTGGGTAACGCCGCTGCCGGCGCTCATCAGCTGCACGTCGCCGGGCTTGATTTCAGAGCCGGTGCCCATGCTGTCGCTGTGCGCCAGGGTGCCTTCCAGCACGTAGGAAAAGATCTCCATGTCGCGGTGCGGGTGCGTGCCGAACCCCTGGCCCGGCATCACGCGATCCTCGTTAATGACGCGCAGGTCGGAAAAGCCCATCTGGCTGGGGTCCTGGTAGCCGGCGAACGAGAACGTGTGGCGCGAGCTGAGCCAGCCGTGCTCGGCGACGCCGCGGTCAGAAGCCTTGCGTACTTGCATCATGGTGTTTCTCCTCGTTGATGGGATGTGGGGGGAGCGATGCTCCCCGCATGAAACCAAAGTGCTCAGGCAGCCTGGGTGCGGCGCAAGCGCAGTGCATCCAGTGAAAAGCCACCGGCGCCATGGACCGCCACCTGCAACAAGCCACCGGTGACGGCGATGTTCTTGAGGAAGTGGGTCATCTGGTTCGGGTCGCCGAAGTGCGCGTGGAAGGCGAACGCGGTAGCCGCTGTAAAGGCGGCCATCAAGCCACAACGCGGGTGCGGTAACCGAGCAGCAAGGCGAGACCCAGACCCACTTCGACCGTCACGGCGATCAGGCAGGCCAGATCGGGCAGGAAGAGGATCCCAGCGATGCACCGGCGGCGGCACGGACGAAGGACGGTTGAGGGTTCATCATGGCAATGCTCCGAAGCTGAGAGGGAATGCAGCCGTTGCCGCATCTGGAGCGAGATATTAAAGTCGCCGTGCAATTCAAGAAAGATGCTATCTCGCTTAATACTGTCAATCTGAGAGCGACAATGAGCCAGCTGGAAGATATGCGCATCTTCGTCGAGACGGTCGATGCGCAAAGCTTTACCGCGGCGGCTGACCGCCTGGGCCTGTCCAAGCAGTTCGTCAGCAAACGCATTGCCGCGCTGGAAAATCGATTGGGCGCGCGACTACTGGTGCGCTCCACTCGGCGGCTGCAAGTCACCGACCTGGGCCTGGCATATCACGAGCGCGTCAAGCGCATCCTGCTCGAAGTGGACGCCGCCGGGCAGATGATCACCAGCCAGACGGCGACACCCCGCGGCGTGTTGCGCCTCAGCGCACCGATGACGTTTGCCACCTTGCACATGGGGCGGCTCATTCCGGCGTTCATGCAACGCCATCCGGACGTATCGGTGGAGCTGGAGCTCAATGATCGCACCGTCGACCTGATCGGCGAAGGTTACGACATGGCGGTTCGCATTGGCACGCTCGCCGACTCCAGCCTGATCGCATGACGGATCTCGGAGGTGCAACTGATCACGTGCGCCAGCCCGGACTACTTGCGCCGGGAGGGCGTACCGACGGCGCCGGAACAACTCACCACGCATGCCTGCCTCATCTATGGGCATGCCCGCCACGGCGAATGGGCTTATCGCATCGGCGAGCGCCTACGCAAGGTCGCGGTCAGCGGGCCCATGCGCGCCAACAATGGCGAGATGTTGCGCGACGCGGCCATCGCCGGCCTCGGCGTGGTCAGCCTGCCCGACTTCATCGTCGCCGCCGCCCTGGCGGATGGGCGGTTGGTGGCGGTGCTGCAGGCTTTCCGCCCCGAGGGATTCATCGTGCATGCTGTGTATCCACAGCATCGGAAGTCCTCGCTGCTGGTCAGTGCCTTCAGCGATTTTCTGGTCGAGTGCTTCCATGAGACTGGCGCGTGAGCCTGTGGAGCGGCGCGATGCAGCCCGCCGCGAGCGGCCGGATCGTCACCTGAGTCCGAGCGATCAACTGCCGCGCCTCACCATTCGGTGGCCAGACTTGGATACGCGGGCGCAGCTGCGTCCATCCGCGGGTCGCTGCCACTGACCTGAGTGGCACTAGTCAAATGTCTGACGCCTGGGGACGACTGCTGGCTTGGACCGGTCCGAGCCACTGATCGTCATTGAATACAATATTCATGTAAAACAATATCTTATGTGTAATCCCTCCACCATTCCCTAGTTGGCTCGATGTTTGCAAAAGGACCTTTTGAGGAACGACGTTCACATACCGCTGCTGTCGGGAGAGCGGAAGCGACCGGGTCCTGCACCGACTGAATGAGCGAGGTCAAACGAATGTCGACAGCCCAACTTCCGTGTCGAACCGCCCGTCTGGCTGTGGAAAACGAGTGTCTGCGCTCCGAGCTCGAGCATGCGCGCACGCAGGTTCGCGCCATGCTCGAGCAAGCGACCACCGACGAACTCACCGGCCTGCTCAACCGACGGGGATTCTTGCGCGTGGCCGAGTCGGAACTCTGCCGGGCGCAGACTGGCCAGCATCCGTTGACCCTGATCTATGTCGACGTCGACGGACTCAAGGCACTCAACGATGAGGCTGGTCACGAGGCGGGCGACGCGCTGCTGGTCGAAACGGCTGCGCTGCTGCGTGCAGCGTTTCGCTCCACCGATGTCCTGGCGAGGCTGGGCGGGGATGAATTCGTGGTGCTGACCCGTGCCTTCCATGGAGATGGCGCGATCATCCGCCACCGCATTGCACGCCTGAGCCAGGCGTTGCACCGAGCAGGTGCGCAGAGCAGCGAAATCTCCCTCAGCGCCGGTGTCATCCTGGCCACGCCATGCGCAGTGCCAGCGCTCGACGACCTGCTTGATCGTGCCGACAAGGCCATGTATGAAATCAAGCAAGCCAAATCGCCCCTATACCGTAGCCACCGAAGCCTGATGCAGCCAGCACTCTCCATGGCCGTTTGAGCTGCCCGGCCACGGCCCATCTGCGCTCGATGGTCCGATGCGAGAGCGATCAAGATGTTGCAGACATGCACGGCTCTTGCTTGAGCGCAAGGCCTGGCTTTCCTGCGGAGGCAGTAATCCGCGACCCCCACCTTGATCCAGCCGGCAGGCCGCCGAATTCTCGCTTGCCAGTCCCTCGGCTGCCGAGTGCCGCGAGGATGAATGGCTTGACTGGTTGCCATTCGACTCCTATCTCACCTTCAACCAGTCGCGGGAGCTCGCTGAACTCGTGACATTCGCGCTGAACGCTCCCACAGATGCAACTGCCCTCTGCGTTCGATCGCGTCGAGGTCTTGTTCCTTTATGGCATTGGAGCATTAGCCCTGCTGGACAGCCCATTTTCGCAGAGCGGCCATTCCATGGCAGCCAACGCGCCGCTCACAGACACCTCTTGCTATGGCAACTTGCTGCGAAATGAATCTGGCGAGGAGCGTTCAGCCCCGAGCATCGTTCGCCCGCTTGCAAAACAGGGCTTCGAGAAATCATGTCGTTCTTTCACACGGAGATCACGTTTGCATTCACGCCGCCATGCGACGCGTGGTGCTTCCATGGGAGAAAGAGCCCGCGCCGACGGGCGTGCGCCCAGACTTTCGAGCAGCACCAGCAAGTCGGCGCAGCCTCGTCCGCTTCTCCACCAGCCAAGGAGTTTCCAATGATCAAGCGCACCCTTCCCCTGCTGATTGGCTTGTCCCTGTGCAGCCTTGCCTTTGCCCAGGACATGCCTGCCAGCGCGCATTCGGCCACCACCACGACACAGACCACCACGACGGTTTCCTCCTGGACCGCACAGCGCCCCTCGGGAGCACTGACGGAAGAAGGGATCAAGTCAGCGATTGCAAATGCCGGGTTCAAGGAAGTGAAGGACCTGAAGTTCAAGGACGGTGTCTGGCGCAGCAAGGCCCGCGGCGGCAACAAGCAATGGGTGAAACTTGCGGTGGGACCGGTCAACGGCAAGGTCTATGTCGATGACGCACCGTCGAAACTCAACAAGAATGAAATCAGCGCCAAGCTGGCTGCCGCGGGCTACCAGAATGTCGACGACGTGGAATACAAGCTCGGGCTGTGGAACGCTGACGCCAAGACGGCCAACGGCAAGGATGTCGACCTGCTGGTCGATCCGGACGACGGCAGCGTGGTCGCCAAATCGCGAGATTGATGCCTCACCACCGATGTCTTCCCGACGAACCCGGCGTGAACTGTTGCGCCGGTTTTGGCATGACATCGACACGATCGACGCAAGCCATCAGGATTCGGCAAGCTGGGTCATCGAAACACGATTCGCGCGGCCTTCGCGCCAATTCCGCTGCCAGGCGAGTCTTGCTGCTTTCGCCGCCACGGTAACCGCGATCATCGGAGTCTTCACCGGGTCGATGCCGTGTTCGACGACATGTCGCAGAAGCGAACGCAGGACCGGGACACGCAAGAAAGCGCTGCTGGCGGGGACGCGCTGCCATTGATCCCGACGACCTCGACAGATGATCCGTCAGCGGCTGGCACGGGGTTGACCACCTTCATGCACTCCAGTCAGGCCGATCATTCGCGCGAACGCGCGCAAGAACCCTTGGAAGAACGCAGCAGCTCTCCTGCCTTCCCGCGAGTCAGGTCAGCCTGCCTGGCCATGGCTCCAGCCAGCACAAGGTCGAAACTCAGTGCGACGTGCTTTTTTCGGGGTGATCGCCCGCGATGCTCACGCGCACCGCCTGAAACGCCAGGATGCCCTCGTCGCGCTCAAGCTGTGCCTGCTGGTCCACCGGGTACTCGGCGCGCTGGGTTACGTTGACGCCGACGCGCTCCAGCGATGAAGCCACGCTTGCCGCGCGGCGGCGTGCCAGTTCGAGATTGTTGAAGCTGTGCGCCTCGCGCGGCGTGCTCGCGTAACCATTGGCCGTCACGTGATCAACCTGCCAGCGCGCGAGCGTCCAGCGGATGACCTGCAGCGCCTGCTCGCCAGCAGTGTCGGGACGGGCCTTGCCGGTCTCGAACGTGATCGCCGGCAAGGCCATCGACGCCGGAATCACTTCGATATCGATGCCCGCAAAGGTCTGGCGCAGTCGTTGTTCGGCAGACTGTGCGGCAGCGAGCGTCATTCCTGGCGCGGCGGCACCGTAGACCACCACGTGCTTGCCGACGTCGTCCACCGAGATATCGCGCACGGGTATCGACACGGTGCGTTCGATGCGCGCGCGCAGGTCCTGTGATGCCTCGTCGCGCGCCAGGCGTTGCTGGATCGCCTGCAAGGCGTCCACCGCCAGTGCCTGCACCGGCTGGACGGGAGTGGGGGTGTCGTGCCCTACCACCAACTGATCGATGCTCAGGTGAAACGGCCGCTTCAACTTGGCCCGCAGTTCACGCTCAAGGTCAGGCTTGGCGGTGGGCGACCATTTCTGCACAAGCGCCACCGCGCCAATGTTGACGCGACCTGCACCATCTTGCCGCACGTTGAGCGTATCCACGCGCAGCAGGCTGGGACCGAAATACGCGGTGAGCGTGCTGCGCACCTGCTGCGCCAACCTCGACTCCTGCGCAATCTGGCGCAAGGCGAACGCCAGGGGCACCGAGATGAGCGCGAACGTCACGATCACCAGGGCCGATTGGAACAAAGTGTGCGTCGGGCTGTTGCGCGCGCCGAAACCATACCAGCGTGCCGCCACCGTGGTGCACAGCGCGATCGCCAGCAGGTTGGTCATGAACAGGAATCCCGCACCGCCGGCGATGCGGAAGTCACCCAACGCCAGTCCATAGCCAGCCACCGCCAGCGGCGGCATCAAGGCGGTGGCGATGGCGACGCCGACGATCGCCTCGCCCTTGCGCTTGATCGTGGTGTAGGCGCCAGCCACACCGGAAAAAATCGCCACCAGCAGATCGAACAGGTTGGGTCTGGTGCGTGCGAGAATCTCCGGGGTCGCCTCGTGCAACGGCGAGAGCCAGGTGATCAGGGCGGACACCGCCAGCGCCAACGCGGTACCAACGGCCAGCGCAATCAGCGTCCGACGCATCCAGGCCAGGTCGATGATGCACAGGGAAAAGCCCAGGCCCATGATCGGCCCCATCAACGGCGAGATCAGCATCGCGCCGATGATCACCGCCGGCGAGTTCTGCAGCAGGCCGATGGTGGCGATCGCGCAGGACACCACAATCATGAACAGATAGCGCCGCGACAGCCCCGCTTCCGGCGCTACCTCGGCCACGATCTCGGCATGATCGACCTGGCCGACGATCTGGATGCGATACCAGCGCACCAGCCGAACGGCCGGGCGCCGCAGCGGCGAAGGCAAGATCGAGGGCATCGTTGAAGATCCTGATCGAACGAGCGCAACGTGTCACAACGCGTCCGCGCCGGCAACTGCCGGTTTCATGCCGACGCCGCCTGCGAACCATTGCAGCCGCTCAGAACAACGGCGCAAACCCGTCCGCACTCCACGTCTCGCTACCCACGCCGTGGTGTACGAAGAACAACCCCTCGGGATCGTACTTGCGCTTGGTCGCCGCCAGACGAGGGTAGTTCGAACCCCAGAATGCGCGCTGCCAATCTCGCTGGAAATAGTCGCTCTCGGAGACGTAGGAGCCTGCGCGAGGTGCGAGCTTGAGCAACGCCTCCATCGACCGACCGATTGCGGCAGCCTCGCGCCTAGCCTTCGCCAAATCCGGCCCGTTGCCGGGCATGCCGGGAAATGCCGGCGGTCCTTCGCTGGCGATCAGGGCCAGCGCAAAGGCGTCGACCATGCCGGGGTGGGTGGCGGTGTCACGCGCCGCAGCGAGTTCGTCGGCAGGTGCGCCGGCCAGGCCTTTGTTGAAATGCAAGGCAAACCCCCACTGGCGCGATGCCGCGAACATCGCATCGACGAGCTGGGCCTGCGAACGCTGTTCCAGCAGCGCGGAAGGCAGCCACGCCGAGCGATAACCGTGCAGGAACCAGCCGACCTGACCCTGATCGCCGGCCCACAGGAAATGCTTGCGCGGCGCACCCGGCCGACTGTCTTCGACGATCAATTGCGGTGCGTGCTGGCGGAAGAAGTCCGCGTCCCAGAAATGTCGCGCTGGCAACGCAACAACGGAGACCTCGCCTGCAAACGTGTATTCCGTGCGTGCACGCACCCAGTCCAGGAACGGCGCCCAGACCTGCTGTGCCTGTGCCTTGTCCAGACCCTGGAACACCATCGAGATGTGCAGCGCATTGTCCGATCGGAACGCCATCTGCTCGCCCCAGTGCGGGTTGAACAGGACCTTGGAGTAGAACGACATGGCCTTGGCGATGAGCGCGCGAAACGCGGCATCGGAAGAAGCCTTGATGGCGCCGAAGACGCCTCCGAAGTTTTCTGGCAACTCGCGCGTGCGCAGGGTCAAGCGGGTTACCACCCCCAGGCTACCGCCACCGCCACCCTTGAGGGCCCAGAAGAGTTCCGGATCGTTGCAGGCATTGGCGATGCGCACCTGTCCATCGGCGGTGACCACCTCGGCTTCGATCAGCCCGGCCGCGGCGGTGCCGTAGTTTTTCGAGCAGCTGCCGAAGCCGCCACTTTGTACCAGGCCGGCCACGCCCACGGTCGTGCAGCCACCGCCCTGCACGTAGCGGCCACCTTGGGTGGTGACCGCATCGTAGGCATCGATCCACATGGCGCCTGCGCCGACGCTCACGGCGGACTGTGGCGCCACGTTGCAACCTTGCGGCACGAACGCGTCGTGCAACTGGATCTGGTTCATCCGCCGCGTCCATATCAACAGGGAGTCGGGCGCGTCGGAGGTGCCCTGATAGCTGTGGCCACCACCTTTCACGACCAGGCGCAGGTGGTGTTCACGCGCGAAGTTCACGGCCGCGGCGACATCGGCGGCGGTCTCTGCAGCCACGGCGTAGGCGCTTGGCCGGGAAATCCACGCGTCGGCCCAGCCGCTGGTCTGTGTCAAGGCTGGCTGGTCACCGAGATAGAACGGATTCTTCAGGTTTTCCACCGCCTCGGCCCTTGCAGCAGCGGACGCATCCTTTGCGAACGGCGACTGCAGCTTCAGCAAACGTCCGCCAACGCGCTGCTTCAACCCGTCCCATGTCGCCGGGTTCGGCCAGGCCCGATCGCCAGGGCGCACTCTGCGCACCAGGCCTGGCAGGCTTTTGCGCGCACTGGCCAGCAGACGCCCTGCTGGCGAGAGAGCGAGCGGCAGCAGCGATGCGGCGAAGCTGACCTTGAGCAGATCGCGACGATTCATGAGGAGCCTTCGGTGGTTGGGTCGCCGCCAATGTTGCAGGAAACCCGCCCCGCAGTCGCTTGCAAAGTGACGGACCGATCCGTCCCGGTGACGGATGGCAGGTCTCCGGGGACGGGCCGCAAGCGCTTTGCGTAGAATCGGCGCATGAACGAACAGTCAGGTTTCGACTTCCAGGACTTCCAGCGCTGGCGGCGGCCGATTGAAGTCGGCTTCTGGGTGACGCTGACCATCACCATTACCGTATTCAATGGTTTGGTCGCGCAGATCGACCACGCCCGCGTGGCCCCGTGGGAGCCGTGGGTGTGGGAGTGCAGCAGCTCGGCCGTCATCCTGTCGCTGATTCCACTCGTGATTGCGCTGGAGCGACGTTGGCCCTTCCGCTTCGACACGTGGCAACACAGCTTGCCGCGACACCTGCTGGCAACCATCCCGTTCAGCCTGGTACACGTCGTGGCTATGGTCGCGCTGCGCAAGCTTGCCTACGCGCTTGTCGGCTCGCAGTACCAATTCGGGGCGCATTTTGGTTATGAATACCTGAAGGACATACGCACGTATTTCCTCATCATCATCCTGCTGTGCCTGTCGCGGCTGTGGCTGGTCCGCTGGCAGGGAGAAGCGCGCCTGCTGGCACCGCCCGACGTCGGACAACCCTCCGAGCCGGTCGAGCGGCCCGAGCGCTTTCTGGTGCGCAAGCTGGGGCGAGAATTTCTGCTCAATGCCGGCGAGATCGAGTGGCTGCAGGCCTCGGGCAACTACGTGAACCTGCATGTGCGTGGTCGCGATTACCCGTTGCGCACCACCATGGCCGCGATCGAGGCGCGGCTGGATCCGGCGCGGTTCGTACGCGTGCACCGCAGCTATTTCGTCAATCTCGATTATCTGGCCCAGATCGAACCGCTGGAAACAGGCGAGGCCCGGCTGACGTTGCGCGATGGTGCGACGATTCCCTGCAGTCGGCGTCATCGCGGCGACCTGCGTGACCGTTTCGGCAGCTGACGGAGTGACACCGGACGTACCCTTCGTGGGCGGCTGCGGTCTTGCCAGACAGGCACTCGCCGGGTCATCGAACGACGGGGACAAGTAATGGGCTACGCTTGCGTGGCGTTTCCGGGCAGCGAGGGGCAACTGATGAGTACACAGATTCCGGGCAAGTTGATCGGGCTGGCGATGGCCGGCCTGTTGGCGCTGTGCCCCATCGGCACGGCCCAGGCGAACCGGGCTGAGCAGACGCGTTGGCAACGCGAAGCGCAGGCGGTGACGATCACTCGCGACGACTGGGGCATCGCCCACGTACACGGCAAGACCGACGCGGACGCCGTATTCGGCATGGCCTATGCGCAGGCCGAGGATGACTTCAATCGGGTCGAGACCAACTATCTGGTCTCGCTTGGCCGCCTGGCCGAGGCGCGCGACGCGGACGACTCCGCCCTGTGGCAGGACCTGCGCCAGCGCCTGTTCATCGATCCAGTCGAGCTGAAGAAACTGTACGCGCAGAGTCCACAGTGGCTGCGTGCACTGATGGACAGCTGGGCGGATGGCCTGAACTATTACCTGGCCACTCATCCTGACGTGCATCCACGTGTAATCAGTCACTTCGAGCCGTGGATGGCGCTCTCGTTCACCGAGGGCAGCATCGGCGGCGACATCGAGCGCGTGGAACTGAAGCCGCTCCAAGCGTTTTACGGTGCCTCGACCGATGCGCCGCTGGCCGTGGCCGAAACCCGGCCCAGCTGGGTGGAGCCGACCGGATCCAACGGCATCGCGATCGCACCGAAGCTCACGGTCGATGGCCACGCACTGCTGCTGATCAATCCGCACACCTCGTTCTTCTTCCGCTCCGAACTGCAGATGTCCAGCAACGAAGGTCTCGACGCCTACGGCGCGGTGACCTGGGGGCAGTTCTTCATCTACCAGGGCTTCAACCC
>JBDTEG010000048.1:0-14306 GCA_039922695.1 Rhodanobacter sp. | reverse complement strand
ACCGGCATCAGGAACGCGCTGGCGATACCGCCGATGGCCAGCATCAACGCCAGAAACAACAGCGAGCGTCGATGCAGTTGCATCCATGCGGTAATGCTCACCTGGCCGACTCCTGCACCGCGTCGCCGTCGTTGAGTTCATACACGCCCAACACGATGACCCTGGCCTGGGCATCGAGTGAACCTTCCACGCCAACGGGGTCGCCTTGCGCGCTGCGCAGCTGCACATCGACCCGCTTGGCATGACCGTGCTCGACCTGGAACAGGTAGTCGCCGTGGTCGTCGTGCAGCACGGCGGCGCGCGGCACCTACCATGCCGTGAAATCCGTGGTCTGGATCTGAGCATTCAGAGGCGCGCCCGCGATCAAGCTGGCGCTGGCAGCAGCCGGCAACTCGACCTGGGCATTGAGCAGATGGGTCTGTGGGTCGATTGATTGGCCGACCATGCGCAGCGTGCCGACAAATGTTTTCCGCGCGTCGTATACCGACTTCAACTGCACTGACATGCCTGGTCGCAGCCTCGCGCCATCGTCCGGCTGCACACCGAGCACGGCGAGCAAGGCATGCGTAGGAGTGAAGCTGAGCAAGGGCGCGTTCGCGGCCACCCGGTCGCCCAGCCCGACCTGCAAGGCAGTGACCACGCCATCGACCGGCGCAGCGACGATTTCGGTGGCCGACCCGCCACCGAGGGCACGCTGTGCCTCGACTGCGGACTGCGCATCGGCCAGGGCCTTGCGTGCCGTTGCCAGCTGCGATTGCGTGGCCAGCCGCTGCGACGCCAGCTGCTCGGTGCGTTTGAGCTCGCCTCGTGCCACGGTGAGCGCGGTCTGCGCCTGCTGGAACGCGCTATGCACCGTCGGGTCCGGTGTGATGGTGAGTAACGGTTGGCCGCGCTTCACGGTCTGTCCGGCCGCCACCTGCAGCGCCGTGACCTGGCCGCCGTGGGCGAGACTGATTGAGCGTGCGTGCTGTGGGTCGCCGGCCGCACTACCCCAGGCCTCGATGCTGTCGTGGAAGGTCCGCTGCACCGGCGCGGCGGTGGTGACGGCGACCTGACCGGCCGGCGCGGCGGCCTCGTCCTCAGCCGGCGTCGCGTTGCCGCAGCCGAGCAGGAGGCCGCACAGCAACGCCACGCAAAAACCGGAGAGGATGCCGAAACGATTCATGGTGTGGGCACTTTGGTGGAGACGGGATGGGAGAGGGTCAGGTCGGTATTGCCGAGCAGGGCTTCCAATGCTATCGACTGTCGCGCGCGCTCGAGTTGCAAACTCAGCAGATCGAGATCGGCACCCAGTGCGTTGCTGCGAATCGCCAGATACGTCGGCCAGTCCAGCACGCCGGCGCCCCACGCCCGTTCGGCAGACGCAAGTGCCTGATCGAGCTGCGTGGCATGCGTGCTCAGCGTGGTGAGTTGACTGTCGAGGGTACCCAGGTCTCGGGTGATGCGCTGAATGTCGCTGCGCGTGCTCAGCACTCGCGCCGCATAGTCGTCATGCAACTGCTGGCGGCTCGCCCGCTCGATGGCGATGTTGCCGCGGTTCCGATCGAACAGCGGCAGGGTGATGCCGATGCTGAGGCCGTTGGTGTAGACGGCGCTGGTGTCGCGCGCCGTGTTGAAGCCAATGTTCAACGCCGGAAACTGGGCCAGAATTGCGCTGCGCAACTTGTCTTCCTGCGACTGGTAGCCGGCTTGCAAGGCCAATAGATCCGGTCGCCGCCGAGGTAGATCATCGAGTGCGGTTTGTATCTGCGTTGGCGTGGGCTGGCTCAGGTACAGCGCGCCAACCAGTTCGAGCTTCGCCGCCGGCGCAAGACCCAGCAGCAGGTGCAGATCGCTCTGCGCCTGATGCAGCGCGATCGCCGTATCGACCAATCGCTTGTGCACATCGGCATCGGCATTGAGACCGGCGCTGGCGCTGTCGTAGGTGAGGTTGCCCGCCTGCAATGCGGCGTGAATATAGCCACTTACTGCGGCCAGTGCGTCCTGCTCTCGCTCGAGGCGTGCCTGCTGCACACGCAGGCTCAGCATCTGATCGAACAGCAGCCGCGCCTGCGCAACCGTCTGCCACTCGGCCCACAACAGATCGAGGTTGACCTGTCTGGCCTGGCTGCGCGCCGCAGCCTTGCGCGAGGATCGCGTCAGCAAGGCAGTGATGTCTTCGCTCAGGCCAAGGCTATAGCCCGTCTGGAGTCCGGCACCGGACTTGCGCGGAAAATCCGCCGCCAACGCCAGTTGCGGATCGGGCAGCAGGCCCGCCGCGAAGGCCTGCGCGCGCGCGATGCCGAGCGCATCGCGCTTGAGCCTGAGCTCCGGGCTGTTGACCACGGCCAGCATCGCCACCTCGGTGACGTCCAGTCCGTCATTCGGGTCGAACCGATGGCTCGACAGGATTGGCACCGACATGTCGGCGGTCGGTGCGGAGAGCTGCGCCACGCTGCGTGCTCCTCGCCCGTCGCTCAGAGCCAGGCCCGTGAAGCTGGCGCAGCCGGATAAAGTCAGCGCGGTGGCGACTATCAGACTTGCGAATCGTCCGACGCGTGGCCCGAGTGGTGCGGGCACGGTTTTCCGACCGGCCAGCCAGATTGTTGACAGCTTTCCCACCAAGCGGACTCCCTTGTGAACATTCGCTGCGAACATGCGCAGCGGCCAGATGTTCGCCCAAGCTATCGTGAGCACCTTTGGATTCCCTTATTCGTGACCCGACTCTCCGTCCGAGCCGGGTAAAGCCCGAGTCTGCAGCAAGCGGGGTCGAGCTCGTCCGGATCCAGGGTTCTGATGGCGACGGTTGCCGTGGCGTGGGTGATCGACATCAGTGCTCCGGTGGCCTTCACGTAGCCGGCTGGCCGCTTGAAGAGAGGGCCCGGGTGGAGCTGGTGTCGCATGTTTTGATCCAACGTGGTGCCGATGACGCGTGGTTGCTCCCGTCACTCGTCCCGGAAATTTACATCGCGCCCACGACATCCCGTGCGCCCCGTCTTGAATGCCTCCTCTCCGGGACCATTGATGGCATGACGAACATAGACCGCAAAGCTCAATTGATGCTGAAAGTGAGATGAAGAGAAATTCAGAATGACGTCCGCTTCTGAAGCGTCTCGGCTCCTCGCGTTCGCCCCCTCTGACCAGAGAGTTCTTTCGCTCGCTTCACGCGCGCGACCGCGCTTCAGAGCCTGCAATGCAGTTGTTCCAGTTGCTGCTGTTCAGTCAACCTCTCTGAGTTGCTCAGCGGAAGGTAGTGCGGCATCGAGGCCGAGATGATCGACTGCCCAGCTGGTGACCACACCAGGTGCAAATAGTCGCACAGCAGGGTATCGGCGCGCGGATCATTGTCTGGGCGCACGTAGATGTACAGATAGCGGTCAAGGGGGTATCTGCCAGAGACAATGTCGTCGCGCGAGCCGGAAGATGCACCGCGGCCACCAGCGAGGGAAATGGCCACGACGCGAACCGAATCGTTGACCTGATTGAGATCACCCACGCACAAGGCATCGGCGTCGGCCGCGGCCTGGCGGAGCGCCAACACCGACTCGGGCAGGCCGAGGTAGTCGGACGCATACTGCTGACCTTTGAGGACGCGTCGTGCGAAAAAGGTGCCCAGAGCGGTAGGCGGCGCGAGACCGCAAGGGTGGATCGGCTGTGTCGCCCATTCTCCCGTCAAGCCAAGCTGCGACCATCGGTGGATACGTCCGGGTGCCGCGAATATGGCGTGCAGCTGTCGCAAGCTGATGACTGCCAGAGGATTGCCCTGATGGACGTAGACCGCCAGCGGTGAAGAGCGCGCATGGGGATCGAGCGCCGCATGGGCAACGCGAAACTTGACCGGACGTGCTCCTGTTGCGTGCTCATAGGCGGCCAGTTCCGACGCCGAAAATTCCGCTCCCATCGGCGCGAACAAGCTGGTGCCCGCGGCAAGGGCGCCGGGTGCGGTTCGTGTTCCCTTAAGCACGAGATCGAAGCGGATACCGGGATGGGCTATTTCAAATTGTCGATCCAGCGCCTCGAGCATCCAGCGCATGTCGTTGTAGCCGACCACGCGGATGGCCCCGTCTGGCTCGCGGTAGTTTGCGGCCAATGGCGAAATGGCTGGATTCATGGGTGGCGACTCCGACAGGTTGCAGCCTCCCTGCTGCAACTGCTGCCGAGCCGCACGAAGTTGCTTCAAGGAAAGCGACTCGAAGTGCATCGAGTCCCGCGCAACCAGCTGTTGTCCGTCGGCGCCCAAGACAAAGGCGAGGAACGCGCAAGTCTGAGGCGCGAGGCGGCCGCGGTTCGTCCGCGACAGACCGAGATAGATTTGTCGGGCCAGGGGATAGCGCGCGGACGCGATGGTGGCGGGATTGCCGGCAACATACGGCTCGCCTTTGGAACTTGCCAGTGCGAGGGCACGCACGCCGGCCGTGGCGTAGGCAAATCCGCTGTAACCCGCGCCGTCCGGGTCGTCCCTCACGTGCCGCACGATGGCAGTCAGTGCGCTGAGTCCAGGAGTATCGGCCTGAACGCGCAGGTCGGCACGCCAATCGGTACCGTGCAGGACGTGACCGTCCAGAAAGTTCACTATGCCCGGCGGGTTGCCGCTGTCGCGGCGGGGAGTCATTCCATACAAGTGGATCGGGTGCGTGGCCCAGTGACCACGCACGCCAAGCTGTCCCCATTCTTTCAGCGGTTTTCCGCCAACGCGGCCCGAGAACAGAGCCGCCAACTGCGTCATGGTGAAGCCGCGCAAGGGATTCGCACGGTTGACGTAGACTGCGATCGCGAAGGTGCCGTGCGGCGTGGCATAGCTGCCACCAGCCACCGGCACCAAGATCGGCGTCCCGTTCTTGGTCAAGTGCAGTGCTGCCGATTCAGCCGGAAACGGCTCGCGTGCGAAGGTGACGCAGTCCACGTGACCGGCGAGCATGGCGGCAACGCCGGCCGCCGAAAAGTGGGTGGTCTGAGCAATCCTGATCCGCACGTCGGGCTGACGCACGCTGAACGCCTTGGCCCACGCCGCAACGAGTGGCTGCATCGTACTGGCGCCCATGCAGTACAGGCCGTATGCAGATGTTGCCGGTGCCTTTGTGACAATCGGTGGCGGTCCGGGATGTCCCGCGCGACATGCGTTGACACCAAACAGTGCCAGAGAGGCTGTCCATGCGAGCCGCAGCCTGCGTCCAGGGGCAGCGTCCAACATCAGAGCCGAATCCGGGGACCGCCGAATCGCCTGCACGTGGTGATTCGGCGCCCGCCCGCCATGTCAGGAGCGCTTTCCGCTGATCGCCCACAGCACCACCGCATCAAACAAGGCATGGCCTTGCGCCGTGAGGTCATCGAAACTGGGGTTGTCCAGGGGCAGCAGAGCGCGTCGCGCCGGGGCGATGAAACCGTCTGCCATGACGGCATCCTTCGGGTAGCCGAAGATTGCGCGTTCATTCGGTGAATTCGGCAAGGTGGCGATGACGATCGCATCGGGTGTTGGGCGGGCCCACTTGAGTACGCCGGGGTGTTCCGTAAACTTCACCAGTCCTGCCGGCAAGCCGGCCGCCATGGAATTCCAGGCGCCCACGATGTCGACGTAATTGTCCGGCGGGTCGTCACTTTCCTTCTCCTCACCGTGCTCCCCATAATCGGCATAGCGGTCGCGGCCGGCGAGGTGCAGTGCGTCCGCATAGAGCCCTTCCAGCGTGATCAGCGGCACTGTGGTGTCGACGTACCGGTTGGCCAATTTGTACTTCGAGCATGAGGATGAGATAAGCACCAGATCCTCGCCGTCGGCGCGGGTCTGTGGGTCGGTCTGATCGGCAATCGCAACCTCGAAGCCAAGGCGGCGCAGGTGTGCGACCGTGTGCTCGTCGGCCTCGCGGCCCTCACCTGCATTGACACGCTCGACAAACAGCACTTTCTTGCCGTGCGCAACATTCTTTATGCGCGTGTCCAGTGCGGTGGGGTCGTAGGGCTGCACTAGCTGCGGCGGACTGGCCGCCCAGCGAATCGCCTCGTCGAAGAGCTTCCGGCCAACCGCCCATTGAAGCGTCTGCGGATCGTTTGCCGCGGGCCCGTGCACTTCTGTGAGCAGGTGGAAATTGCCGTCGGCAAGAAAGAAGCCGACCCGTCGTGCCGGCGCAATCTCACCGTCGGCCAGGCTTGCCTTGCGCTCGTAAGTGAACACGGCGGCACGCTGCGGCTTGCCTTCGAAGTCGGCGATGACGGTGGCACCGGGCCCCGGATTTGCCCAGCCAATCGAGCCGGGCTCCAGGTAAAGCGTGCCGAACAATTGTGGTCTGAGCCCGACCGCTCGGCTGATGGCCGATGTGGTATTCGCGCCATAGCCGTACAGGATCGAAAAGCTTTCTGCGTAATGCTGGATCGGATCGACCACGCCGAAGTCCCGGTGCAGTTGGGGCCCGGTCATGCCGAGGTTGGGATAGTCGAAAGTGTTCCATGTGAACAACGGCACCGGCGTCTGCGCAAACTTCGTTTGCAGATCGTGGGCGTCGGCGGTGGAGGAGATGACGATCAGGCTCATGCCGCTGGCTGCGGATGGTGACACCGTTGCGTCGGCCGTGGTGACCTTGAAGCCGAGTTGTTCCAGATGCCGGCGCACGAGGGTGTCATCGTTTGGCTCGCCGGGATCAGTCTGGCCTGTCACGAACAACAACGGCTTGCCCTTGAGCGCAGACCAGGGCAGCGGTGCGGCTTGCAGAGACGCTGGGCTGAAACCAAACGCAGCCACGCATCCGAGGAAACTGAGCAAGAGTCGATTCATGGAGTGGGTCCTTTGCCAGGGGTCAGGACCAGCAACTCGACGTGCCGTGCCGGCGCATCTGCCTCTGTGGTGGATTGCGGCCGCGCCAGCGCCAACCAAAGCTGGCCAGCCGGCACATTCAGAGCGATGGCCTGGACCTTGCCGTCCAGCGCATAGGTGCCGCCCGCGCTGTAGCTCACGAAAGCGTTCATGCGCAGACCTGCCAGCTCGCCATTGCCACCAGCGTTGAACGCAGCACCCTTCCAACCGCCGGCACCGAAAGGATGCATGGCGAAGACCATCTGCGATGAACCCGGCGTGCCGGTGGGAAAGGATTCGAAGGTGAAGCCCATATCGGTATCGATCACCGTGCGGGCACCGTCCTGACAGGAGACAAACAATCGGCGGCCGATCGGGTCCATGGCCAGCCCGGTTGGTCCGACGCAGTCCTTGGTGGGGATCGCACCCAGGCTTTTCATGCTGTGCTCGTCCACCGCATCGACAGCATTGGCAGCTGTATTGGCAACATAAAGGGTACCGCGCGCGTTTGTTGCCATCTGCCCCAGCGCACCGGACAGATGGACTTGTTCGGTGCGTTTACCCGTGGCAACGTCCCAGCGCGCAATGGACGAGCTTGCGCGGCTCAACACGTACAGCGCGCGCTCGGAAGGCGCGTAGAGCAGGGCGGAGGGCGCACCGTCGCGCAACGGAATCGTCGACTCGATGCGCAGTGGATGCAGCTGAAACACCACCAGTTCGGAGGGTGCGGCGATGGCCACGTAGCCCTTGCCACCTTGCGGATCGATGGCCATGGCTGCAGCCGCGGCGGGCAGCTGCAGCGTACCGGTCTGGCGGACCGACGCGACGTCGAACGCATTCACCGCGGCGCCGGTTGCCACATAGGCCTGCGCACCCGCAGAGTCAAAGCCGATTCCGCCGACTGGCACCGCTGAAGGAACTGTTAACCGATGGCTGACGCGAAGCGGCAGCTCGGTCGCACGCAGCGATCCACCGATCATCCAGCCGACCAGCAGGAGCGCGCACGCACCGACACATCGACTGCTTGCTCCGCGGCGAACGTACTGCGTCGGTACATTCATGGATGCACTCCTGGCGACGTCGATCCAAGCAACGATCTGGCCGCCTTGCACTGGAACTCGCGCAGCGGCAGGAAGATCTCCTCGCTGCGCACGGCCTGCTGGCCCTGACGACTCAGCACGAAACGGAGAAACTCCTGCAGCGCTGGATTCATGGCACTACCCGGCTTGCGGTTCACGTTGGCATAGATCAATCGACTCAGCGGATAACTGGCAGTGGCTACGTTGCTGTAGGTGGGCGCCACGAACTGACCGTCTGCGCCGATCGAAATCAACTTGACCGGCACATCGACGAAGGCAAGGCCCGCGTAACCGATGCCATCCGGGTCGGCGGCCACCCGCTCGGCAACTGGGAACACCAGATGGTCGAAGTTCAGGTCCTTTCGCCAGTGACCACGCTGTCCATCCACGTCCAGCACGCGCTGGCGGACAAATTCCTCGAACCCGTTCCAGGGCTTTATCGCATAGACGTGGATCGGGTGAGTGGCCCAGTCGCCGGTTACTCCGACGTCCCCCCACGTCTTGGCCGTGCTGCCGCCGCGCAAGTGCGAGCTCGACAGGATCTGGTCAAGCTGAGCCAGACTCAGGTGCTCGACCGGATTGGCCTGATTGACAAAAAAGCTGACAGCATCGAGAAATCCGAACTGCCGGTACGAGCCGCCGGATACGGCCACACTAAGTGGCGGATAACCATGATCGCTGACGAATGAGGCGATATCGGTCGGCTTCAGCTCACGCGAAACGAAGGCGATGTCGATCTTGCCGTGGTTCATCTCCGCCTCGGCATGGGTGCCCTCATAAGGAGGACCGAAGGCAACGTGTACATGGGGGTAGAACGTTTTGAAGCTGGCGATCCAAGCACTCACCAGGCCCGGCAATACATCCGAGGAAGCCATGCTGAGTGAACCACTGAGGGCGTGCCCGTAGTGCGGCTTGAAAGTCGGCAAGGTGGGGTCCAGCGTCGGTTGCAGAATCTCCGGTGCCGGCAGGGGGCGCCCGGATCTCTCGCCAACGGCATCCTGCTCAGGCGTCTGCGGGGCGTGTTTGGGTGCCGGCGGCAGCAGCAGTTGGACCTGGGTCGGATGGGTGGAAGCCTGTGCTGAACCAACCAGTGCGCAAGCCAGCATGCCTGCGAAGAAGCTCACGCATGGACGGCGCTGCCGGAATCGTGGGAGCGCGTTCATCGCGTTCATTCGAAGAAAAACCTCGCGGACAAGGTGATGAGACGTGGGTTTCCGGGCAATATGGCGAGGTTGGAAGACGAACTCTGGTAGTAGATCTTGTTGAACAGGTTTTCCACCTTCAGTGTCAGTGCGTACTGGTCGCGGTTGTAGTACAGCGCGGCATCCACGCGGGTGTAGGCCGGAAGTTGCAGTACCAGTTGATTGACCGCCGTCGGCGTGACTCCGGCCCGTTCGCCGCTGCGGACGACGCCCACGCCGAAACCGAGACCCTGCAAACTCGACGAGCGGAAGTCATAACGCGACCAGAGGTGCGCACTATGTTCGGGTGCGTTGGGCAGCCTGGTATCGACTTGCGCCGGATTCGTCGACGACACAATTTGCGCTGCCGTGAAGGCATAGCCAGCAGTCAATTGCCAGTTTGGCAACGGACGCGCGTTCACCTCCATCTCGGCACCTTGCGAACGCGCCTTGCCGACTTGTGTGTAGCACGTGCCGTACTGGATGCACTTGAAGCTGCTAAGGGTGTCCTTTTCGTTGATTCGGAACACGGCCAACGTTGCCGAAACGTGGTTGTTCATGAAATTGACCTTGCTGCCTGCCTCGACTTGATCGGCTGATGTCGGCACAAAGTTGTTGACGCCATTGATGTCGATGGCGTTAGCCGACGGTGGCACATAAGAAGTGCTGTAGCTGATGTAGTCGCTCCAGTGTTCATTGGGCTGGTAGATCAAGCCGGCCATCGGGAGCACCTTGCTGTTGGCCTTGTTGCTCGACGGCACGCCGGCGACTCTCAGCTCCTCGATGGCCTGACGGTCGCGCGAATAGCGCAGGCCCAGCGTGGCCTTCCACTGACTGGACAGCGTCATCATGTCGGCGAAATATGTCCCGAAGCTGTAGGTCGTGGTGAAGCGGTGTGTGAGCACGCTGGCATTGCCGGGGGCATACAGCGGCAGCAACGACAGCTCCGGTGTAAGGCCATAAACGGGGTCGTAAATGCTCATGGTGAGTGCATTCGGACCCGTGGTGGGCGCATTGTAGAATTGCGTCCGGTTCAAGTCGGCCACATCGCGCCCGTCGGTCAACCCGACCACCAGATTGTGTTGAATACCGAAGGTGTCGAATGGAATGTGCAGGTTGGTGTCGAGGTAGTCATAGCGCCTCTTGTTGAGCTGCCCGCGCGCGCGCAGTCCGACGTTCTCGAGATTGTTGAGGATCGACGCGACGTCGAATCCGTGCGCATCGTCGGTATGCCAGACATCGCGCGTATTCAGATTCCAGGTCATGCCGTTGGCGAATTGATGGTTGAACAACAAGGTCAGGACGCTGCCGTATTCGTGCTCCTCATCGTTTGGCTGCTGGTAGCGAGTGGTGATAGGCGCTACCAGAGCGATGTTGTTGTTTGGTGCGACCAGTTCGGTGTCGTAGCTGTACTTCAGGCGCTGAAACACGTATTGCGCTGTCAGGCTGGTCGCGTCGGAGACATTCCAGGTCACGCTGGGGGCGAAATAGATGCTGTGGGTGTAGCTGTTGTTGCGGAAGGTGTCTCCGTTCGCGTCGTCCAGGACGAGGCGGTACAGCAGACGATTGCTGTGGCCTATCGGGCCGGTGAGGTCGGCGGCGAAGTCACTACCGAGCTTGTCGGTCAAGCCGATACCGGAACCGTCGTAGGTAGTGCCGCTGGCACTGAATTCGTACAGCGGATCGGCCTCGGGCTTCTTGGTGATCAGGTTGACGAAGCCGCCTGGCTGCTCTTCGCCATTGAGCACGGAAGCGGGGCCGCGTACCACGTCGATCTGAGAAATGCCGATCGTGACTGGTGAGCCGAAGCGCGTCGCCAATCCGGGAAGACCGTCTACCAGGACCGAATTCTGATCGTTGACGCCGCTGGTGAAACCACGGAAAACCAGGTCGTCGCCAGTGTTGCCAGCGGCCTGCACGCCAGTCATGTAGGGATAGAGCGTGTTGACCTGCGCAGCTTCGATCGCGTGGATGAAGCTGCCGGTGTAGGTGGAAATCGAGAACGGCGTATCGCGCGCCTGCACGTCCATCTTCAGCGCGCTGTGGCCAGCTTTGGCAATGAAAGGCGACGTCACCGTAATCGATTTCAGTTGCGTCACCTTGGGCGCCGCGGTCGTGGCTTGCTTCGAGCGTGGCGTCGCTGCCGGCGCCGTGCTCTGCGATTCCACGGCGCCGCTGCCGGCGACACTGGCCAGCGGCTGGCTTGGCGAGGTTGCGGCAAGCAACGCCGAAGATCCGCTCAAACAAAGAGCGGCAAGGATGGAATATGTCAGCGCCTTCTCTTTCGAAGCGAACATCATCATTCTCCGGTGCGCTGATCCCCGCGCTGTCAACCGATGTTGGGTCTAAAGCATGCTTACGGCAGTGCCCGGAATGCCCCGTGGAGTGGCCGCGTGCTACAAGTACTCCCGCACTCTGTCTGTAACCTTAAATCTTCATTAAAATTAATTCAGAAAGTCTTCGTCATCCAGAATACGCGGGCCGCGTCTCCTGGAATGGTTGGCTTTGTCACGGCATCGAGGGCCAAGCTGGTGGCGATCCACCTCGCCCCAGCGTGCTCTCAGGTACAAGACACCCCTTCATGCTTTCGCACCTGGTAGACAAAACGATCTGTGCTGTTCACCGATAGGAGGAATAACCAAGCGGGACTGGACAGTTAGAGGTCCAAGACCAGCGTTGGACTTTTGGCTCTCGAGCAACAAGGGGTAAATTGATCGTTTCTGGTGCGCTCATCGGCGGTAAGGAACAGGTCATTGTGTTCGACATCGCCCTCGATCACCTTGGTAAGGCAAGTTCCGCACAAACCCTCCGCGCACGAAATGGGTACATCGAACCCGCACCGTCTCAGCGCCGCAGCTGCCGTCTCATCGGGTGCCACATGGATCAATTTCCCTGTGCTCGCAATCTTGAGCTCAAAGGAGGTGGCTGACCTGTTCGTATGACCCGATGCGGAAAAATGCTCCCGGTGTATGTGTGCCTCTGGCCAGCCCTTTTCACTTGCAGCAACGGTGACCCCATCTATGAACTCATTCGAGCCACAGACATAGATGTGCGTCTCGCGAGGGTAGCTTTTGAGCAGGGAGGCAATGTCCAGTCTTCCACCCTCGCTTGAGATATGAAATGTCACACGATCGGCAAATGCCGATGTTCTGATGCGCTCGACAAAAGCGGCTTGCGCTAGAGAACGGACGCAATAGTGCATGGAAAATTCTGCGCCAATATTCGACAGACGTTCCGCCATGCACAAGAGTGGGGTCACGCCAATACCCGCGGCAAGCAGAAGCGAATGATTTGCCGAATGTGCTAGCGGAAAATGATTACGTGGCGTACTGATCTGAACCAAGTCGCCCACAGCCAGATTCTCGTGCATCCCCCGCGAGCCGCCTCTTGAATTGGTATGCAGCAGCACGCAGATAACGTAGCGATGCGTCTCCAGTGGATCATTGCAGAGCGAATATTGACGTGTGATTCCATTTCCAGTTTCAACATCGATATGAGATCCTGCGCTGAATGGTGAAAGTATTCGCCCATTGGGATCTGAAAATGCAAAGCTGCAAATACCTTCAGCCTCAACGGTCTTTCGTACAAGCCGAAGGTACAAGCTGTCCTTGACGCGCTTTCGGAGTTTTTTCCGTATATAGACGCTGGCCCCGGAATAGAATTGAACAGGAAGACCCAGCACCGCCAACAGCAACAATAGTTGATAAGGCAACCCACCCACCAGTCCGGAATGCAACGCCAACAGATACAGGTACACTTTACGTCCTTCCGGTATACCCGTTTTGTAGCGATCAAGGCGAATCGTGTTGCCCGTATATATATTCAGATAGAGCTGTGTCTTGGCGTTTTTATTTGGCATTCCCGACTCAAGCATTTCTACATGCGCCACAGCGCTATGAGCGGCTGGGTAATAGAGGGAGGCCCATGCGATGTTCGGAACACGTTCCAGCGTGCGCTGCCATAGGGCATCCATTGTCAGAAGCCTTGCACCGATCGGTGATCGCTCAATTTTGGGCGGCGCCGGCGTATCGACTGAGGAGTGTGTCACCCAACCAATCAGTTGGCGAAATGGTTGAAACGCCAATGGCAGCGCCGTAAGTACAATCACCAGCAACAGAGATGAGCTATATAGACCGGCAATTTTGTGCAGACTCAGCGTGCGTGCGCTGCCGGAACGCCGCCATTGAAAAGCCACTGCGCTCTTGAGGTCACCACGCCGGCGCGGCCACCAAAGGATCAAGCCACCAACGATCAGGAGAACGGCAAATATAGCGTCCACCCAGCCGCCGACAATTTTTCCGCTTCCATCGCCATGACCGATGAATTTGAAACGATGCAGCCAATCCATGGTGCCGAAGAATCCCCCGTATTGGTTCCGCATTCCCAATACCCGTGCCGTGCAAGGATCGAGATAGACGTAGTCGTCATTGGCAAACCTGATCGCGGTTGAGGAGGTAGCGTCGCGCGTGACCTCGATTGCATAGGGCTTGCTTGATGGATGGGCTGCCCGAGCCGCGACATCCAGAGCCTTGAGCGGCAGTGGCGCGCTGCACAACGGTGTGATGAGGAGATCTCGATTGACGACAGCGTCCAGCTCAGGACGCAGGACCAGCCCGGCAGCTGTCACCGCAAACATTACGATGGCAAACCCGATTGTCAGGCCAGACCAGGTGTGAATCCATGAGAGGTATCTGCGAAAGGTCGCGTTCATCGACTTGGTTACCCGGTGTTCAAGAGGGTCTTGCCAGCGCGCCGCTTTCTTTTCGAATCCGGCCGGTCACACCCATCGTCAGCGGTAGCAAGTGCTATCAGACCGCTCCGTATCTCTCAGCTACTCCGGGCCTTATCCCGTCAAATCGGACATTTTCAGAATGACCGGTCTTGGCCAAAATGGGGTGTCCTGTTTAAGCGAAGAACGTTCAGCGGCGAGTCTGAGCGTGAGGCGGTAGGGCTGAACTGCCAGCCAGGCGCAAGCCCCCCTCAAGTTGCCCTGACTCCTGTGTCACTGAAATATGGGTAGAACCCGGGCAACCGCTTGCACCATTTCATGGGGCAACTTCGGAAGCAGCAAGCTCGTCGGCGAGTGCAGCCACCCCTTCGGCGCGCAGGTCCTTCTTGTTCTTGCTGAAAGCCTTCCATGCTGGATTGGCGGTCAGGTCTGCGCGCACTTTCGCCTTGACCTGTTCGCGGCGTGCGAGTGCTGCATCATCGCGATAGCGGAGGACGATCAAGGTCGTCCATGGCCGGTCGGCCGGATAGACGCTGGTCAAGACATCATAGCTATCG
>JBDTEG010000047.1:0-8927 GCA_039922695.1 Rhodanobacter sp. | reverse complement strand
ATGCGATGGACTACCTCACCTACGCGTACATCCAGCGTGGCCAGCGCGACGAGGCCGAGCGCGTCGTGCATTCACTCGACGGCATGGCCATCCAGGCCGGTGGCGACTTCAAGGTGGGCTACGCGTTGACGGCCATGCCGATCCGGCTGGCCATGGAAGACCGCGAATGGGCCGTTGCCTCGAGCCTGCAGGCACACGACGGCCTGGCCCCGGAAGTGGCGGCGCTCGTCTACTGGGCACGCGCCGTGGCCAACGCGCGCGGCGGCAATGCGCAAAGGGTCGATGATGACATCGCGCGACTGGACACCTGCAGGCAGCAGTTGCTGGCCAGCAAGAAGACCTATTGGGCGACCCAGGTCGACATTCTCGAAAAGGAAGCCCGGGCTTGGCAGGCCGTAGCCCGGGCGCGCGCCGACGATGGCCTTGCCACACTCCGGGCGGCCGCAGATGAGGAGGACGGCGTCGAAAAATTGCCGTTGACACCGGGCCCGATCCTCCCCGCACGCGAACAGCTCGGCGATCTCTACCTGCAGATACACGAGCCCCGACACGCCCTGAGAGCCTATGAAACCGCCTTGGCGGCCGCTCCTGGCCGACGTGGCGCGTTGCACGGTGCCGCCCTCGCGGCCGATGCGGCTGGCGATACCCAGACGGCCATACGCATGCGGCGGCTTTTGTCGCACTCGAACTGACCGAACGTTCACTGCTTTCAGGGACTTGCACTCTGTTTTGCAGGACGGAGAAAATAACCGGGCCGCTGGAGAAAAAAGCTCGGCGCGTCGAGAAACGAGCTTGGGGAACCTAAACGAGCCCACATAGTTGCGCGCGAAAGCATGCATCATCCGCGACACCGCACCTGTCTCCATCAGGCGTCAGCAGCAAGTGCACGTGGTTACTCATCAAGACACAGGCATGCAGGCTGCAGCCGAACCGCAGCAATCCTTGCCGCAGGCACGGCAGGTAACGCTGCCGATCCTCGTCGTCCAGAAAACACGGCGGAAGTTCATTGTCCCGCTGCACCACGTGCTGCGGAACGCCGGCGAGATCAAATCGTGCAAATCGAGCCATGTGCATGGCATCACGCGGCACCCCTGCCTTGCCGATCAGCGCGAGCCGCGTCTTGCCCGCATCCCCGACGCCGTTTCGCTGTCGGAAATTGTCCCTGACACCTTGTTTCCCTGGGCGGCCGAGCCGTGCGAAGCCCAACGGGAGCAACGCCCTCCGTCCCCTCCGCCCGGTTTTCGAACTTCACGTTTGGGCAGGGGGCTCGGCGTTCTTCTTGACTGCAGCAGCCGCAGGCGACCGATTCAGGCCGCCAAGAACGTAACCGGCGACGCCGCTGAGAATGCCGGTGACTCCGTTGGAATCAAGTATGCCAAGCAAACCAAGTACCGTTGCCGACCCTATGACAAACATGACCGTCAGCAGGGGCAACATCTGCAACCGCTCGAACATCTGGAAAAACTCTTTGATGCCTTCTGGTCCAGCCCGCCATAGGGCGATCGCTCCAATCACGGAAAAACCGGTTGCCAGAATGGCCACCACAACGACGCTGAATTTGATCAGATCCAGAACGCTCTGAATCGAAATACCGGCAGTTGGTGCGATGCTCATGGACTTCTCCCAATCCTGCTGTCTGGCGTCGAAGGTTCACCGCTTCCAGCCAAACCTATCTGACAACCACCGTCCGGCGAACGGCAAACCCGATGCTACGCGCATGGCTACGGAAAGCGGCAAAACGGGACGTAGGACGTTGAGCGAATCCCATTTGACTCCGTCCCGGTTTCCCGGAGATTGTCCCTGACACCTTTTCTGACTTTTCTGGGCGCAGTCTGCTCAACGCACCCGCTTTCCAAGGAGGTGCCGCAGCACGGACCACGGCGAGCGTCGGGCCGACACGGCGCCGTAGTCAGGCACCGCCTTCCCGGTACGGATATCTGAAACGCGACGCAGCTCCCAGTGTTGTTTCATCGGGTTCGACAGCAGCGGTGTGTAGTAAACGCAACCGGGAAAGTAGTAGTGGGTCACCTGGCTTTTGCGCGTCCGCGACGGGTCGAGCAGGCGCGAGCCACCGTGAAAAATATTGGATGACCAGATCAGCGCCTGCCCCTTTTTCAGATGTGCCTCCTGGCGGCCGTGGCCGGATTTCTGCAGCACCTGCTGGACGCGATCCTCATAGCGGCCATAGGTTTCCCCCGCACGTTCGAGCGCTTCCCCGGGGCTGACGTCGATACCCAGATCATCGAGATGGAATACCGGAAGCCGCTGGCTTCCCGGGTGATAGAACAGGGGCCCGTTTTCGGCATCGACATCCTCCAGTGCCACCCACACCCCGCACATGAACCCGTGCGGCAACGTGTTGAAGTGGATGGTGTCGCTGTGCGCACGCTGCTGCGTGGCCACACGAAAGTTCAGGGTCTGGAATGGGATCGGATCGCGCTGATACAGCACGCTCAACACTTCCAGCACCGCGGCGCACGTGGCCACTTGGCCGACCGCCGGGCACGTCTTCCAGGCATCCTGCACCCGGCCACGCATGTAATCCGACGATGCACCCTGCCGCTCCAGCGATTGATTGACCGCATCGAGCGTGTGCGCGTGGATGCCGGTATCCTCAAGGATCACAAATCCATCGTCGCGGAACGTATCAACCATGCCACGCAACGATTCGCTCAGCTGCAGGTAACGCGCTTCGGCACGATAGTCGTCCCTCTCGAACCAAGGTTGAACTTCCAAGAGACGCTCCTGCGATCGGTCGACGCGAAGGTGGCCATGTTAGAGGAGCCGAATTCAAATACCAGTGCACAGGCGCCGCGCCAGGGAATACTGGCCAAAGGGCCAAACGGGACGGAGGCAAAACATTGCGTCTGTCCCCTTCTTCGGCATAATTGCCCGTCTCCTTTCCGTACTACCCGTGAGAGCCATGACTTCCCTCAACGACTTCAACGCGGGCAAACCGTGGATCCGTCCATCGCCACAGCTCTGGCGCATGCGACGCGTCCAGGGTGGCATCGTTGCAGCCCTCGCGATAGTCGCGGCGGGATCGGTGGTTGGCATCCACGCGACGTGGTGGTGGGGGCTCGCTGCTGCGGCAGTCGTTTTCGGCATCGCGTTGTTCGCACTGCGCGCGCTGCGTCGTCGGGTGCATTCGTGGCAGTACATGGAACGTGACGATGACCTCATGGTCGAGCATGGCGTGCTGGTGCGGCGCCTTTCGGTTGTTCCCTACGGGCGCATGCAGTTCGTGGATGTCGTGGCCGGACCGTTCGAGCGTTTTTTTGGTCTCAGCACGCTGCACATGCATACGGCGGCGGCCGCGAGCGACGCCGTCATCCCGGGGCTGGGCCGCGAGGAAGCACAGCGCCTGCGCGATGCCCTTAGCCGGCTCGGTCAAGCGCGCTCGGCAGGTCTATGAGTGCACCCCGCGTCCCGGCGGTCGATGTCGATCCACACGCGACCACGCCGTGGCAGCGCCTGCATCCGCTATCGCCGGTCGTACGCGCCGGCCGGCACCTCATCTCCGTCGCTGTCATCCTTCTCGTCAGCCTCGTCCAGACCCAACATGCCCATGGCGACCATCGCTGGGACCTCATGGTCATTGGCGTCGCGCTTGTCCTTGGCATTGTCACGTGGCTCATTACGCGTTGGCGTCTTGTTGATGGTGTCCTGCATATCGACAGCGGGCTCATCAATCGCAGTTCCAGTCGCTACCCGTTGAGCCGCGTGCAGGCGATCGACATCGCCCAGAGCGGTCTTGCACGCATTCTGGGCGTCGCCGAACTGCGCCTTCGGCTTGCAGGAAGCGGTGGGGACACGGCGCGTCTGGCGTGTCTGACGCTGGCGCACGCAACCCGGCTTCGCAACGAGCTGCTCGCCATAGCCCGGGCCGAGCGCGAGGAAGGGGCTGAAACCGGGCAAGCTCCCGGATCTGCCCCGGCTGCAGCGCCCGGCACCGCGACAGCAACAGACTTGGGAACCGGCAAACCGCTGGTGGTCACGGACACCGGGCGGCTCATCGTTGGCACGCTCACGGCCGGTGTGGGTCTCGTTGCAGTGATCTTGGGTGTGGCGTTCGTCATCGGGCTCACGATGTTTCCCTCGGCTGCCAAAGCCATCGCAGCGGGTGGCGTCTGGCCGTTCATCGGCTTCGCCGGCGCACTGTGGAAACGCTTCAACGGTGATTACCATCTCACCATCCACGCCACGGAGGCGGGATTCGAGCTGCGCTCGGGACTCGTGCAAACGACCTCGGAAACGATCAGTCGTGACCGCATCCAGCTCGTGCGCCTGCGCCAGCCGCTGTTGTGGCGCCGCTTCGGCTGGTGCCGCGTCGAGGTGGTGGTTGCCGGCGGCAAGGTGAAAAAGGAAAACCGAGCGGAAGGTCAGACATCGCGTCCGCTGCTTGCCGTCGGGCGTCTCGAGGTGGGCAAGGCGATCATCGCGAACCTGGTGCCGGAGGCCCCGCCCTGTTCGGTACCCGCGCCAGCGCGAGCCGTCTGGAAAGCACCCCTGAGCAAGCACCTGCTCGCCATGGGCAGCAATGATCTGTACATCGCGGCACGCCGCGGACGACTTGAGGCAACCACGACGTGGGTGTCGCTGGCCAAGGTGCAGAGCATTCGCGCCACCGAAGGACCGGTCCAGCGACGCCTCGGCCTCACGACGGTGCACCTGGACGTCGCCGGTGTGCGGGCGCGCGCGACGCTGCAGGATCGTGGCGCCGGCGAAGCGCTGGAATTGCTCGCGCGCCTGCCCGCACGATGCACAGCCTGCCGCAATGCGCGGGCGGCAATACGACCGGGTGTGTGAAACCGCCAACCAGGCGCCGCCACAAAGAGATCAAGGGAATCAAAGGGGGCGGCGATCATGAATCTGCCTGGTGTACTGATTTAACTGCCTCCGTCCCCTTTGTTGACCCCGTGGATACGGCGCCGGAGGGCATTTGAGTTCCTCGGTCCCGGTTTCGCTCTCGCGACGTGCGGGCGTGGCGAAAATCGGTCGTCCATGGACAGCACCCAGATCAAAGCTCGGAAAGTGCACTCTGGGATGGCCCGGATTTGCGGCGTGCCGCGGCCGAGGCGCAGCGAAACGGCTCCAAGGCGACTTCGTAGTAAAGATGGCCGGCGAGGCTGGCAGCCTGTCGCACGCTCGGGTCTACCCACTGGTTGAAGTCAGTGAGCGTGGCGAGATAGCCGTCATCGATCTGCTTCAGCGCATGCCTGACGTTGTCGTCGACAAGCACAATGTCGCGGTCCCGCGGCGCATACCCGATCATCTTGGCGGATCGGTTCACGCACTGGCCAATCACCGTGGGCAGCTGGAACTGTTGTGGCCCCATAGTGGTGGCAATCACCGGACCAAGCGCGATCGTGACGCGCAGTCGGATCGATGCGGCCAGGTCTTGTGCCACTCCGGGCCAGTGCGACGACTTGAAGCTGCGGAAGTCCGCGATCAGGTCAGCCGCGACGCACATCGCCCGCAGCGCCGGGCTGCCAAGTGGCTGGCCCAGATCGGCGTCGTCGTAATGAAAGCGGATCATCGCGCCGTCGCCGTTGAATTTCTCAACCACGCCGGCGAACAGGCTCACACGCTTGTAGATGTGGCGGCTGAAACGGTTGATCAGCCGCGCCACCTCGACCAGCGGCATCTCGCTGTACAGCGCCGAAGACTGTGTCAGGTCCACGTACATGATGACCGCGTTTTCCAAGTCCAGCTCGCCCTGCAGGCCAAGGAAACGCAGCGCATCCGGGCTGGACTGGAAGTAGTGCAGCTTGCCCGCGAGGCCAGAATCGCTGGTTTCCTGCAGCGCGTCGGCCAGCAACCGGCGATCCTCGCCACCGAAGCCTTGCTCGTCCACCTCGTAGGCATGATCTTGCACGGTCTTGTTGAAGAACTGCGCCACGCCCACCGGCCTCCCCTGCCAGCGCACTGGTGATACCAGAGTGCTGACCGGCGCAAAACCCGACTGTCTGTCATAGGAAGGCACGTGGCGGACACTGCTCTGCAGGTTGTTGCTGACGATCGGCGTCCCTTTGTCCCAGCACTCGCCCACCACGGTCCACGACTCCACCAGCTTCATCTTCAGGATCGCCGCCGTCGCCGCCGGCTCGATGTTCCACGCCGCGACAAACGCAAAGCTGCGTGGCGCGGTGCCACGCTCGTCACCGGCATTGAACAGCGGGATATACAGCGAAGCTGCCTGCACCTGCATGGTCAGCGCCAGCCGCTCCAGCATCTCTCCCAGTTGCCCGCGCAACCGGCTCAGGTCGCCATGCGCCGGCACCGCCGCATGCTCGGCATCCTGCGCCCGCGCCTCGGCCTTGACCAAGTCGGCCTGCAAACGCACGAGTTCGGCCGTCTTGATCGCCAGCCCGTTGTCCTTACCGGCGACCACCTTGTCGTGGTACAGCTTTGCCATCGTGGCGATGCCCAGCGCACCGACAAAGGCACCTGCCATTTTGGCGTATTCAATCCACTCAACCACGGCACACTCCCGGGCGATCCGGCGCCGATAGGGAAAGGACGCCGACAACGCGCTCATCAACGGATCCCGCCTATCGCACCTCCACCTTGGCACCAGCCATACCGCGTTGCGATCTGCCGGCTCAATATATATCCGAAACCGCAGGAAACTAAGGCAAGAAAGGGGACGCGGCCAATTAAGTCCATGCCTACAGACGAGGGAATCGCCCGCTGAGAGATCCAAACAGTCGCCTGCAGCACAGTGGCAGCGTGTACCCCACCAGCAACTGCGATGCCACGGCTTCCCCAACTAAAGCGGGTCAGAGCGCTCTGGCCCGGTTACGAAGCGGCGAAATGGTGACCGCATTTTTGCCGCAAATTGACCCTGACACCTTTTCTCACGACCATCAGTCCAAGCCGCGCCCCACCTCATCCAAAACCACCAAAACCCTTTCAGAAATTGTCCCTGACACTTTTTTTTGCATTTTCCATCAGGCAACCAGCGCCAACAGATGCGCCATCCCCGGTGACGGAATGGACTGCCCTTCGACCCAAGGCAGCTCGCGCGCCCATGCCTCCTGGCTGAGCTTCTGCAACGCGCTCGCCGGCGTCTCGCGAAAACCCATGAACCAGCGATTGAACAAACGCTGCGAAATGTGTTGATGCTCAAGTTCCATCACATTGCGGTGCAGGTCTGACCGCTTGATACGTGCGTAGACGTCGTCCACGCCACCACGCATTCCCTCGAAGTACTGAACGAACCGGCCCTCGCCATACAACAACACGCCCGTGACACCGACCAACGAGTTCCTCGATCGTGCGGACACCAGCAGGCGGTCGAGGTCTTCCGCACTCAGCGGCCGGCTCGCTTCGCTCGTGTAAGTGACGCCAAAAAGATCCATGAAAAGTCTCCCCGAATTGTTCAAAAACAGAGGTCAGCGCCAACCAGCTGAGACAGTGCACTCCGACCCCGCCGGCTTCGACCTCACCTGCCGATCTCGTGTCGGCAATTGAACCTGAAAACATTTCGAGCCGTTGGCTGCACCGAAGTAAGCGGCTCTGACCCGCTTAGCTCCCTTTAGCCCCCCGGCGTTGTTTGTCAGGAATACTAAAGAATCAGTTGGACTAGACAACTGACCAATGGATTCCATTCCCGGATCAACCGGACATTACTGAGTCCCGATCAAGAAACTCCTTGCTAGCGCGGATCGACGAGTTCCCTGGCAATCATCCCGATGGCGGTGATGCTGGGCACGAAGAAATATTCGCCACCACGCAGCTCTACGAAGTTGGGCAAGCCGCTGCAAACGAACGGCGGGTTGGTCGGGTTGGCGTCACCCTGAATGACGAATTTTTCGCCTTCACCATGGCTACCCATCAGCGGGTCTTTCTCGTTGCCGAGATGTGCATCGTTGCCGTAGGCGACCCATTGCTGCTGCACAAACTCGAATTGCCTGGCAAGACTTGCGTTGAGCGCCATGAAGATGACTCCGCGATCAACCGCGTCCAATTGCGCAGCTTCCTCAGGCGTGCCGGGATCTTCCGCGGAAGCCAGTGGGCCATACGGAAGACCACGCCGTGAGATGCGGCGACGGTTGATCAAACGCCCCTCGAAGCCGAAAGAATCGCGTGGATGAACCCGGCGGATATGCGCGCCTAACGGACAGCGCGCGCCCGTTGGGTCGCTGCCGTATTTGAAGTCGGTACTCTTGTCGGGTCGCTGAAGAATGTCGGGATCCGGCGCATCGGGCGCACTCTCGATGGGAGTGCCGTTCCTCCATCTACCGATGAACTTCGAAGCCAGCTTCTCTTTTGCGAAGGCGTCTCCAGCACCGTAGAGGAAGCTCCACTTGTTCAAAAAAGCGCGGAAGGTTCCGACATTCTGATGCAGCTTGCGGTAGACCATGAAGGTTCCGTTGCTGGCGAGCAAATGGGGCACCGGTGCAACTGGCAACTCGCCAGCCTCGTCGGCGTACCCAAGCAGCAGTTCGCCGGTCGCCAGAGGTGTCCAGTTGCCATCTTTGTCGAGTTTACCTTGCCCGTTTTGTGCCTTGCGACAGATATCGACGTAGTCCGGGTTGCCGAATCCGTCGGTATAGCCAAAGTGCTCCTTGGCGTTGAAGGCGCCGTCTTCGAAGAGCGAAGCCGCATCCTGAATGCCCAGGCACCGCGCACCGCGGGTTTCAGTCATCAGCGCGCTGATGGCATCGAACTGGGTTGTGACGTCTTCAAGTGAGAGGCCGTTGATGCCAAGCCACGCATGCACATTGCCCTCGCGCCAAAGGTCTTCCCAATGCTCAGCCGAATTGACGCCGGTGTCGCCCAAAATGCGGCCGCGGGCCTTCATGCCCTCCTGAAATTCGACCGGAAAGGTATTCAAAGTGGCAAGCGGCAACTGGAGCGCAGCGAGTCCCTGAAACGTAAAGGCAATGCTGATGGCGCTCTTTGGCTTTTCGTCCCAAAGC
>JBDTEG010000046.1:0-23249 GCA_039922695.1 Rhodanobacter sp. | reverse complement strand
AACAACGTATCAGGATTGATATGCTCATCCTTGATCAACCGCCGCACTTCCGCCGCATTGTTGTCCTGCGCGGCGCGTGCCAGCGCCAAGGCCTGCGGGTTCTTGAACGTGTTGGCCGGATTGAACCAGCTTGTCTTGCTCGAGGGCGAACCATTGGCCGATGCACCAGAGCTTGACTTACTCGGCGGCGAGCCATTGGCTGACGCAGCCGGCGACGCACCGTTGCACGCTGCCAGCACCACCAGGAGGGCCGTCGGTCCGATCCAGCGACACGTCATTGACATGAATTTGAATGTCTTTTGAAATATCTTGACCTGCGTTGCTTGACCCTTGATCAAGCAGCTCGCCGCATGGCCTGCAATACGCAACCGATTCATTGACGACTCCTCAGTGCTGCTTTGTTCGCCTCCGTCAGATCGAAGATTCTTGGCGTCTTCCCAACTGTCACCGTCTTGATCCTTGCCGGCGCGACGCTAGCCCTCTTTTTGAAGATGGCATCCTCGAAGAACCAGTTCTTGTTCGCCCGAATCGGCTTGCACCCTTCGTAGAAAATCAATTCGTCGTCGCCGGGCAGTTCCTTGATCTCCTGCGGCAGGAACAGCGCCCGCTTCTCTTCCGTGTAGTTGACCGAGACCTGGTTGGTGCCCCTGCCCCGACTGATGCTGCGATGCTTTTTGCGGATGGTCTTGTAGCCAAGCATCTCGCTATATTCGTTGGCGTCGCTCTGCTCGCGCGGCGCGAAAACGATCTGTGCGCCGTGATTGGTGATGAAGTTCTGCGCATCGTTGTCGCCGTAGGCCGAACGCAACTGAGCGCGGCTCTGCACGATGCAAAGGTCACGCACGCCGTAGCTGGCCGAGATCGATATGCGTTTGGCCCAGACGTCCATGCGCCCCATGGCGGTGAACTCGTCCATCAGCAACAGCATCTGATATTTCAGGTCGGGTTCCTCGCCCAGTTGTCTGGTGAGGTTGTTGCCGATCACGGTGCTGAAGAAGACATTCAACAGCTTGCTGCTCTCGTCCAGCTTGTTGGTGGGAATGATGACGTACAGGGTGGTCGGCCGCTTGCGCAGGCTGCCGATATCGATGTCCGTGGCGTTGGTGGCGGCAGCCAAGGTCGGATTCAGGAACTGCTGCAGCGGTGCCTGCGTGGTCGCGATCACCGATGAAAAAGTCTGCTCGGCGAGTCCGACCAGGTTGCCGAAGACGGTACGCGTTTGCGAACTCACGAAGGCGTAACTGGGGTCTTTGAGAACCTTTTGCAGCGTATCCCTTGTGCTTCGGCCATCCATGCCGCTGGAGAAATGGAGGATCCGCTCCAGACTGGGAAAGTGCGGAGAGGAATTGACTTCGGACATCAGGTCAGAGTGCGACTTGTGGAGGATCAGCCCGTCGAACTGGTGGTCCCACGCCTCGAACAGGTAGGAGGCAAAGGCGGTGAATGCAGCGCGACTCTGCGAAGTCCAGAAGGGATCCATCGTTTGCTCGTCCGGATACAGGATGGCGGCGATGGTCTGTATTTCGCCAATACGCTTGCCCGAGTCCATCCCGACCAGACAGGTCATGGGATTGAAACGGTGCGTAGCGCCCGACTCGTCGTAGGGAGCCCACACGCGGATCACCTGGCCCTGGGATTCGCGCCAACCGCTGGTCGCCTTGAACAGCTCGCCCTTGACGTCGAGCACGACCGTGGATTGGAGGTAGGACAGCAACACCGGTATGGCTACGCTGGTCGTCTTGCCCGAACGCGTCGGACTGATCGTGATGACGTGCTGAGCGCCCCCCAGCCAAAGATAGCGACCTTTGTACTTGCCGACGAGAAGGCTTTGCGGAGATTGCTTGAGCAGTCCCGCCTTTCTCAGATCAGCCAGGCCCGCGAACCGCGCATCGCCATGCAGGGATTCACGCTTGGACCTGAACAGAGGAATCAGCAAACCCACCCAGACCAGCAGCGGCAGACCGAAGCCGACGACGCCGCTGAGCCTTATCCTGGTGACGAAAGGCGCGAACTGTGGCAGAGATGTCGCCTGGAGGTACTGCCACCATGTGTTCCAGGCCAACGGTGCATCGCGCAGATGGAGCAAGAACAAGGTCAGGTAGTTGGAAAGAAACCAGCCACCGACCAGAGCTGCCAGCAGCAACACCAATGCAAACCCCAGCTTGCCGCTGCTCATCGCCTTTCTCCCTGGCCTCGGACGTCCGATGCTGGTGCAACCCTTGTCGCCGTGTCAATTCCGTCGTGGTTGTCCGACAGCTAAGGAATCAGGCCGCCGTGTGGCGACGTGAAATCCATCCCACGCCTTCGTCGGGATCTCCTGACCATCACGCCAGCTGAGCACCATCGTCTCCGTCGGCGTGCACCGGCTGACACCGTCCGCCGCCACTCGGCTAGACTGCTCCGGTGTCGCAGCGTCACGTGTTCCAGCGCATGAATCTTCCCTCGACTTCGCTGCTGAAAGGAGAGTCTCCATGAACATAGGCAAGCGCATGACCGCCGAATTCTTCGGCACGTTCTGGCTGGTTCTCGGCGGCTGCGGCAGCGCCGTGCTGGCAGCCGGCTTTCCGCAACTGGGCATTGGCTTCGCCGGCGTGGCACTGGCGTTCGGCCTGACCTTGCTCACCATGTGCTATGCCATCGGTCACATTTCCGGCTGCCACATCAATCCGGCGGTGACTTGCGGGCTGGCCGCCGGCGGCCGATTCCCGGTAAAGGAAGTCATTCCCTACATCATCGCGCAGGTACTCGGCGGTCTCCTCGCCGGCCTGGTGCTGTACGTGATCGCCTCGGGCAAGCCCGGCTTCGACGCCGCGGCCAGCGGATTCGCATCGAACGGTTATGGCGCGCATTCTCCAGGTGGTTATTCGATGGGGGCGGCGGCGTTGTGCGAGCTTGTGATGACCGGCTTTTTCATCTTCATCATCATGGGTGCCACGCACAAAAGCGCGCCAGTAGGGTTCGCCGGCATCGCAATCGGCCTGGCGCTGACCCTGATCCACCTGGTCAGCATCCCGGTCACCAATACCTCGGTGAACCCGGCGCGATCCACCGCAGTGGCTTTTTTCCAGGGCGGCTGGGCGATTCACCAACTATGGTTCTTCTGGCTGGTGCCGATCATGGGCGGCATCGTCGGCGGCCTGATCTACCGCTATCTGTGGAGCGATCGCGCCACGCTACCGGACATCAAGGGCGATATGGTCTGACGCCGGGTTTGGGCAGCGTCAGGCGATCCTTGTGGTTGCCTGCCATGGCTCACGCCTCGGGAAATGGAAACGCCAGCACATCGGCAATGGCGTCGGAGTCGGCCATGCACATCAGCAGGCGCTCCACACCAAGCGCCACGCCGGCACAATCGGGCATTGCATCGAGTACGGCAAGCAGGCGCTCGTCGATGGCCGGCTGCGGCGTGCCCCGGTCCCGACGCACGGCGTTGTCGCGCTCGAAACGGGTCCGCTGCTCGCCCGCGTCGTTGAGTTCGTGATAACCGTTGGCCAGCTCGTATGGCCCCAGATACAACTCGAACCGCTCGGCCAGCGGCGGATCGCCCGCGCGAATCTTCGCCAGCGCGCACTGACTCGACGGATAATCGTGGATCACGGTGATGCGGTCGCGCGGCAACGCCGGCTGCAGCCGGTGCGTGATCAGCAGGTCGAGCCAGTCGTCGCGTCGAAGGCTTGACGGATCGATACCAAACTTGTCCAGCGGCGCCTGCAGCTTTTCGATCGGATCATGCATCGGGTCAAGTCCCAACCCGTCGAGAAACAACTGCCGATAGCTCTGGATCACCACCTCGGCACGACGTTCCATCAGCGCGAGCGCCGCAGTGACCAGTTCGATGGTTTCCTGCATCAGCCGTCGATGATCCCAGCCAACCCGGTACCACTCAAGCATGGTGAACTCGGGATTGTGGCGACCGCCAGCTTCGCCGTTGCGGAACACCCGGCCCAACTCATAACAGTCGCCGACACCGGCTGCGAGCAGGCGCTTGAGCGGATACTCCGGCGAGGTGCGCAACCAGCGCTCGCGCGCACCGGCGTCGACGTGGCCGCTGAAGCACGTGGTGAAACTTTCGATGTTCGGCTCAGTGTTGCCGGCGGCGGAAAGGATCGGGGTTTCCACTTCCAGCACATGGCGTTCTGCGAAGAACGCGCGGATCAACGCATAGAGATGCGCGCGCATCCGCAACGACGCGATCAGCGGCGCTTCATTCAACCTGGTGTCCCGTGCTTTTCCAGCAAGGCCAGCAATCGCGTTTCATCCCATACCTCGACGCCCAGTTCGGTGGCCTTGTCCAGCTTGGATCCGGCTTCTGCGCCGGCGACCACGAAGCTGGTTTTCTTCGATACCGAACCGGAAACCTTGGCACCGAGCGCCTCGAGCTGCTGCTTTGCCGCGTCACGTCCCAGCGATTGCAAGGTGCCGGTGAGCACGATGGTCTGTCCTTCAAGCGGCAGCACGCCGACCGTGGCCGCTGCCGGAATCGCTTCGAGCAGTCGTCGCATGGCGACTTCGGCATGGGCGAATTGGGCCGAAGCGGCATCATCGTCGAGAAACGCAGCCAGATTCGCGGCCGCTGCCTGCGGCAGACCCGCGGTAATCCAGTGCGTCGTGCCGGCTTCCCGCAATTGCCGCAAGGTCCGGAAACGGCCGGCGAGAAGGCGCGTGCGTTTCGGTCCAAGCTGTCCTATCGGCGCCATGTCCAGCAGCATCGCCAGATCGAGCTTCTCGCGCAGCTTGGGAGAAGGGGCTGCTTCGTCGCTGAACCTGATGTCCTCGGCCAGCAGATCGTCCACTACCTTCTGGTTGCCCGACTGGGCGAAAAAACCCTCGATCGAGTCTGCCACTTCGCTACCGATATCTGGCAACAGGCGAAGTACCGGTGCCGGTGTGCTGCGCACGAACTCGAGACGTCCCAGCCAGCTCGCCAGCGTCCTGGCCGTGCTTTCGCCGATGTGCATGATGCCCAGCGCAAACAGGAAACGCGCCAGCGTGGTGTGCTTGCTGGCTGCGATGGCGTCGACCAGGTTCTCGGCCCATTTCGTGGCGACCTTGCCCGCCTTCACGGTCTCCGGGGTGGTTCCGTCACGTTCGTCGGCGCGCTGCTTCATGTCGACGAAATCATCCACTGTCAGGCGATACAGGTCGGCCGGCGTCTTGACCATGTCGAACTCGACCAGGGCTTCGGCAAAACGCTCGCCCAGACCTTCGACATCCATCGCGCGGCGCGAGGCGAAGTGGATCAAGGCCTCCTTGCGCTGTGCGGCGCAGATCAGTCCACCGGAACAGCGCCATGCGGCAGCTCCTTCCTCGCGCAACAGCGCCGACCCGCACACCGGGCAGTGCCCAGGCATCGTCCACGCCACGGTGCCTTTCGGGCGCTGATCCAGCACCACCCGCACCACTTCCGGAATCACATCGCCCGCGCGCCGAACGATCACCGTGTCACCGATGCGCGCATCGAGCCGCGCGACCTGGTCGGCGTTGTGCAAGGTGGCATATGTCACGGTAACGCCGGCTACTTGCACCGGCTCCATCCGCGCACGCGGAGTGGCGGCGCCGGTGCGGCCGATCTGAACCTCGATATCGAGCAGCCTGGTAGTCTGTTCCTGTGCCGGAAACTTGTGTGCGATGGCCCAACGTGGCGCACGGGAGACAAAGCCCATTTCGCGCTGACCGGCGTAGTCATCCAGCTTGTAGACGACGCCATCAATGTCGTACGGCAAGCTGTCGCGCTTGGCGCCGATGCGATGGAAATATGCGATGAGGCCATCGAAGCCACGGGCGATATCCACCTCGGGCGACACCGGTAAGCCCCAACCCCGCAATTGTTGCAGGGTAGCCGAGTGCGTCGAGGCCAGCTTGCCGCCCTCGACCACGCCGATGGCGTAGGCAAAGAAGCTCAGACGACGCTTCGCTGTGATCGCCGGGTCGAGCTGGCGCAGCGAACCGGCGGCGCCATTGCGGGGATTGGCCAGAGGCTTCTCGCCGTGGGTGCGGGCATATTCGTTGAACGTTTCGAAGTCCTTGCGCAGCATGATCACCTCGCCGCGCACTTCGAGCACGTCAGGCCAGCCTTTGCCGCGCAGCTTCAACGGTATGGCCCGCACCGTGCGCAGATTGGCCGTGACCTCCTCGCCGGTTTCGCCATCGCCGCGCGTGGCGCCCTGCACGAAAACGCCCTGCTCGTAGCGCAGGCTGATGGCCAGGCCGTCGAGCTTGGGTTCGACCGAGAACACCAACTGGTCGCGCTCCAGCGTCTGCTCGATGCGCCGCACGAACTCGGCGACTTCGTGAAAGCGCTCCCGATCAGTCTCGCCCTCCTGCTCGAATGCGTTGCCCAGCGACAGCATCGGCAAGGCATGGCGTACCTCGGCGAAGCCGCCATGTGCCCGCGCACCGACGTTGCGGCTCGGCGAACTGTTCGAGGCGAGTGCGGGACATGCCGACTCCAACGCTTCCAGTTCGCGCATCAAACGGTCGTAGTCGGCGTCGGTGATATCCGGATCGTCGAGTACGTGGTAGCGGTAGTTGGCCTGCTCGATCTGCGCTCGCAGCGCGGCCGCACGGGCCACGGTTTCAGCGGGGACAACGGGTTCGCTCATGCAGGCCTCCTTGTCCCCGCAGTGTAGCGATTCGCCCGTCATGTCGGCGTCGAAACGGGGCTCAGCGGTGCAGGTCCCCGGCGGATTCCGGCTGATAGGTGATTTCCAGCACCTTCAGTTGGCGCTTGCGCCCGTCCGGCATCGGCCAATTGATCATCTGCCCTTGCGCCAGGCCCAGCAAAGCACTGCCTACCGGAGCCAGGATGGAGACCGTGCCCGCTTTACCGGCAGCTTTCGGATAGGCCAGGGTAAGGGTCATTTTCTCCCCGTTGTCTTCGTCCTCGAAGGTCACGGTGGAATTCATGGTCACGATGTTCGCCGGCATCGCCGCGGGTTCCACCACCTCGGCGCGATCAAGTTCGGCACGCAGTGGCTGGAGCTTGGCCGCTTCCGCCGGCGGCAGACGCTCCAGCAAGGCTTCGATGCGATCCAGATCGATTCGCGAAACGGTAATGGCTGACTTGCTCATGACTTTTCCTGGTCCACGCGGCTCCTGCCGCACAAAAGCACGCGCCAGAACGAAAGCGTTCCGGCGCGTGAGGTTCGGTTATTGGCTGCCGCGCCTGGCAACTCATGGGCGGCAGTTCGCACAGGTGCAACTCTGCAAAAACCCGGTGCGAATTGCAAGCTGTCGCAACAGCTATCTTGCCAGATTGCGGCAACCTCGGCCACCGCGGACCGCCGCTTCGGATGCAGGTCAGGTGGCCGTGCTCCTGTTCGGGCGCTTCATCCGCGCACGATTTTGCGGCTCGGGGTGACTGGTTGCGCGCAGCCATTTTGGTCAGGTGACGGATAGTATCGATGTCTCGTCGACGCCGTCGAGCGCAAGGCCTCGCCAGGCGTTCCGATTTCGCTCTGCCATCTCGCTGTGCTGGCCTTGCCGCAAAATGGGCACCTGTGCGGACGGCGCCCAGCTCCAGTGCCCTGCGGCAGGCCGACCCAGGCTGTTACTCTATGCGGACGCGCAGCGGGGCGCGACCGATTTCATGTCCAGGAGTGTCCATGCGAAGGCTGTTTGCCCTGGCCGCCTTGTTCGCCAGCGTTCCGGTGCACGCATCCGAAGCCGGCGCGAACGTCAACTTCCATCTCACCACTCACCCGATTGGCTGGCTCGCGCTGGTCCTGTTTGTGCTGGCGTACGTCGCGGTGGTCCTGGAACAACGAATCCATGTTGCCAAGTCCAAGCCGGTGGTACTGGCCGCAGCGCTGATTTGGGGCCTGATCGCCTGGCAGACCGGCGGCGTGGGCAATGGACAGGAAGCCAGACTCGCGTTCGAGGCGATGTTCCTCGAGTACGCGGAGATTTTTTTCTTCCTGGTCGTGGCCATGACGTATGTCACCGCAGTCGGCGAACGCGGTGTATTCGATGCGTTGCGAAACCAGTTGACCCGGCGTCGCTTCAGCTATCGGTCGCTGTTCTGGATAACCGGTGTACTGGCATTTTTCCTGTCGCCGATGGTGGACAACCTGACCACCGCACTGGTGATGTCGGCGGTGATCCTCGCCGTGGGCGCTGGCAACGCGCGCTTCACCACGCTCGCCCTGATCAACCTGGTGGTAGCCGCGAATGCTGGCGGCGCCTGGAGTGCATTCGGCGACATCACCACACTGATGGTCTGGCAGGCCAACAAGGTCCAGTTCTTCGAGTTCTTCCGTATTTTTCTGCCATCCCTGGTCAACTGGCTGGTGCCGGCAGTGATAATGTCTTTCGCGCTGCCCAAGGGCCGCCCGGAGCCGGCCGAGGGCGTCAATCCGATCAAGCCCGGCGGCATCAGCATCTGCCTCACCTTCGCCCTCACCATCGCGATCACCGTGATCGGTCGCCAGTGGCTTGGCATGCCGGCCGCTTACGGCATGCTCACCGGACTCGCCCTGCTCAACCTGCTGGCGACGCGCATCGACTATCACCAACGCCACTACGCCCTGGCCCAGGGCCTCGAGCCGCAGACCTACTCGATCTTCCGGATCATTGCCAACGCCGAGTGGGACACCTTGCTGTTTTTCTACGGCGTGTTCGCCTGCGTCGGCGGCCTGGCCGCGCTGGGCTACCTGGAACTGGCTTCGGTGCACATGTATGGCAACCTGGGCTACACCGCGGCGAATTCGATCATGGGCGTGCTTTCGGCAATCGTGGACAACATACCGATCATGTTCGCCGTGTTGAAAATGAATCCGCCGATGGATCACGGCCAGTGGCTGCTGGTCACGCTCACCGCCGGCGTCGGCGGCAGCCTGCTGTCGGTGGGATCGGCCGCAGGTGTGGCGTTGATGGGAGCTTCGCGCGGGCAGTACACGTTCATGAGCCACCTGCGTTGGACCTGGGCCATTGCGCTGGGCTACGTCGCCAGCATCGTGCTGCACATGTGGTTGAACGCACATCTTTTCGGCGGCAGCTGACCCCGCCGACGTCACGACACGGACAGAACGGATTTCATCACGCCGATGCATCATGCCAGCGACATCCTGCTTACCCTGTTCCTCATCTTCATCGCTGCCCAGATTGGCGCCGAGGTCGCGCAGCGGCTGAAACTGCCCGGCGTGGTCGGCGAGATCGCAGCGGGCTGCGTGGTCGGCCCGTCGATGCTCGGCTGGTTGACGCCGGAGCAAATCCTGCCGGGCACGCCGGTGGATGTGCTGGCCGAAATCGGCGTGGTGCTGTTGCTGTTCGCCGTGGGGCTCGAAACCCGGCTGGATGACCTGAAGAAGGTCGGCAAGAGCGCATTCCTCGTAGGCGTGCTGGGGGTCATCGTGCCGTTCGCGGCTGGCGCGCTGTGGGCGCATGGCGAGGGCTTCGAGTGGGTCAAGTCGCTGTTCGTGGCCGCCGCCTTCGTGGCCACCTCGGCCGGCATCACCGCGCGCGTGCTGCAGGAGCTTGGCGTGCTCCAGCATACCGAGAGCCGGGTGATCCTCGGTGCTGCGGTGATCGACGACATCCTTGCGATGTTGCTGCTCGGCATCGTTTCCTCGCTGCAGGGCGGCGGCGCGCTGAACCTGCAGTCGCTGCTGCTGACGCTGGGCGGTGCGATCGGCTTCGTGGCCCTGATCGGCTGGGGCGGAACCCGCGTGATGCGGCGCCAGTCAGGTTGGCTGGAGGCGCCGATCAGCTCGCATTCGGCGTTGACCCTGGTGCTGGCGCTATGTCTGGGCCTGGCCTGGCTGTCCACCCGCTTCGGTCTGGCCGCGATCATCGGTGCCTTCCTGGCGGGCATGATCGCCTCGGAGACGCGCCAACGCCGCGAACTCGAGCATCAGACACTGCCGCTTCTTGCCTTCATCACCCCGTTCTTCTTCGTGGTGACCGGCGCCAAGATCAATCTGACCGAACTGGCCAGTGCACATGCGTTGTGGATGCTGACCGTGGTCACCGTGATCGCGATCGCGTCCAAGCTGGTCGGTGGCTTTCTGGGTGCCTTGTCGCTGGGCCGACGCAGTGCCGCCATCGTTGGCTTTGGCATGGTTCCGCGGGGCGAGGTGGGTGTGGTCATCGCCAGCCTCGGGCTCGCTGCTGGTGTTTTCAGCGAGCAGATTTACGCGATCATCGTGGCGATGTCCCTGCTTACCGCCATGGTGACGCCACCCGTGCTGGCATGGCTGCTGCGGCGCCAGCGCGAAGATGGACAATTGCCCCCGCCCGCTGCCACCGACGGCTGAATTGCTGCCATAGCCGCCAGTACGGCGGGCGCAAGCTTTTCACTTCGGCTGGCGCTATGCTCGCGGGCGCCGAAGGGGATCGGAAATGCAAAGGTATGCACGGGATGAAAACGGTACTCATCGTCGATGACAACGCGCTGGTGCTGGAAGCCATCGACTTGCTGTTGTCCCGGGCCAAGGGCTTCCGCAGCATCCGCGCGCTGGGCGTTGCCAGCGCCCGCAGCGACCTGCAGCAAGCCCCGATTGACGTACTCGTGGCCGACGTCATACTCGCCGGCAGCGTCACTGGCATCGAACTTTGCGAACGAGCCATCGAGTACCACCCGCGGATCGCCATCGTCGTGATCACCGCCGACAACGAAGTCCAGCGTGACGACGTACCCACACGTGGAATCTTTTTGCGCAAGCCGTTCGGTGGGGAACAACTGCTGCAGGCCATCGATGCCGCGCTGGAGCGCGCGCGCGAACCGTTGCACGGCGACTGATCGGCCGCGGGTCCACGAATGCGCGAACCCGTCGCCTGCGGCGGATTGTTCCTCTTGCAAGAGCCGGGCTTTGGTCACGGTCGCGCTTGACGTGTTGGCGTTTCTTCGGCTCGCACGAGACTCTCAGCCCGACCAGCTGTCGTATGCGTAGAAAGACGAACCGACACACGTTGATCCGTCTTCCGCGATGCTCGACGTACCGCATTCCTGGCGAGTCGCGTTGCTGCCAACCCGGCTTTGCCTGGTCGACCTTATCTGGCGAAGAGGTGCTCCACGGCCGCGCGCTCCTCGCGAAGTTCCTTGCTGCTGGCGTCCATGCGGGTGCGCGAGAATTCGCTGATCGCCAGGCCCTGCACGATCTCGTACTTGCCACCCTTCACCGTCACCGGATGGCCGTAGATGACCCCGGGCGCGATGTCGTAGGATCCATCGGACGGAATCCCCATCGAGACCCAGTCGCCCTCGGCCGTACCCTGCGCCCAGTAGCGCATGTGATCGATCGCTGCCGCCGCCGCAGAGGCTGCCGACGAGGCGCCGCGCGCCTTGATGATCGCCGCGCCACGCTGCTGCACGGTCGGAATGAAGTCGTTCTCGTACCAGGCCTGGTCAATCAGCGACATCGCCGCCTTGCCGTTGACGGTGGCGTGATGGATATCCGGATACTGGGTCGAACTGTGGTTGCCCCAGATCGTCATCTTGCGGATGTCAGTGGTGTGGCTGCCGGTCTTTTCCGCCAGCTGCGACAGGGCGCGGTTGTGGTCCAGCCGCACCATCGCGGTGAAGCATTTCGGATCGAGCTCGGGCGCATTCTGCTGGGCGATCAGGGCATTCGTATTTGCCGGGTTCCCGACCACCAGCACCTTCACGTCACGCTTGGCATGCGCATTCAGCGCCTTGCCCTGCGGCGCGAAGATTGCGCCATTGGCCTCCAGCAGATCCTTGCGCTCCATGCCGGGGCCACGCGGACGCGCACCCACCAGCAGCGCGTAATCCGCGTCCTTGAAGGCGACGTTGGCGTCGTCCGTGGCCACCACGCCGGCGAGGGTCGGAAACGCGCAGTCGTTCAGTTCCATCACCACGCCCTCCAAGGCGGGCAAGGCCGGGGTGATCTCGAGCAGGTGCAGGGTCACCGGCTGATCCGGGCCAAGCATGTCACCAGCAGCAATGCGGAACAGCAAGGCGTAGCCGATCTGGCCAGCGGCGCCGGTGACGGCAACTCGAACGGGGGCTTTCATGGACGTGGACTCCTTACTTGGGTATTCGATGTTCATGTAGCAGCGCACCCTGTGCGCGAATGCTCCTGCACAGCAAAAGCTCGCGCACCGGGTGCGCTCCTACGGTGTCGTAATCAGCTCAATTCGGCAAAAAACTCGGCAATGCGGTCCAGACCCGGCTGCAACTGTGCCATGGGGCAGGTATAGGAGATGCGCATCGCGCGTGGTTCACCGAAGGCTGAGCCAGGCACGCAGGCAACGCCCTTGGCGTCGAGCAGGGCGGCACAGAATTCGAAGTCGTTGTTGATGGTGGTATTGCCGTGGCGCTTGCCGAATGCCACCGAAATATCCGGGAACGCGTAGAACGCGCCCTGTGGCCGCGGGCACACCACGCCGGAAATCGAGCTTAGCGCAGCAAACACGATGTCACGCCTGGCCGCAAACTCCGCGCATTTCTCCCGCGGGATATCCTGCGGACCAGAAAACGCAGCTACCGCCGCGGCCGTGATCACTTCCGGCAAGCTGGTGATGTGATTGGAATTGAGCGTGGTAACCGCCTTGGCCACCGAGGGTGGCCCAGCCAGCAAACCCACGCGCCAACCTGGCATGCCGTACGTCTTGGAGACCGAGTCGACGAAGATTACCCGCTCGCGCAATTCGGGCTGGGTGAACACGAAATTGTGGTAGCCGATGCCGTCGAACACCATCGAGTTGTAGATGTCGTCGGTGATCACCCAGGTATCCGGGTGCTTCACCAGAACCTTAGCCAGCGCGGCGATTTCCGCACGGGTATAGACCATCCCGGTGGGGTTGGACGGATTGTTGAACAGGAACACCTTGGGCTTGTGAGCCAATGCTGCATCAAGCTGGGCCGGGGTGAGCTTGTAGTTTTGCTGCGGCCCGCACGGCATCACGTGAATCTTCGCTCCCACGATGTCGGCGATGTCGCGGTACGTGGTCCAGTAGGGCGCCGCGAAGCAGATCTCGTCACCGTTGTCCAGCAATGCTTCGGCCAGGTTGTACAGCACCTGCTTCGCGCCGATGCCGATGGACAGGTTCAGCCGCGTGTAGCCAGTGAAGCCGAGCGCCTCGATGTGCGCGAGGAAGGCATCCAGCAGCGCATCAGCACCGCGATTACTGCCGTACTGGCCGGAGTCGCGCGAGAGTGAATCACGCGCGGCGGCATACACATGCGGGCCCGGCAGGAAGTTCGGCACGCCGATCGAGAAACTGATGATGTCGCGGCCAGCGATCTTGAGCTGCCGGGCGTTTTCGGCGATCACCATGATCGCGCTGGGCTTGGCGCGACCGACACGCTGGGCGAGCTGTGGCATGGGTCTCTCGGAGGCTTGAGGAAAGGGAAAGCGCCGAATTTTACCACGTCAGACCCACCCGACGCCTTCCGGTCACCACAAGGGACCGGCCAGCCGGCAACGGGGCGGCGAACAGTGCATGATGCAGACGCCCGTTGTGGGCACTGTCGTCCCATTCAAAGGAGATGCGCATGCACTGGCTTTGGGTATTGCTGATCGGCCTGGCGGTAGGCATCGTGGCCAAGCTGCTGATGCCGGGGAAGGATCCGGGCGGTTTCATCATCACCGCGTTACTCGGCATCGCCGGGTCGCTGTTGGCGACATGGCTCGGGCAGCATGTCCTGGGCTGGTATCACGCCGGGCAATCGGCCGGCTTCATCGCGTCGGTGGCCGGCGCCATCATTCTTCTGCTGATCTACCACCTGCTGTTCAATCGCAAGGCAAGGTAAATCCGGCCGCGGCGGAGCCTGCTCCGTCGCGGCCGCTGTTTCAGCCAAACAGCTTGCCGGCCAGGCCTTCCAGCGCGGCCACATCAAAACCGGAAACCGCGCCCGCTGGCGGCACTTGGCCGTCCGGGGTCACGTGGTCCACCGCATGCGGCAGCACTTGCGAGATCTTGCCCAACAGCTCGTCCTGGTTGATCCCGAGCTTGCCGGCAGCCTCCTGCAGCACCGAACCCAGACCGCCGCCCTGCAGCGCCTGCCCGAGCTGGCCGCCCGAAACCGATTGGTTCGCGCCCGTGCCGACCCAGGACTGCACGGCATCGCCGAGTCCATGCTGCTGCAGCATGCTGACTATCCCCTGCACGCCGCCGGCGCGCTCCACCAGTTGCCCCACCACGCCGATGATGGAAGCCTGCTGGCCCTCACCCCCCATCAAATTCCCGAGCAACGACATGGTCTTCTCCTGTTGATTGAGTGACGGTAAATTGATTGGTGACGGTGAAGCCGAACGATGATAGCCCACGTGTTTGCAACCATGAGCCCGGGCGCTCGCGTGATCAACGCGGAGGTGGAGCGTTGCGAGGGCGCTTCAGCCGCGCTTCTCCAGCGCACTGTTCCACTCCGACACCCGCGCTGACTGCGATGCCAGCAGGGCATCCACGTCACCGTCCACAGTCACCTTTTCGATCGTGTCGCCCTGCTTGATCGTGTTGACTACGTCCATGTCGGCAGAATCGACCACTTCGCCGAACACGCTGTGCTTGTCGTCCAGCCAAGGCGTTGCGCCGTGCGTGATGAAAAACTGGCTGCCGTTGGTGCGCGGACCGGCATTGGCCATCGACAGCACGCCTGGCTTGTCGTGACGCAGCGATGGATTGAACTCGTCCTCGAACTTGTAGCCCGGGCCGCCACGACCGCTGCCCTCGGGGCAACCACCCTGGACCATGAAATCGGCGATCACGCGATGGAACGAGAGTCCGTCGTAGTAGCCGCGCTTGGCCAGGTTGACAAAATTGGCCACCGTGACGGGCGCCTTGTCCTCGTGCAGACGCAGGTGGATCGGGCCGCGATTGGTGGTGAAGGTGACGTTGATGGTCATCGCAAGTTCCTGGGGTTCGAAAGCTGCACCGTGCCATATGCCGGGCACGCAGGTCGTGAAGAATACTCCAGGAGCCTGTCGGAGTTTGGTTGGCCGGTCCGCGAAGCCGCCTGTGCGGTCCATATCTCCGCCGATTCCTGGTCCATCGAACCACGAAAGCCCGAAAGGCCTCAAGCGCGTGAATCGAAGACACGCGACGTCGCGCTACGGCAGCCCCAAGGCCTGGCGCGTCAAGACACCGGCGCCACGCGGTTGCGCCGCGGGCGTCGGCAGCTCCTGCGGCCACGCCGCCCCTTCAAACAGATGTGCCCACAAGTGATCCAGCGCCGCATAGCCGTAGGGCAACAGCGGCACATGCCGGTCACCGAATCCGGGCAGTGGCAGGAAGGCGTCGAAGTGCTGCGCGTAAGGCACCTTCCAGTACAGCGGATGACGCCCCTGCCCGCGCAGCCACGCCACGTAGGGCTCGGACGTGAATCCCGTGGGCAACAGGCCGTCACTGGCACCATGCACCACCCACAGCGGCAGACCGACGCGCGGCAACGTCGCCTGCGTGGCAGCCACGGAGGCACGCAACATCTGCGATTCGTGGCCATCGCCGGTCCATAGTGCGCGCAGGCAGTCTTCGCCGATCAAGTTCGGGTCTGGCGAAGCATCCACGCCACCAAACAGCCCGACGCCGTTGCCCGGCGGAATGCCCGAGGCGTCAGCCCACCATGCGGCCCGGGCCACCGGATCGGTTACGCCCGGCAACGCGCCTGAATCGAGCGCCGCATAGCGGAAGCCGCATGGCATCTCGGCAGGCCCTCGCCGCAGGTACGACGAGGCATAGCCGGCGGTGACCACCCGCCACAGATCGAACGCCGTGGTACTAGCTGCCGTGGTCATCGCCTGGTCGGTCCAAGCATGCGCCTGCAAGTGTTGATACGCCTCTCCGGCCTGCTCAGCCACGGTGCCAACGCGCACCTTGCCTTGCGTCCGCAGGCTGGCGCAACGCAGTGGCCAGGCCGGTGGAGGCCGACCATCCGGTCCACGCGCAAACGGCGCGCTGGCGAAACGATCATCAGCCAGCGCGCACGGCAGCCAGATCGCCGCCTCGGTGGCGTAATCGTAGAGCGGACGTCCGCCATCGCTGACGTAGACGTTCGGCTCCAGCGCCACGACCCCGGCAAGAAAGCCGTCGTCATCCAGTCCGGCCGCCTGCAGCACGGCACCGCCGCCGTTCGAAAGGCCGGTGGCAATGATTTTCGTGTTCTGCCGGGTGAACGGCGCTGCGTCAGGGTAGGCCCGGTCAAGCATGGCGAGCCCGAACTGCGCGGCCTGCATCACATCGCGACCCCATTCCGCCTCCGGGTTGTCCCCCGAGTGCATCTGCTTGACCGCAATCCCGGCAACCGGTGGCGCAGGCGGCGGCTGGAACTCCAGCTCCGCCTCGCCACGCTTCGCCCGCCGGCCATCCAAGGCCACTCCGCTGTTGTCGGCGTAGTCGTAGTAGCCGGAGCCCGTGCCCTTGTCGGTATACGCCACTGCACATCCACGCGGCAGGCCCCACGCTCCAGCCAGGGCAATCGCGCCGTAAATGCCACGCGAACCGGATGAGGCAGCCACCACCAGGCAGCGCTTCTGGCGATCAAAGGCATCCGGCAGCTGCAGCAGCACACGATGCGGCGCATGCGCGCCCGGGATGTGCGCGAACATCTGGTATTCGCGCCCCGGCACGTCCGGTACTCCGCCATAAACCGTGCCGTAGCCGCCCAGCGGGCCCAGGTCGGCGATGCCCTTCCAACTGGTCTGGATCGCGCGTCGGCGCAATTCCACCGCCGTCGGACCCAGCGGATCGGCAAACGGCACCGGCGTACCTGCCAGACCGGCCAGCCCCAGGCCCGCGCTGAGCAGATCGTCGTGACCTCGATGTTCCGTCACCCGTACGTCGCCGATATCGAGCTTGTGCATTGCAGAGTCCTCCCTCACCCGGCTGGCGGCACAAGCAGACTGCATGCTCACAAGCAGCAGGGCCATGCACGGCAGGATCGAACGGCAGCCTGATTTGTTCATCCGCGTACCATAACAAGCGCGCTGTCGATCGCCATGGTACAAAAGTCCAGCATCGACAACGGCGGGCGGATGAATCGGCAACTCGACGGCGGCACCCAAGCCAGCTAACTTCAATGCCATGACGAGCCTGCTGATCGCCGACGATCATCCACTGTTTCGCGCTGCACTGCGTCAGGCAGCGGAACGAAGCCTGCCTGGTTGCAGCGTTCGCGAAGCAGCCGACCTGGAGGCCGTCCTTGCCGCGCTGCGCGCCGAGCCTGACACCGACCTGGTGCTGCTCGACCTGCACATGCCCGGCAGCCAGGGGCTGTCTGGTCTTGCCGCACTGCGCGGACAGCATCCAGGTGTGGCCGTGCTGGTGGTATCTGCCCACGACGAACCACGCGTGGTGCGGCGCGTGCTCGATCATGGTGCCGCCGGTTTCATCCCCAAAAGCGCGAGCCCTGCCGAAATCGGCGAAGCCCTTCGCTGCGTGCTCGACTGCGGCAGCTCGCTGCCTCGTGCGCTCGCCGAAGCCGTGGCTGCCCTGCCGGTCGACCCCGCCGATACTGATCTGGCCGCTCGTCTCGCGCGCCTCACCGAGCAGCAGTCGCGCGTGCTGGGGCTGCTTGCCGAAGGTCTGCTCAACAAGCAGGTTGCTGATCGTCTGTCCATCCAGGAGCGTACGGTCAAGGCTCATGTCACGGCCATTTTCGAGAAGCTCCAGGTTCGCAATCGAACCCAGGCGAGCATGGTGCTGAAGTCACTGGAGCTGGGGGAGCCAGGACGCGTTCCCTGACGGCCGCCACAGCGTTCGCAACGAGTCGACACAACTGACAGCTTCCCGCCGGCTCGCCAAGCTCTCTCCCGATCGATCTGCCGCGCCCGCCCGGAGGGTCTCGCGGGAATGGATCTCGGCGGCTCGCCAGTCCGCCACTGCCAGCGTGGGTAAACCGCTGGCGTCATTTGGCCAACGAGGATCCGGACCTGCCAGCATTCGTGGCAGGTACCCAATGACGCCGCGGGACGTCAGGCAAAATGCGTGGCATCGACCTCGGTATTGGCAGGAAGCATGAAGTACTCATGCAGGTACTTCTCGCCTTCGTCGCAGAACACCGTGACGACGGTTTTCAACTCCGGGAAGCTTTCCCTGATGCGCTTGGCCGCCAGCATGTGCGCGCCGGAGCTCGGGCCGCAGAACAGTCCGTATTGACGGGCCAGCCGCTTCATCTCGGTTACCGCATCCTCGCTGGAGACTGACAGCACGTCGTTCACGAGGCTGGCGTGACGCTGGAAGATGCCTGGAACGAAGCCATCGGAAATGCCCTCGATGGTGTGCGACGCAATCTCGCCACAGAGGATCGTGCAGGACTCTGACGGTTCCATCGCGAACAGCCGCACGTTCGGATTGGCCTGGCGGAATGCCTGACCCACGCCGATCAGGGTGCCGCCGGTGCCTACCCCGAGCACCAGAGCGTCGGGAATGCGCCCTGATGGCAGTTGGGCGAGGATTTCCGGCCCGAGGATCTGCCGGTTCTCCTCCACGTTCCATTCCGACTCAAACTGGCTGGGGCAAAAATAGCCTGGCTGCTGGCCCATTTCCTTCGCCCCGGCCAGCGCCTCGTTGACGTGGAAGTTGCCGCAGAACAGCACTTCTGCGCCGAACGCGCGCGAGATTGCAACACGCTCGCTGGAGAGTCCCTCGGGCATCACCACCAGCATGCGATAGCCCTTTACCGCCGCCACCATGGACAGGGCATTGCCGGTGTTGCCACTGGTGGCCTCCACGATGGTATCGCCTGGCTTGAGCAGCCCCTCCTGCTCGGCACGCTCAATCATGTATTTGGCGATGCGTGCCTTGATCGAACCGGAAGGATTGAGGAACTCGATCTTGGCGAAGATGCCTTCGAGCTGCAGCAGCGGCGTATCGCCGATCGCGTCCAGGATGCTGTCCGATACCGTGTTGAATCGCGCGGTCATGTCAGCCCGCCTCATGCGAGTGCTGCATCACGTCCAGTGCCAGGGTGGAATGCGCGTAGGCGCCGCCCGCGCGCATCTCGGCGGCGACCCAGATGGCCTCCATGATCTGCTGCTCCGTCGCCCCCTGCTTGAGGGCTTCGGCGGTGTGCCCCTTGATGCAATACGGACACTGCGTGACATGCGCAACCGCCACGGCAATCAACTGCTTGGTGACGTTGGGCAAGGCGCCGTCGGCGAACACCGCGGCGCTGAACGCCTTGAATGCCTTGAGTGGCTCCGGCGCCAGCTCGCGCCGCTTGCGTGCCAGCTCGACGCTGGATTGGGGATACATCGCGGTGTCCATGGATCTGCTCCTTGTTGATCAACGAATGGCCTGCGCAGACTCGCCTCAGGCCGCCAATGGGGTGGCTCGCTTGGCACTGCCGGCCACGCTCAGCGAGGCGCCGGCGTGCTGCCGAGCACCCAACTCGGCGGATCGCTGGCCGGAAAGCTCTGCGCCAGTTCTTCGTCCAGTCGGTGTTCACGTCGGAGGCGACGGGCCTCTCGAAGATCCTTCACCACATCATCCGGAACCCTCCGATCAGGAGCTTGTGTCGGCTCCGGCACGACGGTAGCGGATGAAAAATGCTGCTGCTTGGACAATGGCATGACGACATCTCCGGTTGTCGCGCGCGGATCTCGCGTGCATCTGGCGCCGAGCCCGCCGCGCTGCAGCGAACCCGGCGCATCACATCCAGCGTAGCCGTTACCCGTGCACATTAGTGCGCCGGTGGCGGCCGGTGTTCAGCTTCGTGCATGTAGGTGGGCGTGTTGGCGTACGACGCAGGCACCTCCCACATGCGCGCGGCGTAGAACACCGCCCAGGCGACCACGAACAGACTCAGCACCCATACCCATACGGGAATCGACGAACGCGCTTCGGCGCGGCGCGGATCGAACGGGTCATCCGTGCTGAAGGCATCCACGCGCAAATTCACCTCGCCGCGCCGGGTAGAACCCGGGCGCAGGCCCGAGACCAGGATGCCGGGCCCGTTCTGGACGTGGAACGCGATCTCCTCGACGCCCTCGGCGCCGTTCTGGCCCTCGGCGCGGACAATCAGTCGATGCGGGCCATCGCTCAGCTTGCGGGTATCCAGGGTCAGCGCCGTCGGCAACTCCTGATCGATCACCGGTTTCGGATCGTCATCAATATAGATGCGCACGTGCGGCTTGGTCATGTCAGGAAGTCCTCATCAGCGATCCCGCCGCAGGATGTCGTTCTTGCGGTGATGCGGATCCTTCTCGCCTGGCCGGAAAATCATCCAGAACATGGCAACAAAGCAACCGATCGTGATGACGCCCGCCATCGCGATGATCGCGATGTTGCCCCAGAATGGACCGCCGAAATGGTGCACGTCATTCACCCTTCGCACGTATGGCCGCAACCTCGGCCGGCGTCACCAGCTTGACATGATTGCCCCACGAACTGCGCTCGTAATTGATGATGTTGGCGATGTCCGCATCGCTCAACTGACCGGCAAACGGCGGCATCACGCTGGTGTACTTCACGCCACCGATGGTGACGCCGTGCGCGCCGTGCAGCACGGTGTGGATATGCAAGGCCGGATCGGCATCGTCCACCGCGGCATTGCCCTTGAGCGAGGGGAACGCGCCGGGGATGCCTTCGCCAGTAGTCTGGTGGCAGGCGGAACAGTTCGCGATGAACAGCGACTGGCCTTTGGCCGCATCGTAACTGTAGCCCCCGGCGGGCGCCGGCGACGAAGCCGCTCCTGCGATGGCAGCCGGTGCCGCGTTGGTCGTGCCGCCCATGCCACCGTTCATCGCATAGCCGGGAATGGGCGTCTGCTTCAGCGACAGCAGGTAGGCGACCAGCGCCCTGGCCTGTGCCGTGGGAATGATCTTGCCCGTAGCCGGTGCATAGGGCGCCGGGACCGGTACCGCTGTCTCGCCCGGTGGCACGTTGTCCACCACCCGGAACAGGAACTTGAAGTTCGGCATGATCGATTCGGGCACCAGCGCACGCGGATCGAACAGGTGGATGTATTGCCAGACATCGCTCGGCTTGGTTGTTCCCACGTTGGTGAGATCCGGACCGGTGCGCTCCGAACCCAGCAGTTCCGGCGTCTGGTAGACAAAGTCGCCCGGCGCGGAGGGCCGCCCGAACACTTTGTCCTGGGGCAATGGACGCACCTGCTGGGTGTGGCAATAGCTGCAGCCGTTGGCCACGAACACATCGCGGCCCTCCGCCTGCAGCGCGGTGAGCGGCTTGACGCCAGGACCCGGCGGCGTCGCGGACAGGTCGATCGCGGGTATCACGGCAATCAGCATCACGATGAAGATGTAGATGCCCAGCGCGCCCCCGGCGATCATCAACAACTGCTTCATGCCGTGACCTCCTCGGCGGAGCCCGGCCCAAGCACCGGCGAGGCAGCGTTTCCCGGCTGGCCGGAGGTCATGCGCCACACGTTCCACGCGAAAACGAGATGCGAGGCGAACATCATCATGCCGCCCACACCGCGCCACACGTAATACGACTGCATGTCCACCACCGACTGGATGAACGGATGTCCATGCACCCAGTCCAGTCCCTGGACCGTGCCGCCGATCGACAGCGAAATCACGTAGATGAAGCTGCCAACCAGAGCCAGCCAGAAATGCGCCGCCAGTCCCGCCCGCCCGGCCGTCTTGCCGGTGGCGAGCGGTAGCAGAGCATAGATGCTGCCCCACAACGCGAACGTCACGAAGCCGTACATGGTGAGATGCGAATGCCCGACCGTGAAGTTGGTGAAGTGCCAGATCGCCTGCATCGAGCGGAATGCCTCGATGGTGCCCTGGGTCGACCCGAACAGATATCCAATCACCGCGACGAAGATGAACATCAGCGGATAGGAGTGGATCATGTCGCGATAGCGCCCGCGCATGGTCAACAGATAGTTCGCGCTACCACCCCACACCGGCACCAGCATCGCCACGCTGAACACGATCGCGGTGGTCTGCAGCCACCACGGCAGCGGACTGAACAGGAAATGGTGTCCACCCAGCAGCGGATAGAACAGCAGGTTGGTCCAGAACGCGAACACGCCCAGCGCATAGGAATAGATGGGTCGACTGAGTATCTTCGGGATCGCGTAATAGAAGGCGCCCAGCGCCAGCGGCGTGAACCACATTCCCACCGCGTTGTGCATGTAGAAGCCGGAGATGGCCACCTGGCCCAGGCCATGCTGATACCACGGCAGCACGCCGACGATGGCGATCACACACGTCCACAACACGCCGGCGATGGTGTACCAGTTGGAAAGATAGATATCCTCACTGCTGCGTCGCAAGACGGTCCCGATCAGGTTCCAGGCAGTCACCAGCAACGCAGCCAGGAAGATCAGCCGGATTGGCCAGGGCCACTCGCGATATTCCAGATCGCCATCGTTGTAGCCGAGATCCAGCGCGACCGTACCGGCAATCGCCGCAATGTTGAACAAGCCCAGTCCGATCCATGCCAGCCCCTTGCTGTACAACCGGGTGCCGCAACTGCGCGCCGCGATGTAATACGCCACGCCGACCAGACCTGTGCTCGCCCAGCCGTAGAAGGTCGCGTTCGTGTGGATGGGCCGTAACCGGCCGAAAGTCAGGTACTTGGCGGCCCAGAAATCCGGCGCACCAAACTTGAACGCCAGCAGTAGTCCCACGGCGGTGGCGAACACAAGCCAGACCGTGGCGGTGACGGTGTAGGCGGTAAACACTGAGGCCAAGGCGTGGTCGTCTTCCGCGCTCACCATGGAATGATGTGTCGTGATGCTTGCCTGCATCGTCGCTTCCCGTTGTCCCGGTGACGGCGTCCATCCGGGCGTCGAGCCCCCTGACGATAGGCTTGACGCCTTGGCGCGGCATTGACCCAGATCAGGTGCCTGGCATGTTTGAATCGGGCTTGCGGGACATGGAGTCGGCCGGGGTCCAAGGTTGACCTGAAGATTCGGCTGTCCAGCGACTGACAACGCGTATCCCCAGCCCATCCTGGTTCCATGCGCAAGGAGTGGCGGATAGCGGACTGCGCACGTGGATTCACAGACCAGTTGATCAAGCTCGGCAGACGGCTAGCCTTGTCCCACGCGGCGCGCCAGTATCGCGCCAATGCGTTGCAGCGTCTGCCTGAGTGCCAACGGCTTCAGCGGCTTGTACAGCACGCCCACGCCAGCATCGAGCAGTTGCCGGCGCAGGTCGCCATCGCGATCGGCGGTGAGCATCACGGTGGGCACGTCGGCGTGCAGTTCGGCCAGCTGGCGCCACACGTCGAGCCCGGTCTGCCGGTCATCAAGATGGAAATCCAGGATGCTGATGTCCGGTCGCCATGGTACGCACACTGCCTGCTCGGCATTGCGCGCCGCGTGTACATCCCAACCCCATCCAGTGAGCAAGGTGGTCAATGCCGCCAGT
>JBDTEG010000045.1:0-12306 GCA_039922695.1 Rhodanobacter sp. | reverse complement strand
CACATCAATTCACAGCTGGCCACTTCCTTGCCATCGACCACGCTGCGCGCCAGGAACAGGCCCATGCCGCGCATCTGGCGCTTCAGACGCACCTCCAGCCGCAACTGGTCACCCGGGATGACGGGTGCATTGAACCGCGCGTTGTCCACCTTGACCAGATAGAACAGCGGGCTGCCCTCGTCGCCCTTCATGCGGCGGCTGATCTGGGTCAGCAGTCCGGCGGCCTGCGCCATCGCCTCGATGATCAGCACGCCTGGCATCACGGGATGACCCAGGAAATGACCGTTGAAGAACGGCTCGTTGATGGTGACGTTCTTCAGCGCCACCACGCTCACCTCGGGCACGATTTCGATGACCCGATCCACCAGCAGAAATGGATAGCGATGGGGCAGCAGCTGCTGGATCTGCTCGACATTGATCGGCATGGTCACGGCGCCGACTTGCTCATTCATGGTTGCTGTCCTTCTCAAGCGCCGACAATCGGCGCGCGTACTCGTCCAGATGCTTGAAACGTGCCGCGTTCTTTCGCCATTGCCGGTTGTCCTGCAACGGGGTACCTGATGAATACTCGCCCGCCTCGCGGATCGAGTGGGTCACCAGGCTCTTGGCTGTAATGGTAACCCGGTCGGCCAGTTCCAGATGGCCCAGCACGCCGGCGTTGCCGCCGATCATGCAGTAGCGACCGATTCTCGCGCTTCCGGCTACCGCAGCGCAGCCTGCCATCGCGGTATGCGCGCCCACATGCACGTTGTGGGCGATCTGGATCTGGTTGTCCAGGCGCACGTCTTCCTCCAGCACGGTGTCCTCCAGCGCGCCGCGATCGATCGTGGTGTTGGCGCCGATCTCGCAGTCATCGCCGATGCGCACGCCGCCGAGCTGCGGCAACTTGATCCATGCGCCACCACCGGGAGCTTCTTGATCGAAGGCCAGACCAAATCCGTCCGAGCCGATTACCGCACCGGGGTGGACCAGCACGCGCTTGCCCAGGTTGACGTGCGTCACCAGGGTGACCCGCGCCACCAGACGCGACTGCGCACCCACCGTGCAACCTTCGCCGATGATGCAGTGTGGCCCCAGGATCACTCCATCCCCGATCACCGCACCTGTCTCGATCACGCAACACGGTCCGACGCTGGCGCTGTCACTCACCCGCGCACCCGAAGCAACCACGGCACTGGGATGCACACCGGCAGGTGAGGCTGGCAGCCGCTCGAACAATGCGGCGATCCGCGCATAGGCGACGTAGGGATCTCTGGCGACCAGGGCGCTGGTCGGGCAATCGGCAAGATTGTCCTCACGCAGCACCACGGCGCCGGCACGGGTGGACAGCAGCTGCGCCGTGTACTTGCTGTTGGACAGGAAGGTCAGGTCGCTGCCGGCCGCTCCGGCGAGCGTGCCTACGCCGCTCACCACGCGAGCACCATCCCCATGGATCCCCAGGCCGAACCGCTCAGCCAGTTCGGCTACCGAATAATGAATTGCATTCATGCCTGCTCCGGACCATGCGGGTCATTGTAGGGCGTGATCCTGCCCGACGCAGCATGCTGGTCCCGGAGCTGGCAGGCGCGGCGGGGCCGCACTTGCCTGGAGCGCCCGGTGGATCAGTGCACCCGTACCGTGCTCAGAACTGGCTGCCGAAGGTGAACTGGATCCTTTCCTCGTAGTGACTGTCGGACGGCTGCGTGCGGAACGGCACCGCCAGACTGATGATCAGCGGACCGATCGGCGCCTGCCAGTGCAGCGACACACCAGCCGATGCGCGCAGGGTACTGGCGTCGAAGCTCTGATAGTCCTTGTAGGCATTGCCGACATCGGTGAACACGGACACGCGCGCGGTGTTGACGTCTTTCAGGAACGGCAGCGGCAAGTAGAGTTCGGCGGTGCCCAGCACCTTGAACGCGCCACCGATGGGTTGCGCGTAGTAGCCCAGCGAGCACAAGCCGTTGGCTGCCGGCACGCTGCCATCGATGCAGACCCGAGGTCCCAGCGTGTTGTCCTGGAAACCGCGCACGTCACGCACGCCGCCGGAGAAGAAGTTGACGAAGAACGGGAAGTCCTGGCGCATGTCCTGCATCACGTAGCCAGGGGTCGCCGCTTCCGTAGCCGTCTTGAGTGCATTGTATTGGGCATCGTTGATGCCGTTGCTGCCATAGGTCTTGCCGTAGCCGACCTGGCCATCGAGGTAGAGCACGAAGCCCTTGCCGACCGGCCAATAGTGATTGGCTTCGGCGGTGAACTTCCAGTACTGCACGGTCGAGCCAGGCAACGCGATTTCGGTCGAGGCGGACAGCAGGCCGCCGCGAGTCGGAGCCCAGTAGCCGTTGCGCGTATCGTGGTTCCAGCCCAGCGTGCTGGTCCACGAATGGATGGTCTTGTTGCCGATCTGGTTCTGGTAGTCGATCAACTGCTTCGGGCTGTAGCCCGCAATCAGGTTGACCTTGTTGCTGCCGATGCCCAGCCCGACGCGCACGCCATCGGTTTCGCTGATCGGGATGCCCAGATAGCTGGAGAAGGACTTGGCGCTGGTGCTGTAGTTGGCGAAGTCCTGATTGCCAAAGTCGGTCTTAGAATAATTGGCGCTGTAGCCGATGCCGATGCCGTTGTCGGTCAAGTACGGGTTGTAGTAGTTGGCCCCGAAACTGGTCTGGTAGGTGCTGCGCGAGCCGTTGACGGAGAAGCTGTCGCCGCTGCCGAAGAGGTTGTTCTGGCTCAGCGAGGCGTTGATGATGATGCCGGCGTACTGCGAGTAGCCCACGCCGAAACTGACGCTGCCGGCGGACTGTTCCTCGACCTTGACCGTGATGTCCACCTTGTCCTCGGTACCGGGCACTCTTTTCTTGTCGATGTCGACCTTCTTGAAGTAGCCCAGTCGCTGCAGGCGGATCTTGGAGCGGTCGATCGCGGCCTGTGAGTACATCGAACCCTCGAGCTGGCGCATTTCACGACGCAGCACGTTGTCCTCGGTCTTGGTGTTGCCCTGGAAAATCACCCGGCGTACGTAGACGCGCTGCCCCGGTTCGACATACATGGTCAGGTCGACCGTGTGTTTTTCCTTGTCCAGTTTCGGGATCGGTGTGACCTTGGCGTAGGCATAGCCGATATTGGACAGTACTGACTTGATCGCCTTGCTGCTGGCTTCAATGGCGGCGCGATTGAAGATGTCACCGTCCTTGACGAAAACCAGCGTGCGCATCGACGCCTCGGGCAGGATCAGATCGCCGAGCAGGTGCACGCCACTGACCTTGTAGATATCGCCTTCCTTGATGCTGGAGTCGATGTACATGTTGCGCTTGTCCGGTGAAATGGACACCTGGGTGGAGTCGACGCCGAAGTCCGCGTAACCACGATTCATGTAATACGACTGCAGTTTTTCCAGATCGCCGGAAAGCTTTTCGCGGGAATACTGGTCATTCTTGGAGTACCAGGACATCAGGTTCGGCGTGCCGGACTCGAAATCGCCGCGGATTTCCTTGTCGGTGAACGCGTGGTTGCCAAGAATGTTGATTTCCCGAACCTTGGCTGCCTTGCCCTCGCGAATCTCGATGTCGATGGCGACGCGGTTGCGATCGAGTTGCGTGACATGCGGGTCGACCGACACATTGTATTTGCCGCGGTTGTAGTACTGCCGGATCAGTTCCTGCTGCACGCCGTCGATGGCCAGCCGGTCGAAGGTTTCGCCCTCGGCGATGCCGGTCTGCTTGAGCCCCTTCTTGAGGTCGTCCGTCTTGATGTCCTTGTTGCCGCGGATGGTCAACTTGGCGATCGAGGGTCGCTCGGTCACCTTGATCACCAGGATGTTGCCGTCGCGGTCGAGTTCCACGTCGCTGAAGAACTTGGTCTGGTACAACGCACGAATGGCACGTTGCGCCTCGGCATTGGTGAGCCGGTCTCCCTTGTTCACCGAAAGGTAATTGAATACCGTGCCAGCGGAAATGCGGCTGAGACCGTCGATGCGAATGTCCGAGACCACGAAGGGTTCGAATGCAAAGGCATTGGCGGTGAGGGAGGCAAGCAGGATCAGCGCGGCGATACGCTTCATCGTCGGTTCCGTTGGGTTATTTCGATGAGGCGGCTTGCGCGGCCGCTCCATCGATGCATGCGGCAGGGACGAGCTCTGCCGCGAAAGAAAGTTTGCATTCCGGGAACACGCTGCCGGCCAAGCCAGCGCGATCGAGTGCGACTGGTGCAGGCAGACGGGTAGTCGCCGGATCGAGGTAAAGGGAGAACCGCGTCACGACAGCAGGGTACGCTGAAGGTCGTTGTAAAGCGTCCATCCGACCAGGCTGAACAGGAGGGCCATCCCGATATATTGCCCGACGATCATCACCTGCTCGCTGACCGGGCTGCCCTTGGCCAGCTCGATGAGATAATACAGCAGGTGTCCGCCATCCAGTACCGGGATCGGCAGCAGGTTCAGGATCGCCAGGCTGAGCGAGACCATCGCCAGGAACTGCAGAAACCACGCCAGCCCCATGTGCGCCGAGGCATTGGCGTACTGGGCAATCCCGATCACGCTGGAGATGTTCTTGGTCGAGGCGTGGCCATCGAGCATGCTGCCGATCATGGCGAAGGTCTGCCGCGTATTGCGCCAGGTCGTGGCAAGCGAGGCCGAAAGCGCCTTGATCGGACCGTAGCGGACTGTCGCAGGTTCCGGTGGGGGCGGGGAAACTCCGAGCATCCACTTTGCGGGCTGCCCGGCCAGCGACTCCCATCTGGCGGTGACGTCCAGCGTCAGGGGCTGCCCGTGGCGTCGCAGGGTGATCGTCAAGTGGGGGGACTTGGCGGCAGCACTCTGCACCAGCTTGCCGAGGCTGCCGAAATCCGCGACCGTCTGACCATTCACGCTAGTGATCTGGTCGCCCTCCTGAATACCCGCCAGTGCGGCAGGCTGGCCGGTCCTCACCGTGCCGGCGATCGCCGGCGGTGGCGCAAGGGTGAGCCCAAGCTGGTCGAAATATTTGTCGATCGGTTTTCCTGCGGGCAACTGGTTCAGTGGCAGCGTCAACTGGCGAACCTGGCCGTCGGGCTGGCGAACGGTCATCGGCAGCGGGGTCAATGCCAGCAGGGCGTTGCCGATGGTCTCCATCGAGTCGCTCCAGGTGGAGACGTCGCGTCCGTTCACGCTGAGGATGCGGTCACCCGGCTGGATGCCGGCCTCGGCCGCAATGCTTTGCGGCGCGGCCGTCACGATCGGCGCGAAATCACTGCGCCCGAGCATGAACATGAGCCACAGCGCGGCAATCGTGAAAATCACATTGAAGCCCGGGCCGGCCGCCACGATGGCGATGCGTTTCCATACCGGCTTGCCGGTGAACTCCTGGTCGCGCAGGGCTGGATCGACTTCGCCCTCGCGGGCGTCGAGCATCTTCACATAGCCGCCCAGCGGAATCGCGGCAATCCAGTACTCGGTGCCGTCGCGACCCACGCGCTTCCACAGCGCCTTGCCGAAGCCCACCGAGAAACGCAGCACCTTGACCCCACAGCGTCGCGCGACCCAGTAGTGGCCGAATTCATGGAAGGTCACCAGTACGCCAAGCGTCACCAGCAACCAGAACACCGAGCCGAAAAAGGAAGTCATCAAGTACCGGGGCGGAAAGTCATCTGGGGAAGAATATCAGCAAGCATTGCGCAACACGCGCCGGGCCGCCTCGCGGGCCCTCTGATCGCGCTGCAGCAGGGTCTGGATATCGACCACAGCTTGCGGCGGCAGTTCCGCAAGCACGCTGTCGACCACGTCGGCAATCGACAGGAACGGCAACGCACCGGCCAGGAACGCTTCCACGGCCACTTCGTTGGCGGCATTCAGCACGGCCGGGGCATCGCCTCCTGCCCGCAGCGCCTGGTAGGCCAGCGCCAGGCAGCGGAAGGTGGCCAGGTCCGGTGCTTCGAACTGCAGCGGCGCACAGGCGACCAGGTCCAGCGACGCCACACCCGATTCGATCCTTTCAGGCCACGCCAGCGCGTTGGCGATCGCCGTGCGCATGTCCGGGTTGCCCAACTGCGCCAGGACGGAGCCGTCAATATATTCCACCATCGAGTGGATCATGCTTTGCGCGTGCACCACCACGTCGATCGCATCGGCTGGCGCACCGAACAGGTGGTGCGCCTCGATCACTTCCAGGCCCTTGTTCATCAGCGTGGCCGAATCGACCGAGATCTTGCGCCCCATCACCCAGTTCGGATGCTTGCATGCCTGGTCCGGCGTGATGTCGGCCAACTCGGCACGGGAACGGCCGCGGAAGGGGCCTCCCGAGGCCGTGAGTATCAGGCGCCGGACGCCGCTTTGGCCAAGGTCGGGACGGCCGCCCGGCAGGCACTGGAAGATCGCGTTGTGTTCGGAATCCACCGGGATCAGCGTGCTCCCGCCGGCGGCGACGGCCTCCAGCAGCAGCGGACCGGCCATCACGATGGATTCCTTGTTGGCCAGCAGCAGGCGTTTGCCATGGCGCGCCGCAGCCAATGTGGATTCCAACCCGGCGGCGCCGACAATGGCCGCCACCACGGTGTCACACAGATTTCCCGCTGCGGCCGCAGTCAGCGCGGCTGGCCCGCTTGCCACGTCGCAACGTACCCCCGCGGCAGCGAGGCGACGCGAGAGTTCCCCTTCCAGCGCCGGATCGGCGATGACCGCCAGTTCCGGACGATGCTGTGCGCACAAGGTGACCAGTGCGTCGACCTGGCGGTGCGCGGTCAGCACGCTGGCGCGGAAGCGCTGCGGGTGCCGTGCGATCACGTCCAGCGTGTTGCCACCGATCGAGCCTGTGGCGCCGAGAACGGCGACCGTGTGCATCATCGAATGTCCAGCAGAAGCAGGCCGGCGGCGAAGATCGGCAGCGCCGCAAATACGCTGTCCAGTCGATCCATCAGGCCGCCGTGACCGGGAAAGATACTGCCTGAATCCTTCACCTGGGCATGCCGCTTCATCAGGCTCTCGATCAGGTCGCCGACGATGGACACGGCTACCGTCAGGGCTGCCAGCACGGCCAGACCCAACATCGCGCTGCCGCGTACGCCCAGCAACCAGCCGCCCACTTCAGCCACCAGCACTCCCGCCACCATCGCACCGTACGCCCCGGCCCAGGTCTTGCCGGGACTGATTTGTGGGGCCAGTTTGCGCTTGCCAAACGCGCGGCCGCTGGTATAGGCACCGATGTCCGAGGCCCACACGATCAGCAGCGCGAGCAAGGTCCACCAGTGACCGTGCGGCGTCTGGGCATGAATGGTGGTCAGCGCGACCCAGGTCGGGAAGATCACGAACGCGCCCGCGATCAGCTTCAGTGCGACGTTTTCACGGGTCGGCGCAGCGGCAAACGCAAAGTGGCGCAACCACAGGCACGCCGCGATCCACCATGCGACGCCGGCGGACAGCAACCAGGGCGTCCATGCAGGGCCCCGGACAAGCCAGAGCAGCACAAAAACGCCCGCGGCCACCACCAGCAGCACGACGCGACTGACGAGACCTTTCAGTCCGCTCAATTGCGCCCATTCCCACCATGCGGCCAGGAAAGCCAGGGCGACGATCGCCGCGAAGATGCCGGTGTCCGGCAGCAGGATGATCAGGATCGCCAGCGGCGCGAGCACCAGGGCGGTGAGAATGCGCTGAAGCAGCATGGAAATCCTCTAGGAGTCTGGACGGTAAATGAAGGGAGCGAGGCAACGTCGATTTTGAGCCAGGTTTTTCGATCGTTTGAGGAAGATAGCCGTAGCTATCTGACGAGAAGGAGCGGAAAAGCTGGCCGAAAGCTCGTGCCCGCAGCCCCTTCGATTTCTACCGCCCCGACTCCCGGGGAACGATGGCGACCTGCTCGCTGGTGCGGCCGTAGCGGCGCTCCCGGCGAGCGTAGTCTTCGATGGCCTCGCGCAGGCAAGCTTGGTCGAAATCGGGCCACAAGGTGTCGGTAAAGTACAACTCGGCGTAGGCGACTTGCCAAAGCAGGAAGTTGCTGATGCGGCGTTCGCCCCCGGTGCGGATGAACAGGTCCGGCGGCGGCAGCTCGGCCAGGCTCATCCACAGCCCCAGTCGCCCCTCGTCGATCTCGTCGACCTCCAGCTCCCTGCGGACGACCGCGGCGGCAGCCTGGCGGCAGGCTTGCACGATGTCCCAACGGCCGCCGTAGCTCACCGCCACGTTCATGTGCAATGCCGTGTTGTCGGCGGTATGGGCCATTGCCGCGTGCATGCGTTCGCGCAGCGGCTCGTCGAAGGCGCCCAGGTCGCCGATGAAGCGCACCCTCACGCCGTGGCCGTGCAATTCGTCCACTTCCTTGTCCAGTGCGCGCAGGAACAGACCCATCAGCGCGCCGACCTCGTCCTCTGGCCGTTGCCAGTTCTCGCTGGAGAACGCAAACAGGGTGAGGACCTGCACGCCTTCGCGCAGGCACGCTTCGACTACTTCGCGCACCGCCTTGCGGCCCGCGTTGTGGCCAAAACTGCGCGGTCGGTGCCGGGTCCTTGCCCAGCGTCCGTTGCCGTCCATCACGATGGCGATGTGGCGAGGTACGCGCGCGGCGTTGGCGCTGTCGGTCATCGGATGCGCGTTCCCGGGGTCGCCGGCATCCGTCGCCCGTTCCCGCCGCGGAACGACAAGAGCGCATGGGCCACGCGCCGGCTGGCCGCGACAGGCAGCGCGGAGGCGCGGGTGGCACTGACTCCCGGCCGATCCATCATCAAAGGGCCATCAACTCCTCTTCCTTGGCCTTGACCACCGCATCGACATCCTTGACCGCACCGTCGGTGAGTTTCTGGACTTCGTCGTCGAAGCGGCGGTCGTCGTCCTCCGTGATCATCTTTTCCTTGAGCAGATCCTTCGTTTGCTGCAAGGCATCGCGGCGCACGTTGCGAATCGCGATCTTGGCGTTCTCGCCCTCGTGGCCGACCAGTTTGGCCAGTTCCCTGCGACGCTCCTCGGTGAGTGCCGGCATGTTGAGGCGGATCACCGTGCCGGCGGTAGTCGGCGTGATGCCGATGTCGGAGGCCATCAGGGCCTTCTCGATCGGTGCCACCATGGTCTTTTCCCATGGCGTGATGACGATCGTGCGTGAGTCGGCCAGGGCTACTGAAGCGACTTGCGAAAGCGGCATGTCGGAGCCGTAATACAACACCTTGATGTGATCCACCAGCGTGGTGCTGGCGCGGCCGGTACGGATCCGCGTGAGGTCGTGCCTGAGCGATTCGATGCTCTTGCCCATGCGGGTCTGGGCATCGTTCTTGATGTCGTTGAGCATGTGTCTCTATCCCGGTGGATCTGGCAACGTTCAAGTATAGCAGTGGCGGCCACTTGGCCGGTCAGGCCCGGCAGGGTTCAATGGACCAGAGTGCCAATCGATTCGCCGCGCATGATACGCATCAGGTTGCCCGCTACGGTCATGTCGTAGATGCGCAGCGGCATGCCATGGTCGCGGCACAGCGCGATGGCAGCGGTATCCATGACCTGCAGGTTGCGCTGGATCACGTCGTTGTAGGTCAGTTGCTCGTAGCGCGTGGCATCAGGGTCGCGCGCCGGGTCGGCGGTGTAGACGCCATCGACCTTGGTTGCCTTCAGCACGAGGTCGGCACCGATCTCAACGGCACGCAGTGCGGCGGCCGAGTCGGTGGTGAAGAACGGATTGCCCGTGCCGGCGGCGAACAGCACGATGCGGCCCTTCTCGATGTGCCGGATCGCGCGGCGCCGGATGTAGTCCTCGGCCACGTCGTGGATCTGGATGGCGCTCATCACACGCGCATAGCCGCCACGCTTTTCGATCGCGTCAGCCATCGCAAGTGCATTCATCACCGTGGCCAGCATTCCCATGTGGTCGCCGGTGACCCGGTCCATGCCAGCGGCAGCCAGCCCGGCGCCGCGAAAGATGTTGCCGCCGCCGATCACGATCCCGACCTGCACGCCGGTGCGCTGGACTTCGATGATCTCGTGCGCCAGCCGGCCGATCACCTTCGGGTCGATGCCGTAGTCGGCGTCGCCCATCAGCGCCTCACCGGAGAGCTTGAGCAGGATGCGATGGTACCTGGGCTGGTCGCTCATGACGTCTCCGGATTGTGTGGGGCAAACCGGCGCATTGTAGCGCGTGGGATGGACGCACGGTATGGTTCAGGTCGGCATGTCTGGATGGCGGAGCGAACCTGTAGGCAGGATCGACAGGATGGGGTGGGACAAGCCTTGTTTCGGCGTTGACAGGCCGGGTCCAGTCCGGCGTTTTGCGTCGCACGGGGCGATCATGGTGCTGGCGCTGGTGTTTTACGGGTTCCGGGTTGACTCGTCTGAGTGGCGAAGCTTCCATGTGGCCATCAGCAGTGCTGCACACCGAACATCCCAGGCCACGGCGCGAATGCGACTACCCATGGAAAGGCAGGCCCCTGGGTGACTCATTGCTCGATCACCTTTGCACCAGTGCGGAGTAGTACGAGACCCATCACCTTCTCAACGTGGAGGTGGAATTGATCGGACGAAAGGGCGCACTCGCCTTTCCGATCGCGGGATTCACGTATCAGATGATCTTGGCGCGCGGACGAGTCGATGCCGGGAATGAAAAAAGCCGCAGTTTGCCGCGGCTTCCTTGTCTTGCATCCCGCAGATGTCAGGCGAGGCCTGCCTGCTTCATCACTTCGGCGGCGAAGTCCTCCTCGGCCTTTTCGATGCCCTCGCCGACCGCCAGGCGCACCACCGAGGTCACGTCGGCCCCTTCCTTCTTCAGCGCGTCGGCCACGGCCGTGTTGGTGTCCAGCACGTAGGCCTGGCCCAACAGAGTGACTTCGGACACGATCTTGTGGATCTTGCCGGCGATGATCTTCTCGAGAATCTCGGCAGGCTTGGCCTTGTCCTTGTCGGACATCAGGCTGAGCGCGATTTCCTTTTCCTTGGCGATGAACTCGGCTGGCACGTCTTCGGCGCGGATATGCGCCGGGTTCATGGCAGCCACGTGCATGGCGATACCCTTGGCCAGCTCCTCGGAACCCCCGGTGAGCGCCACGAGCACGCCGATGCGGCCGCCGTGGACGTAGCTGCCGATCACGCCGCCACTTTCCACGCGGGCCATGCGTCGCACGTCGATCTTCTCGCCAATCGTGGCAATCAGCGACTTGGCGGCTTCCTCGACGGTACCGCCGCCCGGGAAAGCGGCAGCCTTCAGCGCGTCGACATCGCTGGCCCCGGATTTCAGCGCCACGTCGGCGACGGCGTCGCTGAATTTCAGGAAGCTTGCGTCCCGGCCGACAAAGTCGGTTTCGCAATTGATCTCCACCAGCACGGCCTTGCCGCTGTCCTGGGCAGTCACGATGCGGCCTTCGGCCGCGATCCGGCTGGCCTTCTTGTCGGCCTTGGCCAGGCCGGACTTGCGCAGCCACTCCATTGCCGCGTCGATATTGGCGTTGTTCTCCACCAGGGCTTTCTTGCATTCCATCATGCCGGCGCCGGACCGCTCGCGCAGTTCCTTGACCATTTGGGCGGAAATGTTGCTCATCGGTAATTCTCCAATGCTTTGGAAGGCGCGACAGTGAACGAACGCCGTCACGCGTTGATCTTGAGCCAGGGCTTGGCGACGGTCAGTGACCGCCGCTGCAGCGCTTACTTGGCGGCGGGGGCGCCATCGCGCGAGCCACGTCCGCCATCGCGTCGTGGCGCGGACTTGCGTGGCGCGGCGTCGCGGCGCGGACGGTCGACCTTGGCAACCGGGTTGCCTTCCTCGTCAAGCTCGACGAAGTCGTTGCCGTCGCCCTGGGCGGCGGACGGTGCAGCGGCCTTGCCTTCAAGGATCGCGTCGGCGGCCGCACGTGCATACAACTGGATCGCACGGATCGCGTCGTCGTTGCCCGGGATGGCATAGTCGACCAGGTCCGGGTTGTAGTTGGTGTCGACCACGGCGACCACCGGGATGCCGAGCTTCTTGGCTTCCTGCACGGCAATGTCTTCGTGGCCGATGTCGATCACGAACAGCGCGTCGGGCAGGCGGTTCATGTCCTTGATGCCGCCCAGCGAGGCCTGCAGCTTGTCGCGCTCGCGACGGCGGGCCAGCACTTCGTGCTTGACCAGCTTGTCGAAGCTGCCATCGGACTCGGCCGCTTCCAGTTCCTTCAGGCGCGAAACGGACTGCTTCACGGTGCGGAAGTTGGTCAGCATGCCGCCGAGCCAGCGCGAGGTGACGAACGGCATGCCGGCGCGGGCTGCCTCTTCGGCGAGCGGCTCGCGGGCCGAACGCTTGGTGCCGACGAAAAGAATGGTGCCGCGCTTCTGCGCCAGACTCGACAGGAAGTTCATCGCGTCGGTGAACAGCGGCAGGGTCTTTTCCAGATTGATGATGTGGATCTTGCCGCGGG
>JBDTEG010000044.1:0-28965 GCA_039922695.1 Rhodanobacter sp. | reverse complement strand
TTCGTCAGCGCCGCCGTCAGCGTCGTCTTGCCGTGATCCACGTGACCAATCGTGCCGACGTTGACGTGCGGCTTGGTGCGTTCGAATTTACCCTTTGCCATGCGCGCTAAACCCCGATGGAGTCAATCAATTGAAGGAAACTTCCCGTTGCCGGGCTGGCCATGTCGGCCGAATGAATGGTGCTCATGACAGGAATCGAACCTGTGACCTCTTCCTTACCAAGGAAGTGCTCTACCGACTGAGCTACATGAGCAAAGTTTTAGCCACCCTCCATGATGGCAAAGATCAGACCGGCATCCATGCTGGACAATTGGACACTTCAGCCATCCTCCATGATGGCTAAGGAACAGACCGGCATCCTGCCGGACAATTCAGAAAAGCGTCGACTAACGACCCACCAGACTGATGCAGCGCATTGGAGCGGAAGGCGGGAATCGAACCCGCGTAATCAGTTTGGAAAACTGATGTTCTACCATTGAACTACTCCCGCCTGCAGAGGAGCTGTCGCTTTCGCGCCACATTCGCGTCGCGTGGAACATTGGTGGAGGGAGGTGGATTCGAACCACCGAAGGCGTAAGCCAGCAGATTTACAGTCTGCCCCCGTTGGCCGCTTGGGTATCCCTCCAGAATCTCATTCAAAATCTTGCGTGTTGCGTGATGCCTGCGTCCGGGAGGTGGATGACTCCGGGCATCCTGCCCTTCGCCCCTTCGGGGCCAGCCCTGCGGGCTGTTCAAATTCGTTCCAGACGAATTTGTCGAACCACCGAAGGCGCAAGCCAGCAGATTTACAGTCTCCCTCCGTTGGCGCTTGGGTATCCCTCCAGATTTTTGTCAACTTTGATCCAGCTGCGCGACAACCCAAGCGGACAGGTGGATGGCGCCGGGTATCCCGCGTGCCTTGGCATCTGGATATTCCTCCAGCAAAGAACGCGTATTTTCGCTGTCAGGTCGCTCCACTGTCAACACCTGATGCGTGAAGACATCCCCAGCCGCTGCGCGACATGCGCACTCTGCGCTGCCGGAGTGATCTCCACGGCGCAACCGTCACGTCGGCGCCTCGGACGAGCAGGCGGTAGCTGCCGATCACCTGCTCGACGGCCGAAGTCTTGGCATCTCTGGCACCTGCGCAGCATGAGGTGGGTCGCGCAGGATGCAGCGCATGCTGCCGCTCAGCGCTTCATGACGATGGCTGGAGCAGCGGTGGCGGAATCCGCACTTCGCGGGACCACGGCGGCTTGCCCGCAAGTGGTGGCCGAGGTGAGCACCTCGTTTTCGACCGTCCTCGAAAGATCCATCAATCTGCGCGCCAGTTCCTGCAGGCGACAATCCTCATCGTTGCGCGGCTGCCAGGCCGGCACGGCCGTTGGCTTGCCGTCGGCGGCATCCAGCGCCACGAAGACCATCACGCAACGTGTCGCCAGGCGCTGCTCTTCCTTGCGCAGGTCTCGCGCCATCACATCCACCGTCAGATGCATGCTGCTGGTGCCGGTGTGGATCAGCCGTGCCCGGACCGTGACCAGATCGCCAATCAGGATCGGTGCCACGAACTGGATGCCGCTGACGGACGCGGTGACGCAGTAAGCGCCACTCCAAGCCACGGCGCAGGCATAACCGGCCTGATCGATCCATTTCATGGCCATGCCGCCGTGCACCTTGCCGCCGAAGTTGACGTCGGCAGGTTGGGCAAGAAAGCGAAAAGTCACTTCGTGTTGTTGTCCGGGCATGGGTGGGGTCCGCGTGCGCCAGGCTGGATAGCTGATTATGCCCGGACTCGCGCACCGAGTCCGCCCATCCTTCCGGAGACAGGCTCAGATACCCGCGCCGAGCGATTCAGGGCAGCTTGAGCGGCTCGTCGCCGTAGATCGCCACGTGTGGCAGGCCATCGGCACCGATCCAGCCGCGGTACATGCCCTGGGTGTTGAACGGCATCGCCACGCTGCCATCGGCACCGAGGATGATCGCGCCGCCGTCACCGCCAAGCTGCGGGATCTCCTCGTTGATGACCGCCTGCCCGGCTTCCTGCGCCGATTCCTTCAGCATGGCCATGCGCAGACAGATTTCGCGTGCGGCTGAAACGCGGATGTAGTACTCGCCCCAGCCAGTGCCGGATGCCGCGCAGGCCACGCTGGCATAAGTGCCTGCACCAATGATCGGCGTATCGCCAACTCGCCCATAACGCTTGTCCGTCATTCCGCCGGTCGATGTCGCTGCGGCCAGACGGCCCTCGCTGTCCCGCGCCAGCGCGCCGACCGTGCCGAAGTGCTTCAGCTCCGTCAGCCGCGCGCCCATCTTCTTGCCGGCCGCGTCGTCCTTGCGCGCTTTCTGCAAATCCTGCCAGCGCTTCTCCGTGCTGAAATACCCAGGATCAACCAGCTTGAGGCCCTGTTCAGCGGCAAACGCCTCGGCACCCTCGCCGACCATCATCACGTGGGGCGAATGCTCCATCACCGCGCGCGCCAGCAGCACGGGATTGCGCACCCGATGCACCTCGGCCACGGCACCAGCAGCCAGGGTCGAGCCGTCCATGATCGACGCATCCAGCTCGTTTTTCCCATCGTGCGTGAATACCGCACCCTTGCCGGCGTTGAACAGCGGGTCATCCTCGAGCACGGTGATGGCGGCAGTCACCCCATCCAGCGCCGGCTTGCCGGCCTTCAGTTCGGCATAGCCGCGGCGAAGCGCCAGTTCCAGTGCGGCGCGCGCCTGCGCCTCGATCTGCGGTGTCATTTCGGCTCGCTCGACGCCGGCGCCAGCGTGAATCACCAGCAGCGGCTGCACCTCCCCGCGCAGATCCAGGTGCCCATCGCGCACGTCGGCGACGGTCTCGAACACCGGATGCTGCACGCCGAGGCTGCGCAGGTCGATCCGGCTCTGCGTGCCGATCCCGGTCACGTGGACGCCGCGATAGTCCAGCGGCTTGCCCACCTCGATCCGCGACGGCAGGCCATTCGGACGCACCAGCCAGGCGAAGCCGTTATCCAGCGTGAACAGGCGGCCCTGGCCGCGGCCGTCGACGCACAACGCTGCATCCTGGTCCACACCCAGTCCAACCACGTCCGGATGGCCTTCGTGGCGCAAACGGGCCACGAACGCGATCAGCCGGCCGAGGCGTCCCCGCGCGTGGAAATGGGTATCAGTGATGACGTGCTGAAGGTCCGGCGTGTGCAGGAAACCATCGACCAGGGTGACAGCCTTGCCCAGCGGGTCAGCCAGTGCCTTGTCCGACACAATGCTGCCCCCATCCAGCGCGCCGTATGCAAAGCGGCCCTGGATGGCCAGTCCGGCACTGGTACCGCCGATAGGCTTGCCTTCTGCCACGTGCTGGTCGAGCAACGCATTGAGCGGCGTGCCCTTCCAGAACCGCACGTAGTTGGCCTGGTCACCCCCGGCGATGAAGATGCCATCGGCACGACGCACGATCTCCAGCACCCGCGGATCACTGGCGGCCGAGCGAGTGTGGAATACCAGGGTCTGCACCGAGGTCACACCACCGACGTCATCGTAGAGTTCTTTCTGCAACTCGTCCGCGCCGGACGCGCGCAGGATGACGAAATGCCCGTGTCCGCCCCTGGCGACAAACCAGGCGAAGGCCTGCCGCGGCCACTTGCCACCTCCCATCAGGAGCAGGCCAGGCTCCGTCTTGCCAGGGCGGACCGAGCCGGGGTCGCCAATCTGGTAGTACTCGTAGCCAGCCCCCCCGCCCGAAGCATCCGGTGCGCTGGTCCTGGCGTTGCTTGCGCCAAACAACAAACTGCACAGCAGCAGGCACAACACCTGCTGCGATGTGCCGCGACATTCCTTGAAAAAGCTCATCGGACGATTCCCCCGGGCGACTGCGGCACGAATGGACACCTGATTGACCCTGCATGCCCGAAGTTCGGGACGAATCGGCAGCACATATCCCCCACGCAAAGGCCGGCTGTCGCTCGGGCCACGATTACGGCTAATGTCACCGTCGTGGACGACTCCCTCAACAGCTGGTTTGCCCGCGAGATCCTCGTGCACGAAGGCGCGCTGATGCGCTATTTGCTGCGCAGCTGGTTCCGACGCGAGGAAATCCACGACCTGCGCCAGGAAATCTACGTGCGCGTATACGAAGCTGCGACAAAATCGCGGCCAGCGATGCCAAAGTCGTTCATGTTCACCACCGCCCGGCACCTGATGACCGACCGATTGCGGCGCGGGCGCGTTGTTTCGATCGAGGCCGTGGGTGATATCGACGCGCTGAACGTCTTGGTAGACGAGATCACGCCGGAACGCCGCCTCAGTTCACGCCAGGAACTGCGACGCCTGTCCGAGGCCCTCGACCGCCTGCCCGACCGCTGCCGCGAAGTGGTCTGGCTGCGCAAGGTCGAGGACCTGCCGCAGAAGGAAGTGGCTGCGCGCATGGGTATCAGCGAGAAGACGGTGGAAAAACAGGTTGCCAAGGGTGCGCGCTTGATCGCCGAGCATGTCCACGGCGGAACCTCGGTGTCGTGCCTTCGAACAGAAGATCGGCAGGATGTGGAAGACGAGAACGACCATGGCCAGCAGCAGGGAGATTGAACGCACCGCCGCTGCGTGGCTTGCCAGCCGCGATGCGGACCATTGGTCCGAACTTGACCAGGTCCGGTTGGATGCCTGGCTTGATGCGGCAACCGCGCATCGCGTGGCCTTCATCCGGCTTGATGTCGCCTGGCGGCACAGCGGCCGGTTGAAGGCGCTTGGCGCCGGTTTGCATACCGACGGCGTACCCGCCGACCACAGTTGGGCCTCACTGCGATCCGGCCGCGTTGGCGCACCAACGCATGCGACGCGCCACACGCCACCTCGCAGCCACTCGCACCGGCACGCCACCAGTCAGCAGCGCACCCCGCCCCGTACGCTCGTCCGCGCACTGGCGATCGCCACGCTGATCGTCCTGGTCCTGACGCTGGCGCTGGGCTGGCGCCACTACACCGCAGTGGAGCAGGCGTCCTACCGCACCGCCGTTGGCGAGGTACAGGAGGTGCCGCTGGTCGATGGCTCAACGGCTACGTTGAGCAGCGACAGCCAGATCCTGGTAACTGTGTCGCGTGCTGAGCGGCATATCGACCTGCAGCGTGGCGAGGCGTTCTTCGCGGTCGCCAAGGATCCACGCCGCCCGTTCGTGGTCAGCGCCAACGGACGCCGCGCGATTGCGGTCGGCACCCGTTTCGCCGTGCGTCGCGAGGACGACGCGGTGCGCGTGGTGGTGATCCAGGGTGTCGTGCGGCTGGAGCCGCAAAGCCGTCCCGGCGGATCTCGCCAGCCCACCACCCTGCTGCCTGCCGGCAGCGTTGCGCTGGCCGGCGATACCGGAGTCGTGGTGCGCAGCGAATCTGTATTGCAGGCCAGGGAGTATCTGAGCTGGCGCAACGGGTTCCTCAGCTTTCACGATACCCCGCTGGCCAACGCCGTCGCCGAGTTCAACCGCTACAACACCCGCAAGATCGTGATCGGTGATGCGACGATCGGCACCATGCGCGTGGGTGGCAATTTTCGCTGGGCCAACACCGATGCCTTTGTGCGCCTTCTGCAGCAGGGCTTTCCGATTCTCGCAGAAGATCAACACGGCGACGTCGTCCTGTACCACCGCTGAGAGTGGGCAACGGCGAAGCATAGGCGGGATTTACCCGATTCGTTCGTCCCGCCATTCCAAGGACGCGCGCCGCGCGCGACCACTCGGGGGAGAAGCGTCCATGATCCGCTCGCTGCGCACCGTTCTTCTTGTTCTGGGCTGTTCGGCCTCCATGCTGGTATGCGCGCAAGACGACAGCGCAAGGCGCGTGGACATCCCGGCCGGTGACCTGGTCACCGCACTGGATACCCTGGCGCGCCAGTCCGGTGCCCAGTTCATCTATCAGGCCGACCAGTTGAAAGGGCGCCACACCGCTGGAGTCCACGGCACGCTGTCGACGGATGAAGCCCTCAAGCAGGTCTTGGCTGGCAGTGGTTTCAGCGTCCGTCGTGATACTTCCGGGGCCATGGTCATCGTCAGGAACCCGGACGTCCCTGGTGCGGCGACACCCACGCCGCAACGCGCTCCGGGCAGCGCTGCGCCAGCAAGCGACTCGGAGGCTGCAACACGGCTGCAGGAGGTGGTGGTCACCGGCTCGCGCATCCCGCGCGCCCAGCTGGAGGGTCCGGCACCGGTCGTGGCCATCACGGCGGCTGAAATCAAGAATCGGGGTTTCTCCGACGTGCCGGCCCTGATGAGCTCGCTCACCCAGAACCTTGGCTCGCTGGACAACAATCAGCAGACCGACGGCTTCTCGCCGGGTGCCCAGGCAGTGGACTTGCGCGGTCTGGGTCCCAACCACACCCTGGTGCTGGTCAACGGCAGGCGCATTGCCGACTACCCGCAGTCCTACAACGGCAACAGCAACTTCACGGATATCTCGAACCTGCCACTGGCGCTGATCGAGCGCGTCGAGATCCTCAGCGGCAGCGCCTCGGCCGTGTATGGTTCGGACGCGATCTCCGGCGTGATCAACTTCATCCTGAAGAAGAAGGTCGACGGCACCACGCTCAATGTTCGCGTGGGTGACACCCAGCACGGTGGCGGCGCGTCGCAGCGCGTCCAGATCGCCAGCGGCTTCTCCAGCGGCAAGTTCGATTCGATCTTCGCGCTCGAGGTCAGCTACAAGCAGCCGCTATGGGCTTACCAACGCAGCTTCACCGACTCGCGCCTGGACAATCCGGTCGATCCATCGAGCAACTATCCAAGCCAGGTCTGGGTGCGCATGGACGGGGACGAGAATTACATCGACCCGGGCAAGGCGACATGCGACGCGTTGTCTTCCTATGATCAAGGCTCGATCATCTACGGCTACCGCCGCAAATGGGGCAACTACTGCGGCAGCTACAAGGACGTGGGCTACGGCACGCTTGAAAACGGGCGCAGGGCGGCAAACTTCTACGGCTCGGCCACCTACCATCTGAACGATCACACCGAGCTGTTCCTCGACGTGCTTGCCGGTACCTCTCATCAGGAGAGCTACAACACGCCGCTGCAATGGCAGAACAGCTATCAGCTGAATGGCGACTCCACCCCGATCCCCTTCTACAACGAGGCTACCGGCCAGGTGGAGCAATGGCAGCGTCGCTATTTCACGATCGAGGAAAATGGTGGTTTCGGCCCCGGCAAGATCCGCAATATCAACAATACCCTGTCGTTGAACACCGGCATCAAGGGCAGCTTCGGCACGGACAGCAACTGGAACTACGAGGCGACGTTCGGCCACTCGCAAAACCAGCTCGAGATGAAGTGGCCGGCGCTGGTGTCCGCCAAGGCGCAGGCGCTGTACCTGGGACCGTCGCTGGGCGTCGATCCGGACAGCGGCTACCAGATCTACGATGCGCCGGTGAGCCGCCTGTATACCCCGCTCACCGTGGCTCAGTTTCGCTCCATCACGCAGGACTCGATTGACCACGACAACAGCCGTTCCGAGAACTTCTCGTTCACCACCAACAATACCGAGCTGTTTCAGCTGCCCGCCGGCCCGGTGGGCTTCGCCGGAGTCGCCGAATACGGCAACCAGTATTTCGGACTGAAGGCTGACCCGCTATCGCTGGATGGCACCTACTATGGGCTGCACAATACCGATGCGGTGGGTTCACGCAGCCATTCCGGTCTCGGCGTCGAGTTCAGCGTGCCGGTGTTTTCCCAGCTGACCCTGACCAGCGCCGGGCGCTATGACAGTTACAGCTACAGCTCCACCTCGGCCGGCAAGTTCACCTACTCGCTCGGGCTTGAATACCGCCCGATCCAGAGTCTGCTGCTGCGTGGATCACTGGGTACCGGCTTTCGTGCGCCCGACCTGTCATACCTGTATGCAGGAATCAGCGGGTCGAGTTCCGGCGGCACCGATTACTACCTGTGCCGCCGCGACGAACCCGACACCGGACCTGACTTTGCCTACAACTGCGATAACGGGGATGTCAGCTACAACGGCCGCAGCCACGGCAGCACCTCGCTCAAGGACGAGACGAGCAAGTCGTTCACCTACGGATTCGTGTACTCGCCGACCCCCGAGCTGGACATCAGCGCGGACTACTACAACATCAAGCTGAAGAACGAAGTCGAGTACCAGGACAGCGATACCATCCTGCGCGAGGAAGCCGACTGCCGGCTCGGGCAGACCATCAATGGCAGCCCGGTCGACATCAATTCCGCGCTTTGCCAGCAGGTCCTGAGCCAGGTCGTGCGCAATCCGGCCACTGCCTCGTTCAACCCGGAAGGCATCACCTCGGTGTTGGTCCTGCCCATCAACGCGGCGCAGGACCACACCTCGGGCATCGATTTCAATTCGCATTACCGGCTGAACACCGATCGGTTCGGCAATTTCCTGTTCAGCCTCGGCACCACCTACGTGGCAAAACACACGATTCAGCTATCCGCCGATTCGCCGGTCGACAATCAATTGACCGATCTCTACTACTACGTGATCCCGCGCAGCAAGGCCAATTACTCGGTGAGCTGGAACCTGCACAAGTTCACCGCCTCGCTGTACGGCGCGCGACTGGGCGGCCTGCCCAACTACGACGGCACGCAACGCCTCGGCCCGACCTTCATGTACAACGCAACGTTCAACTACCAGTTCAACACGCACCTCGCAGCCACCTTCACGGTCGACAACCTGTTCGACACCAGGCCCGGCAAGGACGATACGTGGACCATCTATCCGTACTACGCCAGCCGCTGGTTCAGCCCGGTCGGGCGGTCCTTCTTCGCCGAGTTGAACTATCGCTTCGGCGGAAATGAATGACGACAGCCCGCAAGCGGTGCTGGCAAGGACTCAGACATTGAACAGGAAGTGCAGCACGTCGCCATCCTTGACGATGTAGTCCTTGCCTTCCTTGCGCAACCGGCCTGCCGCTGCGGCGCCGGCTTCGCCTTTGTACTGGATGAAGTCGTCGTAACCCACCGTCTCGGCACGAATGAATCCACGTTCGAAGTCGGTGTGGATCACGCCGGCCGCCTGCGGTGCGGTGGCGCCACGTTTCAGCTGCCACGCGCGCACTTCCTTCACGCCGGCGGTGAAATAGGTCTGCAGGTCGAGCAACTTGTAACCGGCACGGATCACCCGGTTCAGACCCGGCTCGTCCAGGCCCATGTCCTTCAGGAATTCGTCCCGGTCGGCGTCTTCCAGCTGCGCCATCTCTTCCTCGATCGACGCACACACCGGCACCACCTCGGCGCCTTCGCTCACCGCGCGCTCGCGCACCGCATCCAGAAACGGGTTGTTTTCGAAGCCGTCATCGGCCACGTTGGCGATATACATCAGCGGCTTCAGGGTGAGCAGGAACAGGTCGCGCACCAGCGCACGCTCCTCTTCGTCCAGGCCGAGGCTGCGCGCCGACCTGCCTTCGTTGAGACCGGCGGCAAGCTTCTGCAGCACCGGCTTCTTCGCCAGCGCCTCCTTGTCGTTGGCCTTGGCTGCACGCTCGGCGCGGTTCAGCGCCTTGTCGACCGATTCCAGGTCAGCCAGCGCCAGCTCGGTATCGATCGTCTCGATGTCGGCAACCGGATCAACCTTGCCGGCGACATGGATCACGTCGCCCTCGAAGCAGCGCACCACGTGGGCGATCGCATCGACTTCACGGATATGCGACAGGAATTTGTTGCCCAGGCCCTCCCCCTTCGATGCACCCGCGACCAGACCGGCGATGTCGACGAATTCCACGGCGGTGGGAATCACCTTCTGCGGATTGACGATGGCCGCCAGCGCGTTCAGGCGCGAATCCGGCACCGGCACCACGCCGACGTTCGGTTCGATCGTGCAGAACGGAAAGTTTGCCGCCGCGATGCCGGCCTTGGTGAGCGCATTGAACAGGGTGGATTTGCCAACATTGGGCAGACCGACGATGCCGCATTTGATGCCCATGGCAGGACTCCGGGGAACGGGGAACGTGGAACGGGGAAACGGGAACGGGAACGGAACACGCTTACGTCCCCTGTTCCCCGTTCCCCGTTACCGCTGTTGTATGTAATTTGTGCATCGCCTGCTCGAACTGGCCGTCCACCACCAGCGGCAGCACGTCCAGTGCGCGACCGATCCCGTCGATCATGGCACTCTCGTCCTGCGCCGAGGCCCGCCCCAGTACCCAAGGGGTGACTTGATCGCGATGGCCGGGATGGCCGATGCCTACGCGCATCCGGTAGAACTTGCCGTGCCCGAGGTGGCCCATGATGTCGCGCAAGCCGTTCTGGCCACCGTGGCCGCCGTCGAACTTCAGGCGCACCGTACCCGCAGGCAGGTCCAGGTCATCATGCGCCACCAGGCACTGTTCGGACTCGATCTTGTAATAGCGCAGCGCAGAAACCACGGCGATGCCGCTCTTGTTCATGAATGTGGCCGGCTTCAGCAGCCACACCGATTCACCACCGAGGTGCACGCGACAGCTTTCGCCATGCAACTTGCCATCGAAGGTGAAGCGTTCGCCCTGCCCGCTGGCGAGGGCGTCAACTAGCCAGAACCCGGCGTTGTGCCGGGTTCGGAGGTATTCGGCACCGGGATTGCCCAGTCCGACGATAAGTCGCAAACCAGCCATGTGGACAAGCAGCAGTGACGGCCCGCATCCACCGGGGACGCGGGCCGGCGCGGCTTACTTCTTGTCGTCTTTCTTGGCCGGCGCAGCAGCGGCTGGCGCCGCGGCAACGGCCGCCGGGGCTGCCTCGTCTTCCACCGGAGCTTCTTCGACTTCTTCCTGCACGGTGTTGGCCGTGACCACCGGAACATCGTGGGCTTCGCCTGCGTGCATCGCCACGATCTCGACGTTCGGCGGCAATTTCAGTTCCGACAAATGGATGATGTCGCCCGGTTTCAGGTCAGCCAGATCCACGTCGATGAACCCGGGCAGATCCTTCGGCAGGCACGAGATCTCGACTTCGGTAAGGTTGTGCGACACCACCACGCCGGAAGTCTTTGCCGCTGCCGACTTTTCCTTGTTCAGGAAGTGCAGTGGCACGCTGACGCGGATCGCTTCCTTCTCGTTGATGCGCAGGAAGTCCATGTGCATCATCAACTGCTTGAACGGATGCTTCTGCCAATCACGCACCAGCACCTTCTGCACCGCGCCATCGACGTTCAGGTCGATGATGGAGGAGAAGAACGATTCGTTCTTGGAAGCGAGCAGGATGGTGTTGTGCTCGATCTGGATGCTTTCCGGGGCCGTGCCCGCGCCGTACACGACGGCCGGCACGAAGCTCGCCCGACGCAGGCGGCGGCTCGCACCTTTCCCCTCGTCCTTGCGGCTTTGCGCCTTGATTTCATGAGTCTGGGTCATTTCGTTTACTACCTTGGAGTTGTTCCGCCTTGCAACGGAGGGGTGACTCTCCCGCGACCAGGAGAGCCGGGATTGGGAACAGGGAACGGGGAACGGGGAACATGCAGCCTGACACAAACCGGCTTTTGTTCCCTGATCCCTGTTCCCCGTTCCCCGATTTCAATCCACGTACAACGAGCTAACCGACTCGCCAAAAGCGATGCGGCGAATGGTTTCCGCCAGCAACTCGGCGACCGAGAGCTGGCGAATCCTGGCGCAGGCCTGTACCTCGGCGCGCAGCGGCAGGGTGTTGGTGACCACCAGCTGGTCGAGCTGGGAGCCCTCGATATTGCTGATCGCCGCACCCGACAACACCGGATGCACGCAGTAGGCGACCACCTTGCGGGCGCCACGCTCTTTCAGCGCTGCGGCGGCCGCGCACAAGGTACCGGCGGTATCGACGATGTCGTCGACCATCACACAGGTCTTGCCTTCGACATCACCGATGATGTTCATCACCGTGGACACGTTGGCGCGCGGGCGGCGTTTGTCGATGATTGCCAGCTCGGCGTCATCCAGTCGCTTGGCGATGGCGCGTGCCCGCACCACGCCGCCCACGTCGGGACTGACCACGATCAGGTCTTCCATGCTGTAGCTGCGCCAGATGTCGGCCAGCAGCACCGGCGAGGCATACACGTTGTCGACGGGAATATCGAAGAAGCCCTGGATCTGGTCCGCATGAAGGTCGACGGTCAGTACCCGATCAACCCCCGCGGCACCGATCATGCTGGCGGCCAGCTTGGCGGTGATGGGTACCCGCGCCGAGCGCGGCCGGCGATCCTGCCGGGCATAGCCGAAGTACGGAATCACGGCAGTGACGCTGGCCGCCGAGGCGCGCTTGAGTGCGTCGGTCAACGCCAGCAGCTCGAACAGGTTGACCGCGCCGGGCGCGCCCGTCGGCTGGATCACGAACACTTCCTGCTGGCGGACATTCTCCTCGATTTCAATCTGCACTTCGCCATCGCTGAAGGTCCCCACCAATGCCTTGCCCAGCGGCACGCCCAGGCGGTGGCCGACATCCTCGGCCAGGGCCCGATGGGCGTTACCGGTAAACAGCATCATTGGGGTGGACGTGTCCACAAGTGCTACCTCAAGAAAACTCAGCCAGCTGAAATGGGTGGCTGGGGCGGCAGGATTCGAACCTGCGTATGCGGGAATCAAAATCCCGTGCCTTAACCGGACTTGGCGACGCCCCAGTATTTTGTGTGTTCGGTGCTACCTGTATCAGTCACCTGCCACGCTGTCGCTCCAGCGCATCGTGCAAGGGTGAAACATCCATGCCACTGGCCACGTACGCCTTGAACTCCGCCGGACAAAGATCCGCCAGCGCATGCGCCCGCGCCAGCGATCGCAGCTCCAGAAACACGCAGCCGCCGCTTCCGGAGAGCCGCGCCTCGCCGAAACGACCCAGCCAATCCAGTGCCTCGGCCACTCGTGGGTACCGCGCACGCACCACCGGCTGGAACGCGTTCTCGGTTGTTTCGCCCGAACCAAAGGATGAAATTGTCGCCTGCGGCGCATTTCGTGTCAATTCAGGCGCTTGAAAGAGTACCGGGGTCGGCACCGATTCCTGCGGGTCGAGCACGACATAATGTCGTGGAGGCAGGCGCATCGGGCTGAGCTGCTCGCCAACCCCCTCGGCCCAAGCCGAGCGCCCGCGCACGAACACGGGCACGTCTGCGCCGAGCTGGCGGCCCAGCCCGGCCAGGGCGTCCTCGCCCAGATCGAGGCGCCACAAGTGGTTGAGCGCCACCAGCACGGTGGCCGCATCGGAACTGCCACCGCCCAGGCCACCGCCCATCGGAATGCGCTTGGCGACATCGATATCCGCGCCGTCCGCGCAGCCCGTGTGCTGCTGCAGCAGCCGGGCCGCGCGCACGACCAGATCGTCGCGCTCCAGCACGCCGCTCGCCCCCCCCGACCGCCGCACATCACTGTCCTCGCGCACGCGCAGGCGAATCTCGTCACCCCAGTCCAGCAGGCGGAACACGGTCTGCAGTTCGTGATAACCGTCCTCCCTGCGCCCGGTGATGCGCAAGAACAGGTTCAGCTTGGCCGGCGCCGGCCAGACAGTCCACTCGCCACGTGTCGGCAACACCAGGGCGCGGCTCATGAACACACGCAGCTGGTCGGGAAAGCCATGCTCACGATCACGTTGTCGCGCATGGGCAAACGCGGGATCGTCCTTGTTGATACTGACAAAGCCATGTCGCGCGTAGAACGGGGCGTTCCATGGCACGTCGCCCAGGGTCCCCAGATCCACGCGCCGGTAGCCCGACGCCTGCGCCCACGCGCAGGCGTGCTCGAGCAGGGCGGCGCCGATGCCGCGCTGGCCATGCGCCGGCAACACGTCGATCTCCGCGACGCCAATGGCATCGCCACCGAACTCTGCGTCCAGCCAGATGAACCCGACCGGCTCGCCCGACCCGTCCTCACCAGGCCCAAGGTGTGCCACCCACACCAGGCCGCGGTCGATCGCCTGCCGCAACTGATCCGGCGGCATCGACACGGCGACATAGCATGACCACGCGGGATGACCGCGAAAAAGCTGCACGGCCTTGCGCTCGATGGCGCACAAGGCATCGACTTGACCGGGTCGGGCGCGTTCGATCTGGATGGGCATGATGACTGCGGATTCCTCACGGTGGCCGCGCCAGCGGGGGGCAAAGGCTAACCCGATCGGACCCGCCTATTGAAACTGCCAGGATTCGATCGACAGGCGCACCTTGTACGGGGGCTTGGCGGCAAACACCTTGGTGGGCAGCGGCGGCTGGCGACTTTCGTCCCAGCCACGATAGTCGACCGACCAGCCATCCTGCTGCAGCAGCGATGGCAGCCGGTTTGCACCAAAGCTCAACTCCGCAGGGCCACTGTCTGCACGTATCCCGAGCACCCAGGCGCGCAGGTCTCGCAACGGCACTACCCAGCCGAGCGCCTTGCGCATCAACGCTTCGGCGTCCGGCCCACGCATCGGACCGTGGTTCAGCCCCTCCAGCACGGCGCCGTCGGCGCCTCCGCTGAGCCGGAAGTTCATGCCACTGATGGCTGGACCGCGCAGCGTGAATTCATAGTGGTCGCCGTCCTGCTTCCAGCCGAAGCTGCCGCTGCCGCCGTCCTTGCCGTTGGAAATTCCCAGCCGTCCCTGCAGCGACCAATGATCAGCATGGGCCAGCTGCTGCTCACGCGCGAGTTGCGCCTTGAACAAGCCTGCGTCGCCCCTCACCCGCACCGCCTGCCGCGGGACGCACGCGGCAAGCATCAACAACGACGAAACGACGAGAAAGCCTTGCCAGCGCCTCATGGATGAAGCCGCTTGAGGGCGTCCTGCAGGCTGACGTTGTGCGGGTCGAGCTTGCGTACTTCACCGAAAATTTGCTGCGCGTCCTGTCGATGGCCCTGCTTCCACAGGACCTCGCCAAGGTGCACGCCGACGTCGGCGTCCTTGCGCGCCAGCCATGCGCTCTTCAAGGTTTGCGCGGCCAGCTCCAGATGGCCAAGCCGGTACTGCAGCCAGCCCCAGGAATCGGCGATCGCGGGATCGTGCGGCTTGGCGGCCCGGGCGGCCTGCAACAATTTCTTCGCCTCGGGCAGGTCACGGTCAGCGTCGGCCAGGGTGTAACCCAGTGCGTTGCTGGCATCGATGTCACCGGGCTTGATCTTCAGCAGGTGCTGGAAATCCTTTACGGCGCGGTCGATCTGGCCAGCCTCGGCGTAGGTCAGACCACGCCCGTAGAGCAGTCCGGGGTCGTCGGGCATGACCTGCAAGGCACGACTGAACGCGGTTTCGGCCTTGGCGTAATTCTTTTCGCGCAGATACAGCTCCGCATCGGCCTGCCAGGCCTGGCGCAGTTCCGCCGGCTGGTCGAGCGAGTCGATTTGCAGCTGACCCAGCAGCCGGTGCGCCTCGGCGCGCTTGCCCTGCGCATGCAGGATCAGGGCTGTGCGCAGGTCGGCGTCGAAGGCATGCGGATCGTCGTCTGCGACCTGCCCGTACCAGTCCAGCGCCTCGTCGTTGCGTTGCTGCATCTCGGCCAGCTGACCCAGCAGGTAGCTGTTATGCACCCGCACGTCGGGTGCCGTCTTCTGCAACTCGTGATAGAGCGTCGCCGCTGCCTTCATGTCCGAGTGTCGCGCAGCCAGGGCAGCGCGCAGTGCGTAAGTGTCGGAATCCTGGGCGCCATGCGCAAGCAGCCGCGAGGCAGCCGCATCGTCGCCCGACTCACTGAGCATGCTGGCGTAGGCCACCCGCAAACGCGTGTTTTCCGGCGCCTTCGCCAACGCCTTCTGCAGCAGCGCCTGCGCACCCTTTCGATCGCCATCCTTGAACTTCATCTGGGCCGCCCAGGCGTAGGTCTCCGCGCTGTGGAAGCGTTGCACCGCGGCCTCGGCAACATGGATCGCATAGGCGTGGCGGCCCAGCTTGTCACCCATCTCGCTCATCGCCAGCCACGCCTGCGGATCGCTGGGCAAGCGATCGGGAGTAGCCAGTGCCTGCAGCAGACGCGCTGCCTGGGCCTGGTCACGCGCCCCGACCAGCACGCGACCGAACTGCCGCCATGCATCCTTGTCACCGCTGCCGGTGAGCAGTGCCAATTGGCGCGTCGCCTCGGCCGTGTCGCCTCGATCCAGCGCCAGTTCGGCTCGAACCTGGGCCATCTGGGCCGGTGTGGCGCCAAGCGCCTGCCAGCGATCCAGCGCACGCACGGCCGCAGCGTCGTCGTGCACGGCAATCGCCAATCCGGCAGCTCGTTCTGCCACCTTCGGGTCCAGACTCAACGCCATCGCCTTGTCATAATGGGCGGAGGCGGCTGTCAGGTCGGTGCGACCAATCGCCATTTCACCGGCAAGCAGCTGCGCCAGCAAGTCGTGCTCGGCATCCGGCGTGGCTACCACCATCCGGGCCAGCGGCTGCGTCGTGGCCACGCTCACGGCTGCATCGCGCGATGGTGCGACGGCGCAAGCCGCCACGCCCGACAGCAAGGCTGCCAGTGCCGTAAAATGCCGCAGTTGCTTGAACTTGCCTGCTGCGCTGCGCACACTACCCTCCATCCACATGCCTCCCGCCGCCCCGGAACGTTTCGGGACGGTACACCGTCAAGCTTAGCCTACGACGGATGTTTACCGCCGAGATGTTCCTACCGTCATGCCGCTGATTGCCCTCGGATTAAATCACCTCACCGCGCCAGTCAGCCTGCGCGAACAGGTGGCGTTCGACGAGGATGCCGCAGGCATCGCCTTGCTCGAGCTGGCCCGCGAGCCGGGGGTCGAGGAAGCGATGATCCTCTCCACCTGCAACCGTACCGAACTCTACGTCGGCGTGGCGGACGGCGCGGATGATATTCCGCGGATCTGGTTGAACCGTCACCACCATCTGACTCCGGGCAAGCTGGATGAGTTCCTGTACCGGCACGAGGAACAGGACGCTGTGCGCCACATGTTTCGCGTGGCCACCGGGCTGGATTCGATGGTGCTGGGCGAGTCGCAGATCCTGGGCCAGGTCAAGAGCGCCTACCAGCAGGCACGCCAGGCGCACGCCCTCAAGGCACCGATGGATCGCCTGCTGCAACACACCTTCGCGGTGGCCAAGCGCGTGCGCACGGACACGCGCATCGGCGCGCATACGGTGTCGGTGGCGTTCACCGCCGTGCGTCTGGCCGAACAGGTCTTCACCGACCTGGAACAGGCCTGCGTGCTGCTGATCGGCGCCGGCGACACCATCGAGCTGGCCGCGCGGCATCTGGCCGAGAAGCATACGCGCCGATTGATCGTGGCCAACCGCACGCTGGAAAGCGCTCAGGAGCTGGCTGCTCGCTACGGTGGTTACGCCATCGCTCTGGCCGACCTGCCGCAACACCTGGCGGAGGCGGACATCGTGATCTCGTCGACCGCCGGGCGCCAGCCGATCGTCACCCGCGGCATGGTCGAGGCGGCGATCGCGGCTCGTCGCCGCAAACCGATGTTTCTGGTCGACATCGCGGTGCCGCGCGATATCGAGGAGAGTGTGCGCTACCTGCCCGACGTCTACCTCTACGGCATCGACGACCTGCGCCAGGTGATCGACAACAACCGCCGCTCGCGCGAGGCCGCGGCCCGCGATGCCGATGCCATCATCGACCTGCAGGTCGACCGCTACATGGCCTGGCGCCGCGCCTTGACGGTGAAGAATCCGGCACTGGACATGCGCCAGCACGCGGAGACTTACCGCGATGAAGTTCTGGCCAAGGCCCGCGCCATGATTGCGCACGGCAAGTCACCGGAGGAGGCGCTGGCCTTCCTCGCCAACACGCTTACCAACAAACTGTTGCATCACCCCAGCGCGCGCCTGCGCGAGGCCGCGCTCAGCGGCGACCTGGACTTGCTGCACGCCGCCGGGCGTCTGTACGGTCTGGACGAGGAACACGACGACACCTTGTAGGTGCGCACCCTGTGCGCGACCCAGCCAGCAACAACGCAAGATTCGCCATCGCGCACACGCTGCGCTCCTGCAAAGACACCCAAGCATCGCCCATGACCCCATCCATTCGTCGCAAGCTTGAGGCCCTGGCCGAGCGCCACCAGGAGATCGGCCTGCTGCTTTCGCAACCCGACGTGCTGGCCGACAACACGCGTTTTCGCGAGTTGTCGCAGGAATATGCCCAACTCGAACCCATAGCCGTCTCGCTGCGTGAACACGACCAGGCCGAGCACGAACTGGCTGAATCACGCGCCATGCTCGGGGATCCCGAACTGCGCGAGATGGCCATCGACGATGTGGCGCGACTGGAACAGCGACTGCGCGAACTCGATGGCGAACTGCAGCTGCTGCTGCTGCCGACCGATCCGCGCGACGAGGCCAACCTGTACCTGGAAGTGCGCGCCGGCACGGGTGGGGACGAGGCGGCGCTATTTGCAGGCGACCTGTTTCGCATGTACCTGCGCTATGCGGAAAGCCGTCGCTGGCACGTCGAAGTGCTCAGCGAACACGCCGGCGAACACGGTGGCTACAAGGAAATCGTGGCGCGCATCGAGGGCAACGGTGCCTATTCGCAGCTGAAGTTCGAATCCGGGACGCACCGTGTGCAGCGGGTGCCGGAAACCGAGTCGCAAGGTCGCATCCATACCTCGGCCGCCACCGTGGCAATCCTGCCCGAGCTGGACGAGATCAACGACATCGAGATCAACCCGGCCGACCTCAAGGTCGACACGTTCCGCGCCTCTGGTGCGGGAGGCCAGCACGTCAACAAGACCGACTCGGCGATCCGCATCACCCACCTGCCATCCGGTACCGTGGTCGAATGCCAGGAAGAACGCAGCCAGCACAAGAACCGCGCTCGCGCGATGAGCCTGCTGAAGGCGCGTCTGCTCGACGAGGCACAGGGCAAGCAGGCCGCCGCGCAGGCACAGGAACGCCGGCTCCAGGTTGGCTCCGGCGACCGCAGCCAGCGCATCCGCACCTACAACTACCCACAAGGCCGGATCACCGATCACCGCATCAACCTCACCCTGTACCGCCTTCCCGAGACGATGCAGGGTGACCTGGGCGAATTGATCGGCGCCCTGACCCGCGAACACCGGGCCGACCAGTTGCAGGCGCTGGGGAGCGCCTGAGCCTCCCGTGATGGGCCTCAGCCAGTGATGAAACCGAACAGATCCTGCTCGGCCATGTTCTCGCGGAACACCTGCTCTACAGAGGCCGCGGGCGGCCCATGCTGCAACCATTGCTCCAGCGTCTGAAGGGCTTCCACCGTGCCGCTGGCCAGTACCTCCACGCGCCCATCATCGAGGTTCATCGCGTGGCCGGTCAGGCCCAGGCCAAGTGCCTGCTGGCGTGCGCTGGCGCGAAAGAACACCCCGTGCACGCGTCCACTGACTATGAATCGAGCGGTCGGCATCAATCCGCTCCGATCCACTGCTTCAGCAGGGACTCCGTCACCGGCCCGACCCGCTGCTGCACGACCTTGCCACCCGGATCGATCAGATAGGTGGTGGGCAAGCCGCGTGGCTCGTCGAAGTCCTTGAGCGGCTTGTCCAGGGTGACCTGGGCGATCGGATAGACCACCGGGTGCTTGGCAAGGAAGGCCTTGATGTCGGCCGGATCGCTGTCCTCGAAGGCCAGCCCGATGGCGCGGACGTTCTTGTGGGTGGCGACAAAATGCGAGATATCCGGCATTTCCTTGATGCAAGGCACACACCAGGTTGCCCAGTAATTGACGATCACCCAGTGCCCGCGTTGCGCGGCCAGGTCGAAGTTTTCGCCCTTCAGCGTGGTCACCTGCAAGCTCGGCTGGCTCGGCATCGCTGCCTTGCTCGGCGCAGCGAACACCAACGCGAGTGTCGCGGCGACCGCGACGAGGGATGGAAACAAGCTCATGCGGGAAGTTCCTTGGCATCAGCCGCCAGATTGGCAGCAGGGGGATAGATCTGGTCCAGTCGAGTACCCAGCTTCGCCTGCAACGTGGTCGCCAGCTCCTCCAGCAGCACCAGCAATTCCGGCGGGAGTTCGATACCCAGCGCAGCAGCCTCCTCGACTGGATGCAACGGCAGCCGGTGGTGGGTGCAGCGATACAGACGCAGCAGATCGGTGCTGTCCAGACTGCGACTCAGCAGCCAGCCACCGGATTCGCCGCGCTGGATCAGGTCCGCCAGTTGCATGTCCTCGAGGTAACTGCTGATGGCGCCCACGCTCAAATAGGGCGCGTGCAGCTGCACCTCGGCCACATCGACGCTCTCGCCATGGCGCTGGGCATCCACGAAAAAGCGCAGCACCACCAGCAGGCCCAGAAATTCGGCGCCGGCGGGCAGCGTTTCGGACGGCGGCTGGTACTCGTAGGCCGATAGCGAGGCCGCGATCGAGGCGGCCAGGATGACGATCACCCACGACAGGTAGATCCACAACAGGAAAATCGGAATGATCGCCAGCTTGCCGTAGATCTGCTGGTAGTTGTTCGCGTGGCCCACGAATTGCGCAAAGCCCCAGCGTGCGATCTCGAACAACACCGCGCCCAGCAACGCGCCGATCGTCGCATCACGGCGCGACACGCGGGTATTGGGGATCGCCGCATACATCAGCCACAGGGTACAAAGCGTCACCAGAAACGGCAGGGTCGCCAGCAGGCTGTTGCCGAGGGTGTGGATCCGGTCCGAAGCCACGCTGAGGAATGGCATGGCGGTGACATACGAGGTGGCCGCGATGCCACCGCCCACCAGGATCGGCCCCAACGTCAGTGCCGCCCAGTACAGCAGCAGTCGCGAACCCCAGCGACGCGCCTGGTGCACGCGCCAGATACGGTTCAGTCGATCCTCGATGCTGATCATCATCGACAACGCACTGAACAACATCACCAGGATGCTGATGCCGGTCAGGCTCTTCGCGTTGTCGGCGAAACTCTGCAGAGCTTCCTGCACCTTGACGCCCGCCGAAGGGACGAAATTGACAAACACGAAATTGATCAAGGTGTCGCGTGCTCCCGCGAACACGGGAAACACGGCGAACATGGCCAATACCGCCACGGTGAGCGGCACCAGCGACACCAGCGTGGTGTAGGACAATGCACCGGCCGTCTCGAAGCACTTGTCATCGATGAAGCGCTGCCACACGAAGCGGCGAAAGTAGCGCAGACGATCGGGATCGAATCGGCGTGCCATCGGCATCCTCTGTCAGCGGCAGCAGGCCGCGACCAATATCGAACGCTACACTAGCGTATTGCCCGTGAAAGCCTCAATCGCAAGAGTCGATGCCACATGAGTGAAGGCCGCATGAATCAAGACCGGATGCAGCATGAAGTGCTGGTGCTGTACTACAGCCGCAATGGCCACACCGCCCAGCTTGCGCGCTTGATTGCGCGCGGCATCGAGGAGGTGGAGGGCATGCGCGCACGTCTGCGCCAGGTGCCTCCGGTGGCACCGGTGACCGAAGTGGCGCAGCCGCCGGAGCCTGCGGATGGAGCGCCGTATGCGACTTCGCGAGACCTGTCCGAGTGTGCCGGCTTGGCGATGGGCAGCCCGACCCGCTTTGGCAACATGGCGGCACCGCTGAAGTATTTCCTCGACTCGACTGGCGCGGAATGGGCCAGCGGGACCCTGGCCGGCAAGCCGGCGGCCCTGTTCACCTGCACCAGCACAATGCACGGGGGCCAGGAATCCACCCTGCTCTCGATGGCCCTGCCACTGCTGCATCACGGCATGCTGCTGCTCGGCGTGCCGTACACCGAGCCGGCGCTGACCAGCACCCTGGGCGGCGGCACGCCTTACGGTGCCAGCCACGTTTCCGGCGCCAAAGGCGACAACCCGATCAGCGAGCATGAGCGCGAACTGGCTCGTGCACTGGGCCGACGCCTTGCCGACGTCACCCGGCGACTGGCAAGCACGCCATGATCAGTGCAACGCACACGCCAATCCTGCCGGTCTATCGCCTTGGCCTGCTCGCATGGGCGTTGCTTTTGCTGCTGCAACTGCTCTGGCACGGCTGGCTTTTCCCGCCGCAACAGGTGTCATCGGGGGTCGTGCTCGCGCTCACCGTGGTACCGCTGCTGTTGCCGCTGTTCGCCATCGGCGACGTCCGTCGCGCGTTGCTGTGGGTCGGCATCCTCAGTTTGTTCTACTTCTGCCACGGCGTGGCCGAAGCATGGAGTTCGCCCGGCGAACGCGCGCTGGCGTTGACGGAGATTGTCCTGACGGTCGGCTTGATCGGCGTGCTGGGCGCGGGAGTAAAACGGCGTCCAGCGGCGCCGCCCTGATCAGCGGAAACATGCGTCACGGACTTCGCGTCACTCGCGCCGGACCACTCGCACCGCCGATTCGCGAACCTCCACAAAACCCATGCGCCGATACAGCGTCCGAGCGCCCTCGTTGCTTCGCATCACATGCAGGAACGGTGTTTCCCCGCGCAGCAGCTGACGCCGGATCAGCCCGGCCGTGAGCCTGCGGGCCAGTCCACGCCCCTGCGCCTGCGGAAGGGTGCAGATGCCGCTGACCTCGCGCAGGTTGCCGGCAAAAGCCCGCTCCCCCGCCATGGCGAGCAGTTGAGCCCCATCGAACATGCCGAAATACTCGCCCAGTTCGAGCGTGCGCGGGCCGAACGGCCCGGGCCGGGTCAACGCGGCCAGTTCCAGCGCCTGCACGACATGCGCAGGCCCCAGGGGCAACGCCTCCGGCGCAGCGTCGACCGCCGGCAGCTCACCAGCCCACAGCATCTTGAACATGGTCGATTCGTGCTCGATGCGCCAACCCGCCGGCGCCGGCCCGGACCAACCATCGGTATAAAACGACTCCCCGGATGCGCAACACGATTGCAGGGCGTCGAAGTCCGGCTGCAGCGGATCGGCAAAGCCGAGAATCGGCGAGAAGCCTGGCGCATACCTGCGTGCCCCGCCCGCGCCCATGGCGAAGTTCGCCTGCGCACCGGACAAGGCGTGCCAGAACACGTTGTCGAGAGTGGTGTGACCTGCTAGATCATGTGGATGGACTGTCATGCTTGTGTGGTGTTGATCGGCTGGTTGATCACGTAAAAAGACGGTGCTTGTATCGGCTCGCGGCCCAACGCTTCATTTCTGCAAGCGCTCACCCGAACACCACCATGCTCTGCCGACTCAGCGCCACGGGCTCGCCACTCGGGCCCCACAACATCACGTCCTGGCTGGTGTAGCCGCCGCGTGCGGCGAGCAGCTCGGCGTCGACGCGCCAGTTGTCCATGCCGAGGTCGTCGTAGCGGTCGCGCAGCAACTCGACCATCCAGCTCAGCGAGCTGCCGGGTGTGGCTTGACTGAACATGCCCAGCGCGATCGGCGGGATGAAGTCGGTGAACGCCAGTACATGGGTTTCGTCCGGCTGGCCGTCGTCATGCAGCGAGAGTTGCAGCACAGATTCGCGCCGTGTGCCGCCGCTGAACGGCAGGTCGCCATGCAGCCAGCGCGCGCGGAAGTGCTGGGTAAAGGCAGGCATCAGACCGTCGACGTAGCACAGTTCTTTCGCTGCACTGGCTCCGACCGTCGGCTGTCCGGGTTGGAAATCCAGCACCGACCGGCGCGCGCTGCCGAAGACGCCGAGCAGCCGGCACAGCAGCTGCTCTCCAGCGTAGAGACCGGCTTCGAGGTGAATCGCGCTGCGGCCCCGGCGCAGGCAGGCGGCGCGGATCGCGACGGTGCCGGCGGGCACGGGCGCCAGGAAGGTGACCTGCAGCGTGCGCAGCGGCATCTCCGGCGGCACCAGTTCGCGCATCGCGCGCAAGGCCAGCGCCGCTTGCAGGCCACCGAAGGCGCTGCGCCCCTGCAGCCAGTCGTCGCTGACCGTGGCTTGCCAATGCTCGCCACGTCGGCTGACGGTCTGCATCGCTTCGGAAAAACGCATGATCCTGCCTGTTCGTGCAACGGGGTTCGATGATGCCAGCACGACCGCCAGCTGTGGGCATGCCTATACTCCTCGCCTCACGAATGTGACGGAGAACGCCATGGCCTTTCTGCAGGATCCGCCCCAATTGGCCCACCCCTACCGCAGCGACCGACTGCTGCTGAGCCTGCTCGATCGTGTGCTTCCGGCCGAGCGACGTGCGGCGCTTGACGCCGATCTCGATGCGCTGGGCGACTACGCGCTGATGGCATGGCAACGCTCGAATGTCACCACGCGCAGCAAGCCGGTGCTGACCCGATGGGGGGCATGGGGACAGCGAGTCGACCGAATCGAGCTGACCACGGCCTGGCGGGAAGGCGCAGGCCTCACCACCCGCCATGCGATCCTCGCCGCGGGTCATGCCGAGCACGGCCACGCGCGCCTGGAGGAGTTCGCCCGCGTCTACCTGTACCACCTGGCAAGCGAGTTCTACACCTGCCCACTGGCGATGACCGACGGCGCGGCCACGGCGCTCAAGGCCTCCGGCAACGCCGAGCTGATCCAGCGCGTGCTGCCGCATTTCCTGAGTCGCGACGCGTCGAGCTTCTGGCTCAGCGGCCAGTGGATGACCGAGACCACCGGCGGCTCCGACGTGGGCAACACGGAAACCGTGGCGCGACAGGACGCCAGCGGCCAATGGCGACTGCATGGCCGCAAGTGGTTCAGCTCGGCCGTGGTCGGCGAGGCCGCCCTGGCACTGGCACGGCCGGAAGGCGCCGGCACCGGCACAGGCGCACTGGCGTTGTTCTACGTCGAGACGATGGACGGCGAGCAGCGCAAGCCGGAACTCGTCATCGACCGGCTCAAGGACAAGCTCGGCACACAGGAGCTGCCCACCGCCGAGATCCGTCTCGACGGCCTGCCCGCCTGGCCGCTGGGCGAGCTTGCCCATGGCGTGCGCCAGGTAGCGCCGATGCTCAATGTCACCCGCAGCTGGAACGCGATCTGCGCGGTGGCCAGCATGGCGCGGTCGATCAGCCTGGCGCGAGACTTTGCGACACGCCGACGGGCATTTGGCCGTCCGTTGTCCGGACAACCGTTGCACGCGCAAACCCTGGCCGACATGCAGGCCCAGTTCGAGGCCGCGTTCGCGCTGGCCTTCGAGGTGGCGCACCTGCTCGGCCGCGTCGAGCAAGGCGAAGCCTCGCCTGACGAAGCGGCCGTGTTGCGCCTGCTTACTCCGCTGGCCAAGTTGTGGACGGGAAAAGTGGCGGTGAAGATCTGTTCCGAAGCGCTCGAGTGCTTTGGCGGTGCCGGCTACATCGAAGACACCGGTCTGCCTCAACTGCTGCGCGACGCGCAGGTGTACGCAATCTGGGAAGGCACGACCAACGTGCTTTCACTGGACAGTCTGCGTGCACTGGCCGGTGACAGCCTTGGCGCACTGCGCGGCACCGTCATCCACTGGCTTGAAGGCAACGACGACATGCATGCAGGAAGCACCATCAAGCAGACCCTGGGGGTCGCTGCACGCTGGCTGGAGCAATACGCGAGCGAACGCGACCTGATGGAGGCAGGTGCGCGCGGCCTGGCCTTCACGCTCGCGCGTTGCGCCGCCGCCGCCCTGCTGGCACGACAAGCCACGTGGTCAGGCAGCCATGGCGATCGACGTCCTGCCGCCGCCCTGCAACGCTTCGTGGGCCACGGCCTGGACCGGCTGGTCAGCCCTGACGCCGACAACACCTTGTTGCTGCTGGGCTGACGACCTTTCGTGTAGGAGCGCACCGTGTGCGCGATGCTTTTGCGCCGGAGTGCGAGGTTCGATGTTGGAGCTTGGGGGTTCGCAAGCGTTTCGCGCACAGGGTGCGCTCCTGCAGGGCACGCCGCACGAGCTAAAATGAACGCATTCCCCCAACGGCCTCCGACATGCAGCATCTGACCATCGTCACCACGGGCGGCACCATCGACAAGATCTATTTCGACGACAAGTCGGATTACAAGATCGGCGCGCCCCAGATCGGCGAGATCCTCGGCCATCTCGGCGTGGCATTCCAGTTCGACGTGATCCCGATCCTGCGCAAGGACAGCCTGTACATGGGCCCGGAGGATCGTGCGCTGGTGCGCTCCACGATCGAGGCACAACCGCACCGTCACGTGCTGGTGACCCACGGCACGGACAGCATGGTCGATACCGCGCGGGAACTGGCCAGCATCAAGGGCAAGGTCATCGTGTTGACCGGCGCGCTGAACCCGGCGCGCTTCCAGGGTTCGGATGCCGTATTCAACATCGGTTGTGCCGTGGCCGCCGTGCAGACCCTGCCCGATGGCGTCTATATCACCATGAACGGCCGCGTGTGGGATCCGGCCAAAGTGCGCAAGAACCGCGACGCGAACCGCTTTGAGGAAGTCGCTGGTTAAATCGACTTCGAGGAGCGCACTTCGTGCGCGAACGCTCCTCGCGGCGTTCTCGCGAGGCTCTTCACGGCGTCATAGGGAGGGGCATTCGCGCCATGGTGCGCTCCTACAGCATCCCGGTTTCCAGCTTTGCCTCATCCGACATCATCGTATGGTTCCAGGGCGGATCGAACACCAGGTCCACTTCGGCCTCGGTGATGGTGGGAATCATCTCCAGCTTGGTCCGCGCATCATCGACCAGGATGTCGCCCATGCCGCAACCGGGAGCCGTCAGGGTGAGCTTGACGTAAACCTTGCGCTCGCCGGACTCGGCGTGCTCCAGGCTGAGGTCGTAGACCAGGCCCAGCTCGACCACGTTGACCGGTATCTCCGGGTCGAACACGGTGCGCAACTGGTCCCACGCCAACTTCTCCACGTCGGCATCCGTCGCGTTGGCCGGCACTTCGATCGCCGCCGGACGCTCCTTGCCCAGCGCGTCGGCATCGTCACCGGCCACGCGGAACAGGTTGCCTTCCACGTAGACCGTGAAGCTGCCGCCCAGTGCCTGGGTGATGTAGCCGATCTGGCCGGCCGGCAGGGTCACCACGTCACCCTGCGGCACCATCACGGCATTGCAATCACGCACCAGGGTGACAGGTTCGCTGCTCAGACTGAAACCACTCATGCCAACGCCAATCCCGTATCTGCGGGCACGACAGCGCGCCGTACCGAAGTGCCCATTATGCCGCCCGCGAAGCGCAGGCGCTTGCTCCAGATCAGGTCGACGCCGTTGGACTCAAGGATTGATCGTGCCGGCGGGCGCACCAGCGCACGTTATGATGCGCGCTTTGCCGACGGACAAGCCGATGTCTTTCTCCCGTGTGCGGTGTCGCCGCCGATGAGCGTACGCAGCGTCCTGCTGTTCCTGTTTGCGTCATTCAGCGCCGTCATGCTTGGACTCGCGGCGGGCGCCGTGTGGATGGTGCTGGCTTTGTACCTGCGCCATCCGCTGCCGTGGCTGGCGGTGCCGATCGGGGCGTTGCTGGCCTGGACCGTCCGCGGCTGCGTACACCGCCCCGGCACCGGCGCCATGCTGCTGGCAGCTGGCGCGACGGCGCTGGCGGCCATTTACGTGAACATGCTGATCGCCGGCGTGAGGATCGCCGGCAACATGGGCCTGGGCATCATCGACGCGCTGCGGACCGCGGGGTTCGGCATGTTGTGGCAGCTGGCGCGCATGGCTCTGTCGCCAGCGGATATCGCCTGGACGGTGCTGGCGATGTTGTTGGCCGCGTGGATTGCGTACGGCCGGCGCAAACATCGGCTCTGAGCCGCGGCTACGCAGGGCGGGCACCGTCGCGCCGCTTCGGGCGCTGCGCGAGCGAACAACCGGCGGGCGCTGCCCGCTCTGCGTCCGCACCAAGACGCGCAGGCGTCAACCATCGACGGTCTTCACCTCACTCACCAATTCGCCGACGGCAGCCTGGCCGTCGCCGTAAAGCATGCGGGTGTTGTCGGCGTAGAACAGCGCATTCTCGATACCGGCGAAACCGGTGCCCTTGCCGCGCTTGATCACGATCACGTGCTTCGCATTGACCACGTCGAGGATCGGCATGCCGTAGATCGGCGAGGCCGGATCGGTCTTGGCTGCCGGGTTGACCACGTCGTTGGCGCCGATCACCAGAGCCACGTCGGTGCTGGCGAATTCCGGGTTGATGTCTTCCATGTCCGCGATCAGGTCGTACGGCACGCCGGCTTCTGCCAGCAACACGTTCATGTGACCCGGCATGCGCCCGGCGACCGGATGGATCGCGAATTTGACCTTCACCCCACGCTTGATCAGCAACTGGGCGAACTCCCAAACCTTGTGCTGGGCCTGTGCCACCGCCATGCCGTAGCCGGGCACGATCACCACGCGCTCGGCGTAAGCCATCATTACCGCAGCGTCCGCGGCATCGACCGGCTTCTGCGCGCCCTCGATCGCTTGCGCCTCGCTGCCGGCGGCGCCAAAGCTGCCGAACAGCACGTTGCCGATCGAACGGTTCATCGCCTTGGCCATCAACTGGGTCAGCAAGGTACCCGCCGCACCAACCACCATGCCGGCGATGATCATCGCCTCGTTGCCCAGCACGAAGCCCTCGAACGCCACTGCCAGCCCGGTGAACGCGTTGTACAGCGAGATCACCACCGGCATGTCGGCGCCGCCGATCGGCAAGGTCATCATCAGGCCGAACAGCAGCGCCAGGACGAAGAACGCCACGAGCAGACCCGCGCTGGCGTAGCCGGTGGCGAGCAGGATGCCGACCACGATCGCCGCGGCCAGCAACAGCAGGTTTACCGCGCGCTGGCCGGGAAACACGAAACGCTTGTCCATCCAGCCCTGCAGCTTGGCGAACGCGATCATCGAGCCGGAAAAGCTCACCGCACCGATCAGGACGCCGAGCAGGGCCAGTGTCAGCTCGATCGGAGACAACAGGGTCAGCCCCTCCGGGATGCGCGAGGCCGCGTTGATTGCCCAGCTCTCCGGCCGCAGCGGCGAAGTATCCGGCACGCCGGCCGGATGCAACAAGGCGAAGCTGCGCACGTATGCGATCAACTCGACGGCGCCGATTGCCGCCGCCGCCCCGCCACCCATGCCGTTGTACAGCGCCACCATCTGCGGCATCGCGGTCATCGCCACCCGCTTGCCGGTCCACCAGGCCGCCGCCACGCCAATCACTACTGCGGCAATGATCAACCCCAGGTTGTGCATGTCCGGCAGGAAGAACGTGGCCAGCACGGCCACCAGCATGCCGTAGCCGGCCCAGACGATGCCGCCGCGCGCGGTGCGCGGCGAGCTCATGCGTTTCAGGCCCAGGATGAACAGCAGGGCGGCAAGGAAATAGCACGCCTTGATCACGGTCGGCAGCCAGGCCATCACTTGCTCCCCTTGCCGGCGTC
>JBDTEG010000043.1:0-10133 GCA_039922695.1 Rhodanobacter sp. | reverse complement strand
GAACAAGGCCGCGCGATTACCGTGGACAACGACGCCGCACGCACCATCGTGCGCAATCTGGTCGGCCTGAGCGCACCTGACGCGCGTCGCATCGTGCGCAAGCTGGTCTACAACGACGGCGCACTCGGCCAAGCCGACCTGCCCGAACTGATGCAGTCCAAATTCAACCTGCTCAACCGCGCCGGCCTGCTGCATTACGAATACGCCACCGCCAGCTTCGCCGACATCGCCGGCGTCAGCCGGGTGCGCGAATGGGTGCAGCGTCGGCGTGCGGTGTTTCTCTCACCCGAAGCCACGCCGACGCTCGATCCGCCAAAGGGCGTGCTGCTGCTGGGCGTGCAGGGTTGCGGCAAGAGCCTCGCCGCCAAGGCGATTGCCGGGGGCTTCGGCGTGCCGCTGGTGCGACTGGATTTCGGCACGCTCTACAACAAATACCAGGGGGAGACCGAGAAAAACCTGCGCGAGGCACTGGCCAGTACCGAACTGCTCAGCCCCTGCGTGTTGTGGATCGACGAGATCGAGAAGGGGCTGGCCAGTGGCGGCGATGATGGCGGCGCGTCGCGCCGGGTGCTTGGCTACCTGCTGACATGGATGGCCGAGCGCAGGGCCAGGGTGTTCACCGTGGCCACCGCCAACGCGGTGCACGACCTGCCCGCCGAACTGCTGCGCAAGGGTCGCTTCGATGAAATCTTTTTCGTCGACCTGCCACGGGAATCCGTGCGTGGCGAAATCTTCGCGTTGCACCTGAAGCATCGCAAGCTCGATTCTGCCAACTTCGACCTGTGCGCACTGGCGAAGGCCAGCGCGGGCTTTTCCGGCGCCGAGATCGAACAGGCCATCGTCAGCGCGCTGTACGACGCGGCGAGCCATGGCGCACCACCGGACCAGGCCGCGCTGATCAACGCGCTGGGACAAACCCGGCCACTGTCGGTGCTGATGCGCGAGCAGGTTGAGACACTCAGGGCGTGGGCGCAGGAACGGTGCGTGGCTGCCGATTGAACGATGTCGATTTGTGTACTTCCGGTTCGTCGTTGAGAGGGAAGCCACGTGGTTTCCGCACATCCACGTTCCGTGAGGAGAAGCACCATGCCAAGCAAGCCGGTCGGTTGGTTCGAGATCCATGTGCAGGACATGTCGCGGGCCAAGGCCTTCTACACGCAGGTGTTCGGCTTCAGTTTCGAGTCCCTGGAAAGCCCGGATCCGGCCATGGAGCTGTGCGCCTTTCCCGGCCCGATGGACGACAGTCACGGCGCCTCCGGAGCGCTGGTGCGCATGGATGACGGCCCCACCGGTGTCGGCGGCACGATCGTCTACTTCATGTGCAACGACTGCGCGGTCGAAGCCGGCCGGGTGGCGGACAGCGGCGGCCAGGTGGCCCGGCCGAAGTTTGCGATCGGTCAGTACGGCCACGTCGCCATGGTGATGGACACCGAGGGCAACATGATCGGCCTGCACTCGATGAAGTAGACGCGGGAAGACTTGACTCTCATCGCAGCACCACGGCCATCATTGTTGCCGCAACACGCCGCCCGCGAGCGTGATCCCATGCCCGACATGGGCCGTTTCATCTCCCACGTACGGTCACGCCGTTGCGCAGCGACAGCACGCGCTGGTGCGAGGCGGAGTATTGAGCGCGCCGCGACAGGCGTTTGCCGATCGTCTCGTCCCATTTCGGATGACACTCGGCCGCTAGCTGCCGCGCGATCAGGTGCAGGCGTCGGGGACGTGGGCGCCAAATGGTGCGTGGTCGTGAATTGACCCGGTCCGGTTCCACCGCAAATGTGGCCCTCACTGGCAGCGTCGCCCTCCTGAGATCGCCCTCCCGCCACTCCGGCGAAATCACGCTGGCCGCAACCACCGCAGCCACCGCAGCCGCTCCAGGCTCGAGACAGGCAAGGCCGTTGGTGAATGTCGAAATGCTGTAACGCAACGTACTCGACTGCACATCCCGAGCGCATTGCTACAATATTTCCACAAATTCAGATGTTTGCCGTCTGGTTGTTGCCGCTTTCTTTGTGCTGCGTCGCAAGTTGACACCGGTGACAATGACTCGCACTCTGGTGTCCGTTTCAGCGCGGGGAGGCGTAGTGAACGTGGCCATCGAGCTAAGGGATCGAGCAGCAAGCGCCTCGGCGACGCCATTTCTTGCGGCGGACGTCGGGGGCACTTATGCGCGGGTCGCGCTGGTGCAGGCCTCGCCGGGCCATGAGGTCCAGGTGCTGGCCTATCGCAAGCTCGCGTGCGCGGATTTCCGGGGATTGCCGGAGCTGGTGGAATCGTTCATCCAGGCCGAGGCAGCGCGCGGCGTGCGGCACTGCGTGCTCGCCTGCGCCGGCCACCTGAAGGGCGACGAGGTGTTGAACGACAATTCGGTCTGGCCGATTCACCTGGCGCAACTGCGTCAGGCGCTTGGCTTCGACGATGTTGCCGTCCTCAATGACCTGGAGGCGCTTGGATACGCTCTAGACGGCAGCCCGGACAGCGGCACCCACCTTCTTTGCGGGCCGGACATCCACACCGATGGTCCCATCCTGGTCATCGGACCGGGCACCGGTCTTGGCGCCGCCGTGCGTTTGCCCGCGGCTGCCGGCGGCCACGTGCTGGCCACGGAAGCCGGGCAGACCGATTACGCGCCACATTCGATGCGCGAACGCGAGTTGCTCGCCCAGCTGGCACCGGAGGGGGGCTATGTGGCGTTTGAACGCATCGTGTCGGGCCCCGGCCTGCTGACCGTGTATACGACCCTGTGCGCCTTGCTGAAGGAACCGCCGCGGCTGGCCACCCCCGAAGCGGTCACCGCCGCGGCCGAAGCATGCAGCGATGCGCAAGCCGTGGAGGCCGCGGAGATCTTTTGTGGGTCGCTGGGCAGTTTCGCGGGAAGCCTCGCCATGACCTTCATGCCGACCGGAGGCGTGTATCTGGCGGGCGGCTTCCTGCACTCGATGAATCCATTGCTCCGGCGCAGCGCTTTCGAGCAGCGCTTCCTGCATGGGCGCAGCGTGCGTGCTTTCCTGTCGCGGGTTCCGGTCCGGGTGACGGAACACGGGCGCAAGGGCGTGCTGGGTGCCGCGAGGTGGTATCTGCGGCGGCACGAGTCCTCGCAGACAGTTGCCGGTGGTGTCCTGGCGGGGCAGTCGACCGGATGAAACGCATCGCGCAGGTTTCGCCAGGGCATGTCGGCGTTCGCGACAAGCGGGCTGCCGACCTGAGCCTGGGCAAGGAAGCGCTACCGGGGTACGCAGTCCATGCGGAGCCCGGGCGCCGCGCCGTGGCCGGTTGCCTCGGGACGGCATCGCAACACCGCAGCAGGGCACCATCGGATGCGCTGGTCGCGGGTGAAACACCATAGCTCGGCAGGCATCAACCAGGAGGAAAGGCCCATGTCCACCATGCATCGCAGACACCCTTTGTCATTAGCCGTATCGATGGCCTTGCTGGCCGCGCTGGCGACCTCAGCGGTGGCTGCACCGCTCGGCGTCACGTCGTCGGACGCTTCGGGGCCGCAAGCCGTCCCCACGCAGGACACGACGGCCGCATCCTCGCCGGAGGCAAAGAAAGCAGCGGACAAGGCGGCCAGGGATGCCGTCACCCTGTCCACTGTCAACGTGGTCGGCGTGCGCGCCTCGCAGATGCGCGCGATCGAACTGAAGCGCCAGGCGCCGAGCATCCAGGACAGCATCACGGCGGAGAGCATCGGCCAGCTGCCGGACGTGACCATCACCGACGCGCTGCAACGCGTCACCGGCGTGCAGGTCAACCGCGATGCGGGAGTGGGCACCACGGTCGACGTGCGCGGCCTGCCGGAAGTCGGCACCATGCTGAACGGGGAGGCGTTCATTACCGCGGACCAGATTGACTCGCAACAACCCGACTTCACCATGCTGCCAGCCACGCTTTTCCACGGCGTGGACGTCATCAAGTCGCCCACCGCCAGCACCACCGATGGCGGCATCAGCGGCGCGCTCGACCTGCACACCTATCGCCCCTGGGACCTGCCCAGTGGCTTCACCTACAGCTACTCCGCCAACGGGGAGCGTGGGCATACCAGCAGCAGGTGGGGCCCTGAAGCGAGCGGCCTGATCTCGTACAACCGCGACGGGCACTGGGGATTGCTGGTGTCAGCCGACTATTCGGACACCACGCGGACCAATTCCAACGAGGGCCTCGACCAGTACGGCGCGGTCCTGAACGGCGAAAACGCGGCCAGCGCGGGTGGCTACAACGGCTTCCTCACGCCGTGGAATGGTGCGCCGATTCCGTCCCAGATCGTGCAGAACCCGGATGGCAGCGTCGACGTCAACGGCGACGGCAAATCCAATGGCGTGTTCCTGGGCAGCCAGGACATCAGCCTGTACGACATCACCACCCAGCGCAAACGCAAATCGGGCAGCGCCTCGTTCCAGATGGACCTGGGCAGCGGGTTCACCTTCACGAGCGATTATTTCTACGCGCACCAGGACCAGTTCGATCGCACTGTCGGCATCCAGTTCAACTCCACCAACTGGCAGGGGGCGACCTACGTGCCGCTGCAGTCGCGCGACACGGGTCGTCCCGCGCTGGGTTCGTACGGCACGCCGGAGCCGGGTTGGGACGGCACGCACATCTACACCACCCAGGTCTACGAAAAGTGGCCGGGCGACGTGGAATCGTTCTCGCAGATCACGCGCAAGGAATCCACCGCGAAGAACTTCAATGCCCAGATGGATTTCGACAATGGCGGCCCGTTTACGGCGAGCGTGCGTGGCATCCACGACACGGCGAGCCAGTCGAACGTCGAGACCGACATCAACATATCCAATTCCGACGGCGGACTGTGGGGCAACGTGCTGAACGACGGCGTGCCCGACGATGCCGTGCCGCCCGGCACCTACATCTTCCCCGACCAGCTCGGCGGCAACCGCGTGTTCAACGCCAACGGCATGCCCCAGAACACGGTGCCGGTCATTGCCAACCTGGGTGGCCGCTACCTGACGGTCAGCATGCCGGCGTCAATGTCCAGCCAGTTCGCCGATCCGAACGGATGGACGATGAAAACGCTGGAATCGGCCGGCGACTACGACCGCAAGGTCGCCCTCAACGTGCTTCGCCTCGACGGGCACTACGATTTCGGAACCGGTATCAAACTCGATTTCGGCGTGCGCAACAGCGTCCGCCATGCGGACAACATCGGGTACACGCTGGTGACCCCCGTCTATGCCGGCATGGGCGCGAGCGACCCGAACGGTTGCCTGGTGCGTTACGTCGGCGCCGACGTGGTCCTGAACAGCGGTTCGTGCACCGCCGGCAACGAACAGGGCTATTTCCGCGCCGGCCCGATATCGGCGCTGCAGATCCCGAACACGCCCGGACCCCTGGCCGACAACTGGAAGCAGTACAGCAACCTGCTCGGGTCCGGCATCACCTTCTGGGCGATTGATCCCCGCGCCATGGACAACCCCGAGGCGTACTGGAAATCGCTCTATCCCGACACGATACGGCAAGGCGAGCCGGGAACCACCTGGGCCGTGGGCATCAAGGAAACCTCAGCCTACGTGCAGGCCGATTTCGACGGCAGCATGGGCAGCATGCCTTACAGCGGCAACGTCGGCTTGCGCGTGATCCGCACCAATCTGGGGGTCACCCAGCGCCTGAGCGGCGATCCGGGCGCGTACGGCACGGAACCGGACGATATCGGCGCGCAGGTCACGCAACGCAGCTACAAGGACTACCTGCCGGCCGCGAACTTCGCGCTGGATCTCACCGACAGCCTGAAGTTCCGTCTTGGCTTCTCCAAGAACATGATGCCGCTCGACCTCAGCACGTGGGGCGGTGGCCTGGAGCTGAACTATTCGCTGGTGGAAACCCCGCAGGGCCCACTGTTCCGCGTGGCGGCAGGCAACTCGAACGGCAACCCCAACCTCGACCCGTGGCGCTCCAAGAACTACAACGCCTCGCTCGAGTACTACATCAACCCCACCAGCATGATCAGCCTGGCGCTGTTCCGCATCAACGTGCAGAGCTTCATCAAGAGCGGCAGCGTCATCGACTGCACGCTGCCGGACGAGGACGGCGTCGTGCGCAATCATTGCGTCACGATCACCGAGCCCATCCAGGGCACCGGCAACAGCATCCACGGCGCGGAGTTCGACTACCGCCAGGGGTTCACCTTCCTGCCCGGCATCCTGTCCAAGACCGGCATGGAGATCAACGCGACCTACGCGCCGAGCGACTCCGGAGCCACCGACTTGGCCGGCCACAAGATCCCGTTCCAGGACAATTCGACCAAGTCCGGCAACTTCATCCTGTGGTACCAGGACGATCGCTTCCAGGCCCGCCTCGCGTACAACTACCGTTCCCGGCGTGCGGTGTCGGAGGATGTGGGCGGGATCACCGGCCTGGAGATGTACGAAGCGCCGCAGAAGTATCTCGATGCGTCCGTCTCGTACAAGATCGCGAAGTCCGCCGAGGTGTTCGTGGATGGCACCAACCTCACCAACGAGTACCAACGCTACTATCTGGTGTGGCCCGATCAGCCGGCCCATTCGAACTTCTCCGAACGGATGTTCATGGTCGGCATCCGCGGCCAGTGGTGACGGAGAGGGCTTCGAAGCCTGTCGCGTGCGATACGCGCGACAGGTTTCCGGGTGAGCGCCGCGTTCCTGGAAATGCTTCGAAGGCACCATGGGTCGACGCATGACACGTGCCGCGGCGTCCGGCAAGCGGGCCAGGCTCCCCCATCTTTTCCCATCCGCCCCGACCACGTCACACGACGAAGGCTGACATGCAGGATCAAACCGGACCCCCCACGCGCGGCAGCCACTTCCATCGCTCCATCGGCCTGTTCACCGGCACCGCGATCAACATGACCCAGATGTGCGGCATCGGACCGTTCATCACCATCCCGATCATGGTCGCCACCATGGGCGGGCCGCAGGCCGTGATCGGCTGGATCGTCGGTGCCATCCTCGCGGTGGCCGACGGAATGGTCTGGGCGGAGCTGGGTGCGGCCATGCCCGGCTCCGGCGGAAGCTACGTCTATCTCCGCGAAGCGTTCCAGTACCGCAGCGGCAAGCTGATGCCGTTCCTGTTCATCTGGACGGTGTTGTTGACAATCCCCTTGCTGATGTCCACCGGCATCATTGGCATGGTCGAGTACCTGGGGTTCTTCTTTCCGCACCTGAGCTGGTGGGAGGTGCATCTGATCAGCCTCGTGGCGACCGCCCTGGTCACCTTGCTGCTGTACCGAAAGATCGAATCCATCCGCGTGATCACCATTGCGCTGTGGGTGATCATGCTGCTTTCGGTCATCGGGGTCTCGGCGGCTGGCTTCTCGGATTTTCATCCGGTCTACGCCTTCACCTATCCGCAAGGCATGTTCGGCGGAAAGTTCTTCGTGGGCCTCGGCGCGGGCCTGATCATCGGCATCTACGATTACCTCGGCTACTTCACCACCGCCTACATGGGCGATGAATTGCGCGACCCGGGCCGGACCATGCCCGGCTCCATCATCATCTCGGTGGTCGCGATGATGTTCGTCTACCTCATTCTCAACATCAGCGTGCTCGGCGTGGCGCCCTGGCAGGAGATCGCGCAGTCCAAATCGGTGGCGTCGCTGGTGGTGGAGCACAGCTGGGGCCACACGGCGGCCGCGGTCATGACCATCCTCATCATCGTGACGGCGTTCGCCTCGGTGTTCGCCGGCTTGCTCGGCGGCTCGCGCGTGCCGTTCCAGGCGGCGCACGAAAAGGTGTTCCTGTCGGTGTTCGGCAAGCTGCACGCCAGGCACGGGTTTCCGCACGTGGCCTTGCTCACGATGGGTGTGATCACGGCCATCGGCACGTTCTTCGACCTGGCCGAAGTCATCAACATGCTGCTGGCCGCGACCATAATCGTGCAGTTCATCGCGCAGATCGCCGCGCTGGTGGTGCTGCGCAAGCGCCAGCCGGAGTTGCACCGGCCGTACCGGCAATGGTTGTACCCGGTGCCGTGCGTGATCGCGCTGGTGGGCTGGATCTACGTCTACGTCTCGGCGTCCACGCTGTCGCTGATCCTGTCCGGCATCTGGATCGTCGCCGGGCTGGTGGTGTTTGCGATCTGGGCCAGGGTGAATCGCTCCTGGCCGTTCGCACCCGTGGAAATCCGCGAAGCCTATCTTGAGAAGGACTGACGCATGCGCATCCTGGTCACTTCCGTATTCCTGTCGATGTTCGCGCTGGCCGCCTCGGCGGCCATGCCGCCCACGCGCAGCGGAGCCTTCGCGCCCACGCGCGTGGACGGCGGCGCCGGCTCCACGACGGCCGTAACGACTTGGCAAATCCAGTCCAGCGACAAGGCACAGGAAGGCGGCGCCGAGATTTCCACTGCAGGATTCCCCACCCGCGGCTGGTATCCCGTGAGCGGCCGCGCCACGGTGATGGCGGGACTACTGGAAAACGGCACGTACAAAGACGTGTTCTACAGCGACAACCTGCGCGCGGTACAGGCGCCCGATGCCAGCGGCAGCCTTTTCGTGAACGCCTGGTGGTATCGCACTGAGTTCTCCCTCAGCGAAGGGGCGCACGGAGGACTGCACACGCTGCTGCGCACGAACGGCATGATCACGAGCGCCGACGTGTGGGTGAACGGGCACCTGGTCGCGGACCAGGCCACCGTCGCCGGCGCCTATCCCGTGCACGAGCTCGACGTGACGCCGTGGGTGCATGCGGGAACCAACATCCTCGCTTTGCGCGTGCATCCGGCCGACCCGCGCAGAAGCCTGTCGATCGGCTGGGTCGACTGGAACCCGACCCCGCCGGACAACAATATGGGTCCGTGGCGCGGCGTGGACATCGTGCAGACCGGGCCGATCCAGCTGCGCTTTGCGCACGTGATGTCGACGCTGTCGCTGCCCGATCTCGCGCGCGCCGCACTGACGGTAAAAGTGGAGGCACGCAACCTCGACAAGGTGTCGCGCGAGGCAACGATCATCGGCGAGGTGGCCGGGGTTTCGCTGCAGCGGACGATCCATCTCGCCGCGGGCGAAACGCAGACCGTCGCTTTCACGCCGAAGACCGATCCTGGTTTCCAGCTCGGCCACCCGAAAGTCTGGTGGCCCGCCGGCATGGGTGCACAACCGCTGCATGCGTTGCACATAGCCGCCACCATCGATGGCGCGACCTCCGACAAGGCCGGCGCATCGTTCGGCATACGCAGCGTCACGTCCAGGCTGACTTCACAGGGCTATCGCCACTTCGTCATCAACGGCAAGCCGGTGCTGATTCGCGGTGGCGGCTGGGCGCCGGACATGTTCCTGCGCGACGACCCCGCGCGGATGGAAGCCGAGTTCAGCTATGTGCGCAACCTCGGGCTCAACACCATCCGCAGCGAAGGCAAGCTGGAGAATGCACGCTTCTACGAACTCGCCGATCGCGACGGCATCATGGTGCTGGCAGGCTGGGAATGCTGCGACAAGTGGGAATCGGCGGCCAAGACCGGCGGTGCGCCGTGGGATGCCGCCGACCTGAAAGTGGCGCAAGACTCCATGGCCAGCGAAGCACGGCTGCTGCGCAATCATCCGTCGGTGATCGGCTTCCTGATCGGCAGCGACAACGCGCCGACGCCGGCGCTCTCGAAAATGTACGTCGACACCTTGAAGGCGCAGGACTGGACCGCGCCGATCATCGCGGCCGCGGTTGCCCAGTCCACCGCCGAGACCGGCCCTTCCGGCATGAAGATGACCGGGCCCTACGCCTGGGTGTCGCCGTCGTACTGGTATGCAAGTCAGCTGGGCGGCGCCTTCGGTTTCAATTCTGAAACCAGCGCGGGCGCCGACATTCCGCGGCTGGAAGACATCACCCGCATGCTGTCGCCGCTGGAGCAGGAGGCGCTGTGGAAATATCCGCAGGTGCGCCAGTACCACGCCTCCGCCGACTGGTCGACGTTCGCGAGTATCGCGCCCTTCAGCATCGCGCTGGCCAAACGCTACGGCGCACCGAAAAGTCTGGCCGACTACGTCGCCAAGGCCCAGCTCGACAACTACGACAACACGCGCGCGCAGTTCGAGGCGTTCAGCGCGCACATGGACGCGGCCAACCCCTCGACCGGCGTCGTCTACTGGATGCTCAACAACGCCTGGCCGTCGCTGCACTGGCATCTGTACGACTACTACATGAATC
>JBDTEG010000042.1:0-16113 GCA_039922695.1 Rhodanobacter sp. | reverse complement strand
TGCATTGCCGACCGTCGCCACCACCGCGTCAGCGGTGATCGGCCCGATGCCGATGATCGCGCGAAGCCGAACACACCGCTCGTCATCTCGCGCGTGGGCGTCGATGCGTGCATCGCACGCGTCGAGGGCCGTGCGCAATGGCGTCCAGTGAGCGGTCAAATCACCCAGCAGCTCTTTCAACTCGGCCGGCAAGCCACCGTGCGCATCCAGATCACCCAACAACTGACGCAAGGCCACATCGCTCTTCGCGACTGTTACCCCGAACTCGGCCAGCAGACCGCGGATCCGATGGCCGATCGCCAGCGACTCGGTCTTGTAACCCTCGCGCACCCGATGCCACGACAACCGCACCTGCTGATCGACGGACTTCACCGGTACAAAGCGCATGTTGCCCTGGCGGGCTGCTGTAGCGATGGCCTCGGCATCAGCGCGGTCGTTCTTGGTTTTGCGGGCCTTGCGGAACGGTGTGACGAACTGCGCGGCGATGATCCGCGGTTGCAACCCGTATTCCTGGCAACGCCGCGCCCAGTAGTGGGACCCGCTGCAGGCCTCCATCGCCACCACCGTCCCGGCAGGCCGCTGGGCCAGCCATACCGCAAAGGAATCGCGCTTGAGATCCAGCCGCCGCAGCACGTGCCCGGATGCGTCCATCTCACACACCGAAAACACGCTCTTCGCCAAATCCACGCCGATGGTTATAGTGTTCATGGAGACTTCCTCTTCGAGTGACGGTTGACCAGCATCACCATCATGGCCCTCGAGGCCGATAGGGGAGGAAGTCTCTTTTTACTCGTTCGAGGCGGACGGCTACGCCGCCGCTCAACTCAAGCGTTAAGGTTGTAGAAAAAGTCGGTTTTCCAACTTGATCACGACGCAGCCAGAAATCGACCTCGCAGGAGGCGCTAGAATCGACGCGCAATACCTTGGGAAGGGTCGAAGTACCCCCGAAAATCGGAAGATTTCTTGACCAAGGACTTTTTCTACAACCTCGTTAGGAGCTAGTGCACCATGTCGTTCATGTTACCGAAGACTGAACTGTTTTTGGGAGCCGTGAAGGAGCAAACGTTCTTTAAGGACGAGGCGGTTCAAGGCAGTATTCTTTGGTACATCGAGTACTACAAGAAGCGTGCGCCAAGTAGGCGCCTGGCGTTTCGGACCAGTGGTTTTCTTCTACTCTTTCTCAGCATAAGCCTCCCATTCTTCACAGAGATGTCCGCTGAGCAGCATCGGGCGCAAATTGCATCAGTATTGGCGTGGGTCATCGCCTTGGTTGCTGCGGCCAATTCATTCTTTAACTGGCAACGCGGATGGCAAGGCTATACCCAAACCCAGCTTTCCCTACAGTTTGCGCTGTCACAGTGGGAGCTGCAAACTGCTGAAGCAAGAGCCGCCCCTACAGATGAAGAAGGCTTGAAGGTCTTACAAGAAGCCCTGCAGAAAGTAGTCAAAACTGTCATGGAATCGGTCTCTAGCGAGACAGCGCAATACTTTGAGGGCGTCAAAGTGCCAGATGTTCAAACCAAGCCAAGTCCCTAACCCGGCGTTCCAGCGGACCGCTTTCGGCGGCCGCTGAACTCAAGCGTCAGGCATCACGTCAGGCTATACGGATCATCTGGAGGTCTTCCATGCATTTCAGACTGCTCGCCAGTACTTTTGCCCTTGTCGTACTTCCATTCGTGGCTCTTGGGCAATCAGCAATTCCACACTCGACGGACGATCCAACCACTGGCGTGGGGAATGAACGCATGACCCGCGTCACGGGTATTGGTGGAATCTTCATCAAGGCAAAGGATCCCGGTGCACTTCGGGACTGGTACAAGAAGCACCTTGGCATCGATGTTCAGGCTTGGGGTGGCACATCATTTCGCTGGGTAGATGGCTCAGGCAAGCCAACAACCGGAACAACGGCCTGGATGATTGGAAATGGAAAGAACTTTGCGCCGAGCGACTCCGCATTCATGGTGAACTATCGTGTCGCCAACCTTGAAACACTACTTGCGGCGCTTCGCGCCGAACGATGCAATGTATTGCCCAAGACTGAGGAATCCGAGTACGGGAAGTTCGGCTGGGTGATGGACCCCGAGGGCAACAAGGTTGAGCTCTGGGAGCCACCGGCAGGTGGATAGGCTGCGCATCGCAGGTGATGCGTAGCAAATCAATGGAGCGCGCGCCGTACCGGCGCCGCTGATTTCAAGCGTTGGATGGCTATGTCACCACTGCTCTACGTGGCTGCATTTCTCGCCATTGCACTGGGCGGAGCTCATTCATGGCTTGGTGAGAGGTACATTCTTGTTCGGCTGTTTCGCAGGGAGAATCTTCCGCAACTTTTCGGCAGCTCAATTCACAACGCGCACATTGCGTTTCGCCTGGCACCTCACGACGTTTGCGTGGTGGGGCTTCGCAGGTTTACTCGTGCAGCTCGCCCAAGGCAGCCTCACATCATCCGGCGCGGCTCAGATACTTGGCTGCACGTTCGTCGCCTCTGGTCTGCTGCCTCTTTTCATTACGCGCGGCAAACATTTGTCGTGGTTGGTACTCTTTGCCATCGGCGGCGTCGCGCTCGCGGCTGCCGCGATCTGACACCTAGTCCCGGCGGACGCGCGCAGCGCGCGCCGCGTGGCTCAAGCGTCAGGCTTCACGGAGATCATTCGTGCTGGATCCAAACCAATTCAACGTCAACGATGCGTGGCTGGTCTTTCGGCTCAACGACGCACCGATCAACACAGAGCGAGATGGCTCGTTCAACGCAGTCTGCCTCATGGATGCAGCAAGTTGCTTTATCCTCGCCACTACCATGGCGCCCGCTCAACACCGCGAACCTTCTGAACTGGAGGTCAAACGGCTCTTCAAGACTGCATGGGCTCACAAGCGCCAATTCCCTTCAACGCTATTCGTGCCCGTCGGACAGTTCGACGCTGCTTTCCCAGCGCAAGCGGAGCGCAATGGAGTTTCCATTGTCACAGTGGCAGAGAGCGAGTTATCCGCGTTTACGGACGAGGCAAGGCAGGGCTTCAACGAGCATGTTCAGCAAGCGCATGCGCAGTGAAGCCCGACCACTCGTGCGGGACGGACGACTTCGCCGCCGCTCAACTCCAGCATTGAAGCTGTAGAAAAGCCCATTTTGATCTATCAAGCGAGTCCGCTCCGGCGGACTTTTTCGTTTCGCCATCGTGAAGAGCTTCGCTCGCCCAGCGTCGTCTCGAAGTGCACCTGTCGACTCCCGATAAACTTGATCCAGGCAAGGCCAGAGGTCTCCGGGCAAGCTAGCCCCAGGGAGACCCACCTGCAGATGCACGCTGTCATCCACGCGCTCGTCGAGGATCAGATTGACGAAGCGCACGGGCCCGTCGTTCGAGCCATGACACGGCTCACGTCGGCGGCACTGTCACGTCATGATGCCATCCACGCCGTCGGGTCGATTTCTGCAGAGCACATTTTTGACCTGCGCAAGGACACGCCGGTCCATGGCAAGGCGCTGGACACTGCGACGCTGCTGTTGAGTTTCCTGTTGCCAGCAGTTGGCATGAAGGCTGACCTGCGTCCAGGCTATTTCCGGATGAGCCCGCGCGCATCGCGCTGTTGCCCGGGGTGATTTGAGCAAGAGCTGACCGACCTGCGTGCCGGATCGAAGGGGGTTCGCTTGAAACCGGAGTGGCACGGCCGTACCCGGTGGGCAAGAAAAGACAGGGCTACAATGCCCTGTTCGCCAGTCACCCGGATCGATAGCCACCATGCCACGCTCACGCCTCGCCGAACCGCTCGTGATGCTGGCGACCGTGCTGCAGTGGCTGGTGCTGTCGACGTTCACCGGCGCGGTGGTCGGGGTTGGTTGCACGATTTTTCTGCGCGCGCTTTTTGCCACAGCGGGTCACACCTACGACGTTTCCTGGTGGGCCCAGTTGGCGCTGCTTCTGGGTGGTGGTCTGGCGAACGGCTTGCTGCTGCATTACGGCTATCGCCTGAGTCGCAGCGGGTTCTCTGATTCACCGATTGTCGCGGTAAACGAGCAGCAGGGGAAAATGCCATTTCGCACGCTGTGGATCAAGCCACTGGCGGCGTTGATCACCCTGGGTTGCGGCGGTTCGGCCGGCAAGGAGGGGCCGTGCTCGCATATTGGCGCAAGCCTGGCGGCGGGCATCGGCCGCACGCTGCACCTCAACAAGGAGTTACGCAAGCGGCTGCTGGCGTGCGGCGTGAGTGCCGGTTTCGCCAGCGTGTTCGGCACGCCGATCGCCGGGGCGATCTATGGCGTGGAGATGCTGGCCATCGGTCGTATCCGCCATGATTTCCTGTTCCCGGGCATCGTCGCGGGTGTCACCGCGTTTCAGGTCAGCAAGTACCTGGGGGTGCCGTATCCGGTCTATCACATCGTCTTCGTCAGCGAGTTCACCGAGCTGTTGTTCCTGAAGACCGTGCTGATCGGCATCCTGTGCGGCGCGGCGGCGTGGGTGTTCGTGGAACTGTTGCAGACGATCAAGCGTGCGTTTGCAAACGTGCAGCGGCGCCTTGCGCTGTGGCCGCCGCTGCTGCCGGTGCTGGGTGCGGTGGTGCTGGCCTTGCTGATCCTGGTGGTGCCGACGGATTACCTGGGTCTCAGCCTGCCCGTGATGGAGCGTGCGCTGGGCGGGGAGCCGGTGCCCTACCTGGGCTTTCTGTGGAAGGCGCTGCTGGTGGCGATCACGCTGGGATCGGGCTTCTACGGCGGCATCGTCACTCCGCAGTTCGTGATTGGCGCAGTGCTGGGTGGCGCCCTGGCGCACCTGCTTGGGCTGCAGCCCGCGCTCGGCGCGGCGGTGGGACTGGTGGCGGTGGTGGCGTCGGCCTCCAATGCACCGATAGCGGCCATCCTGATGGGGGTGGAGTTGTTTGGCGCGGACTCGACGTTGTATGTGGCTGGCGCCTGCGTGGCCGCCTACCTCGTCATCGGCCATCGCAGCGTGTATCCCTCGCAACAGGTCGCCTTCAGCAAATCATCCTGGATCTTCGCCCGTGCCGACCTGCCGGTGGGACAGGAGAAGGTGCGCCTGTCCTACGGCCTGCTGCGCTGGTGGAGCAACCGCCGGCGCAAGCTGGGCAAGCGTGGCAAGCGCGGCGATGACTCGCTGCCCTGAGTGGCAGACAGTCAACTGCACGTGTCGCAAGCTTGTCGGCCACGCGAAGGTCATTCGCGCTGGCACAGAGATGCCAAAGGGCACCTGTCCCGCGGACCAAAAGCGACTGAACCGGTGGCCTGGCAGAGCGCGCGGGCCACCTGCAGCGTGCTTGCGTGAAGCTGGGTGCCGCCGGCTTATGCATCGGCTTAACCTGTCTGCATGCACGCTCGCGGGGGCAAGTCGCCGGCTGCGGCGTGATCGCGCGCCGTCGCCTCCTGGTGATCGCCGCCGAACGACGACCCCGGCCTCCCCCCCCTTGACTGGAGAACACCACCCCATGGCCCTGCCCCGCTCGGATGCCCTGGTATTTTTTGGCGCCACTGGCGACCTCGCCTACAAGAAGATCTTCCCGGCCCTGCAGGCCATGACGCGGGATGGCGATCTTGACGTGCCGATCATCGGCGTGGCGCATTCGGGCTGGAGTGTGAAGGAGCTGCGCAAGCGCGCCCGCGACAGCGTGAAGCAGGCGGCCAGGGAGCAGGGCGAGAAGTTCGACAAGACCGTATTCGACAAGCTGGCTGCGCGCCTGCAGTACGTCGATGGCGATTACGCCGAGCTGGATACCTTCGTGAAACTGAAGACCGCGCTGGGCAAGGCCAGGCGCCCGCTGCACTACCTGGCGATCCCGCCCAGCCTGTTTGGCACCGTGGTCGAGGGGCTGCAGCAGTCAAGTTGCGCGAAGAACGCGCGGGTGGTGGTGGAGAAACCCTTCGGCCACGATCTGGAGTCCGCCCAGGAGCTCAACACCATCCTGCGCTCGGTATTCCCGGACGATGCCATCTTCCGCATCGATCACTTCCTGGGCAAGGAAGCGATCATGAACATCCTGTACTTCCGTTTCGCCAACTCGTTCCTCGAGCCGATCTGGAACCGCAACCAGGTGGCCAGCGTGGAGATCACGCTGGCCGAGCAGTTTGGCGTGAAGGGACGCGGCGCGTTCTACGACGGCGCCGGTTGCCTGCGCGATGTGATACAGAACCATCTCATGCAGATCGTGGCGCTGCTGGCGATGGAGGCACCGGCGTCCCAGGACTACGGTGCCGTCCAGGCGGAAAAGACGAAAGTCTTCCACGCCATGCGTCCGCTGACCGCGGACGATCTGGTGCGCGGACAGTACCGCGGCTATCGCAAGGAGCCGGGCGTAGCGAAGGGCTCGGACGTGGAAACCTACTGTGCGCTGCGGCTGTTCATCGATTCCTGGCGCTGGGGCGGCGTGCCGTGGTACCTGCGCTCGGGCAAGTGCCTGCCCGAGACCGTCGCCGAGATCGTGGTGGAACTGAAACCGCCGCCGCAGAAGCTGTTCGACGACGCCGCCACCACGGCCGGGCGCGCCAACTACCTGCGTTTCCGGCTGTCACCCAACATGGCGGTGGCGCTGGCCGCGCGAGTCAAGCGCGTGGGCAAGGAGTTCGTGGGCGACCAGCGCGAGCTGCTCCTGATGGACGAGCAGACCGGCGAGGAGACGCCGTACGAGCGCCTGCTCGGTGATGCCATGGCCGGCGACGGTGCGCTGTTCACGCGCGAGGAAGCGGTGGAGGCGGCATGGGTGGTGGTCGACCCCGTGCTTGAGAAGCATCACAAGGCCATCCCGTACCGTCCCGGCAGCTGGGGTCCGAAGCAGGCCGATGACCTCATCGCCGCCGATGGCGGCTGGCACAACCCGGTGATGGAGGAGCACGAGACATGAGTGAAGCCGCGAACCTGGTGTTTTTGCTCGATGTCGACAACACCCTGCTCGACAACGACCGATTCGCCGTCGATCTGGGCGACACCCTGGCGCAGGCGTTCGGCGAGAGCGAGCGCGATCGCTACTGGTCGATCTACGAGCAGGTGCGTGACGAATCGGGTTACGCCGACTACCTGGGCGCGCTGCAACGGTTCCGCCGCGGCCTGGACAATGAACGCGCCTTGCTGCAGATGTCGACGTACTTGCTGGAATACCCGTTCGCCGATCGCCTGTACCCGCACGCACTGGAAACCATCGACCACCTGCGTGGATTCGCCCACACCGTGATCCTTTCCGATGGCGACGTGGTGTTCCAGCCGCGCAAGATCCAGAACGCCGGCATATGGGAGGCCGTTCGCGGCGAGGTACTGATCTACGTGCACAAGGAACGCATGCTGGTAGGCATGCAGCAACGCTATCCGGCCGCGCACTATGTAATGGTGGACGACAAGCCGCAGATCCTGGCTGCTATGAAGCAGCAGCTCGGTACGCGCCTGACCACCGTGTTCGTGCGCCAGGGACACTACGCCGCCGACAGCGCGCACGAGACCATCGAGCCGCCGCCGGACACGACCATCACGTGCATCGACGAGCTGCGCAGGCGTAAGCTTGAGGACTTCCTGCCAAGCGCCCCCACGATCGCGCTGGCGGCAGATTGAACCCGTTCGTGACTCATTGAAGATCCCCGGAGCAAGCATGAAAGCGACCCGACAACTGCACGATCTCGGCCAGAGCCTGTGGCTGGACAACATCACCCGCACCTTGCTCGACGACGGTACCCTGGCGCGCTACATCAGTGAGGACTCGATCACCGGCCTGACATCGAACCCGAGCATCTTCGACAAGGCGATGGGCGACGGCGATGCCTACGATGCCGGTATCCACGCCAAGACCCTGGCCGGCCTGCGCGGCGAGAAGCTGTTCGTCGAGCTGGCGCTGGAGGACCTGCGCCGCGCCGCCGATCTGTTTGCGCCGGTGTTCCAGCACACCGGTGGTGTCGACGGCTGGGTCTCGATGGAAGTGTCGCCCCTGCTGGCCGCCGACACCGCAGGTTCGATCGCCGCGGCCCGCCAGATCCACGCGGCGGCCCGTCGCGACAACCTGTTCGTGAAGATCCCCGGTACCCCGGAGGGCGTGCCGGCGATCGAGGAGGCGATCTTCCTCGGCATTCCGATCAACGTGACCTTGCTGTTCTCCTGCGCCCAGTACCAGGCGACGGCCGACGCCTATATGCGCGGCACCGAGCGGCGCATCGAGGCCGGGCTCGACCCGCACGTGCGTTCGGTGGGCTCGCTGTTCGTCAGCCGCTGGGACGTGGCCGCCAACGATGCGTTGCCGCAGGAACTGCACAACATGCTGGGCGTCGCGGTCGGCCGCCAGGTGTATCGCGCCTATCGCCAGATGCTGGACTCGGCGCGCTGGCACAAGCTGGCGGCCGCCGGCGCGCAGCCGCAGCGCCTGCTCTGGGCCAGCACCGGCACCAAGGACCCGAACGCGTCGGACACCCTGTATATCACCAGCCTGGCCGCACCCGACACGATAAACACGATTCCCGAAAAAACCCTGCACGCGTTCGCCGACCACGGCAAGCTGGAGGGCGTGATGCCCATCGACGGCGGTGACGCCGATGCGACGCTGGCAAAGATCGGCAAGGCTGGCGTCGATGTCGAGGCACTGGCACTGAAACTGCAGAAGGATGGCGCCGAGGCCTTCGTCAAATCGTGGAAGCAGTTGTTGCAGCGGATCAGCGACAAGGCGAGCGCGCTGGACGCCAAGGCCAAGGGAGCGGTCATGCGATGAGCCAGTCAGCCCTGAGGAGACAGCCGGCGTGGCAGGCGTTGCAACAGCACGCCGCCACGCTTGGCGACAAGCATTTGCGCCAGATGTTTGCCGACGACGCAGAACGCGGCGAGTCCTTCAGTGTCGAGGACGTGGGACTGTACCTGGACTATTCCAAGCAGCGCGTGGACGCCGACACCTTGCGCCTGCTGCGCGAACTGGCCACCGCGTGCGAGTTGCCGCAGCACACCGAGGCGATGTTCAGCGGCGAGCGCATCAACCGCACCGAGGATCGCGCCGTGCTGCACGTGGCGCTGCGCGCGCCGCGCGATCAGGAAATCCTGGTCGACGGCCACAACGTGGTGGCGGAGGTGCACGAGGTGCTGGCCCGCATGGCAAGCTTCGCCGACCGCGTGCGCGATGGCAGCTGGCTGGGTTACACCGGCAAGCCGATCCGCAACGTGATCAGCATCGGCATCGGTGGCTCCGACCTCGGCCCGGTGATGGCTTATGAAGCGCTGCGTGACTACAGCAAGCGCGACATGACGTTCCGCTTCGTCTCCAACGTGGATGGCACCGATTTCGTCGAGGCCACCCGCGACCTGGATGCGGCCGAGACGCTGTTCATCGTCTGCTCCAAGACCTTCACCACGCTGGAAACGCTGACCAACGCGCACGCCGCGCGAGACTGGTGCGTGCAGGCGTTGGGTGACGCCGATCCTGAAAAGAGCGGGGCCGTCGCGAAGCACTTCGTGGCGGTTTCGACCAATGCCGGCGAAGTGAAGAAATTCGGCATCGATACCGCGCACATGTTCGGCTTCTGGGATTGGGTGGGTGGGCGTTATTCGATGGATTCGGCGATCGGCCTGTCCACCATGCTGGCGATCGGGCCGGAGCACTTCCGCCAGATGCTGGCCGGCTTCCACGCGATGGACGAGCACTTTCGCCACGCGCCGTACGAACGCAACCTGCCGGTGCTGATGGGGTTGCTGGCGATCTGGAACAACAACTTCCTCGACGCGGCCACGGTTGCGGTGCTGCCTTACGAGCAATACCTGAAGCGCTTTCCCGCGTACCTGCAGCAGCTCACCATGGAGAGCAACGGCAAGAGCGTCACGCTGGAGGGTACCGCGGTGGATTACGCCACCGGGCCGATCTACTGGGGTGAACCGGGCACCAACGGCCAGCATTCGTTCTACCAGCTGCTGCACCAGGGCACGCGCATCGTGCCGTGCGATTTCATCGGCTTCGGGCAAAGCCTGAATCCGCTCGGCCAGCAGCACGACTTGTTGATCGCCAACCTGATCGCCCAGGGCGAGGCGCTGGCGTTCGGCAAGACCGCGGACGAGGTACGCGCCGAAGGCACGGACGCGGCGCTGGTTGCACACCGCACTTTTGTGGGCAACCGCCCCAGCAGCACCATCCTGGCGCAGAAGCTCACTCCCCACGCGCTGGGCACCCTGGTCGCGCTGTACGAGCACAGCGTGTTCGTGCAGGGCGTGATCTGGGGCATCGATTCGTTCGACCAGTGGGGCGTGGAGCTGGGCAAGCAACTGGCCAGGACCACCATTGCGGAATTGACGGCGAAAGACGAGCCGAAGCTGGCCCATGACAGTTCCACCAACACGCTGATCCGTCATTACCGAAAATTGCGCGATCACCACACCTGACCCGCCTGTTGCAGGAGCGCACCCTGTGCGCGATTGCTCTTGCACGAGCTGCCCTGCACCTGCGGTGTCTTCTGATGGCCTGGCGGAGAGCAATCGCGCACAGGGTGCGCTCCTACAAAAAACCACCTCGTACATGCACACCAACGCCGCAATTTCCGAGAACTCATGAGCCAGAAAATCAGCCCACTCGCCGGCAAGCCGGCACCGAAGTCGATCCTGGTCGACGTGCCGAAGCTGCTTGCCGCCTACGCCGACCTGAAACCCGACCCATCGGTCGCCGCGCAGCGCGTGGCCTTCGGCACCTCCGGTCATCGCGGCAGTTCGCTCGAGCGCAGCTTCAACGAAATGCACATTTTGGCGATCAGCCAGGCCATCTGCGAGTATCGAAAATCCAAGGGCATCGATGGACCGCTGTTCATCGGTTGCGACACCCACGCGCTGTCGCAGCCGGCCTTCGAAAGTGCGTTGGAGGTACTGGCGGCGAACGGCGTGGAGACGATGATTTCAGCCGGTGGCGAGTTCACCCCCACGCCCGTGGTTTCGCACGCGATCCTGGTTTACAACAAGGGGCGCCGCTCGGGCCTTGCCGACGGCATCGTCATCACTCCCTCGCACAATCCGCCCGACAACGGCGGCTTCAAATACAACCCGCCCAACGGCGGCCCGGCCGACACCGACGTCACCAAGTGGGTGGAGAACCGTGCCAATGCGCTGATCGAGGAGGGCCTGAAGGCTGTGAAGCGGGTGCCGTTTGCGCAGGCGCGCAAGGCGCCCGGTACGCACGAGCACGATTACCTTGAAAGCTATGTGGCCGACCTCGCCAGCGTGGTCGACTTCGACGTGATCCGCAGCGCCGGTGTGCACATGGGCGTTGATCCGCTGGGCGGCGCGGGGGTGCATTACTGGGCACGCATTGCCGAGCACTATCAGCTTGACCTGACCGTGGTCAGCGCCGAGGTCGATCCACAGTTCGCCTTCATGACGGTGGACTGGGACGGCAAGATCCGCATGGACCCCTCCTCCAGGTACGCGATGCAGCGGCTGATCGGGCTGAAGGACACCTACGATGTCGCCTTCGCCTGCGATACCGACCATGACCGCCATGGCGTGGTCACCCGCTCGAGCGGCCTGATGGAGCCGAACCATTACCTGTCGGTACTGATCGACTACCTGTTCCGGCATCGCCCGCAGTGGAGCAAGGATGCCGCCGTCGGCAAGACGGTGGTCAGCACCGCGCTGATTGACCGCGTGGTGAAACGGCTGGGTCGCAAGTTGTACGAAGTACCGGTCGGCTTCAAGTGGTTTTCCGAAGGCCTGTTCGACGGCTCGCTCGGCTTTGGCTGCGAGGAAAGCGCCGGTGCCTCGCTGCTGCGCCGCGACGGCTCGGTCTGGACCACGGACAAGGACGGCCTGGTGCCGGCGCTGTTGTCGGCCGAGATCACCGCGCGCGAGGGCAAGGACCCCGGCGAACTGTACGACAAGCTCACCGGCGAACTCGGCGAGCCGTTTGCCAACCGCGTCGAAGCCGCGGCCACGCCGGAGCAGAAGGCGAAGCTGGCCAAGCTTTCGCCCGGCCAGCTGAAAACCGACCAGCTCGCCGGCGAGAAGATCGAGCAGGTTCTCGACAAGGCACCGGGCAATGACAAGACGATCGGCGGCATCAAGGCGATCACCGCCAGCGGCTGGTTCGCCGCGAGACCGTCCGGCACCGAGGCGATCTACAAGATCTACGCCGAGAGCTTCAAGGACGAGAATCACCTGCATAGCCTGCTCGACGAGGCGCAAAAGATCGTGGATGCCGCCATCGGGTGAAGCCACCACGGGCTGCTGCGTGCGCCCATCGGTGGCCAATGCATTGTTGACGGGCGGTTGACGCGCCGACGATCACGCTTGCCCCGGCGAGGCACCAGCCGATGGCGCGAGCGCGCCCACTCACGAGGCAGGCCCTTTCCGTGCAATCGTTCTTCCGCCGACTCAAGGACAACTCGCTCTCGATCGTCCTGTTTGCGCTGTTCGCGGTCTGCCTGGTCGGCCACAGCGTGGCGAGCTGGCACCTGCACAACCAGCAGCTGGCCGCACACGGCCAGGCAGCCGTCGATTACTGGAAAAGTCTGCTGGGCAGCAGTTACCTGGAGGAGCTGGCAAGCAACTGGCAGGCGGCGTTCCTGCAGTTGGCGTCGCTGATCCTGTTCAGCGGTTTCCTCTACCAGCGCGGCGCGCCCCATTCGCGCAATCCGGACAAGGTGCGCGACACGCGGAAAAAGCGTGCGGAGAATGCGCGCTTTCCGTGGTTGTATCGTCATTCGATGTCAGTGGCCTTCTTGTCGCTGTTTGCACTGACCTTCGTCGTGCACACGACCTCCGGCTACTTCGCCTGGAACGAGCATCGCGCCCTGCTGCACCTGTCCCCGCTGACACTGCGGGATTTCCTGTTGTCGGCGAAGTTCTGGTCCTCCACGCTGGAAACCTGGCAGGCGGAGTACCTGACGATCGCGCTGTTCATCGTGTTCAGCGTGTTCCTGCACGAGCAGGATTCAGCCGAATCCAAGCCGGTCGAGGCAAGCGCGAAGGAGACCGGCAAGGCCAACGATTGAGAGTTTGACGGCGGCTTTACCCGCGCGCGCGCAAACTTCGCCTTTCAACGCCGCAAGCGCGTTGCCAACGATGGGATTTCACATGACCGCTTCGTCGCTCGACCAGCAATGCATCAATACCCTGCGCTTCCTGTCGGTGGACATGGTGCAGAAGGCAAAGAGTGGCCATCCGGGCTTGCCGCTGGACGCAGCACCGATGGCCTATGTGCTGTGGACGAAGCATATGAAATACCACCCGGCCGATCCGCATTGGGCCGACCGCGATCGTTTCGTGTTGTCGGCCGGACACGGTTCGGCGCTGCTCTACAGCCTGCTGTACATGGCCGGCTACGACGTGTCGCTGGATGACATCAAGCAGTTCCGCCAATGGGGCAGCAAGACCCCCGGGCATCCCGAGTACGGTCACACCCCGGGCGTGGAAGTCACCACCGGCCCGCTGGGCCAGGGCATGGCCAACGCGGTGGGCATGGCGATTGGCGAGGCGCAACTGGCGGGCACCTACAATCGCGACGGCCACACGGTCATCGACCATCGCACCTGGGCGATTGTCAGCGATGGCGACTTGATGGAGGGGGTGGCGTCCGAGGCGGCGTCGCTGGCCGGCCATCTCAAGCTCGGCAAGCTCGTATGCCTGTACGACGACAACTACGTGACGCTTTCGGCCAGCACCGACATCACGTTCTGCGAGGATCGGGCCAAGCGCTTCGAGGCTTACGGCTGGCAGACGATCAAGGTGGCCGACGGCAACGATGTCGCCGCGATCGACGCCGCGATCGAGGAAGCCGTGGCGGACACGATCCGGCCCACGTTGATCCTGGTGCGCACGCACATCGGCTATGGCTCGCCCAAGCAGGACAGCTTCAAGGCACATGGTTCGCCGCTGGGCGCGGAGGACGTCAAGGCCACCAAGGAGAAACTGGGCTGGCCGGTTGAGCCGGCCTTCCTGGTGCCCGAACCGGCGCTGAAGCACTTTCGCGAAGCGCAGGAACGTGGCAAGCAGGCGCAGGCGGACTGGAATGAAACCATGCGCGCCTACGCCAAGGCCTGCCCCGAACAGGCGAAAGAGCTGGAGCATCGGCTGCGCGGTGAATTGCCCGACGACTGGGACGCTGATATCCCCACGTTCGATGCCGATCCCAAAGGCATGGCCACGCGCGAGGCCGGCGGCAAGGTCATGAACGCCATCGCGCCGAAGCTCCCCGCGTTGTTCGGTGGTTCGGCTGACCTGGATTCCTCCACTTTTACCAACCTGAAGGGCTTCGGCGACTTCAATCCCGCGCCCACCAAGGGCGAAGACAAACAGGGCTCGGATCCTGCGGGCTGGAGCCGTGCGGGCCGCAACCTGCACTTCGGCGTGCGCGAACACGCGATGGGCGCGATCGTCAACGGCCTGGCCGTGCACGGCGGCTTCATTCCGTACGGCTCGACCTTCCTGATCTTCTCCGACTACATGCGCCCGGCGATTCGCCTGGCGGCGCTGATGGGCATACACGTGGTGCACGTCTTTACTCACGACAGCATCGCGCTGGGCGAGGATGGCCCGACCCACCAGCCCATCGAACAACTGGCCAGTCTGCGCGCCATTCCCAACCTGATCCTGATCCGTCCCGCCGACGCCAACGAGACCGCGGTGGCGTGGAAAGTCGCGGTGGAAACGCGCAAGCGGCCGGTGTTGTTCGCGCTCACGCGGCAAGCGCTGCCGACGCTCGATCGCACCAGTCATGCCAGTGCCGACGGCTTGCGCAAGGGCGCGTACATCCTGCGCGAAGCCGATGACGGCAAGCCGAAGCTGATCCTCATCGCCAGCGGTTCGGAAGTCAGCCTGATCCTGGAGGCCGCCGACAAGCTGCAGGCAGGCGGCGTGGCCGTGCGCTGCGTTTCGATGCCGAGCTGGGAGCTATTCGACGCACAGCCGCAGAGCTATCGCGACGTGGTGCTGCCGCCGGACATCCCCGCCAGACTGGCGGTGGAAATGGGGGCCACGCAGGGATGGCGTCGCTACGTCGGCGACCACGGCGACGTGCTCGGCATCGACCACTTCGGTGCATCCGCGCCCGCCGAGGTGCTGCAACGCGAATTCGGCTTTACGGTCGAGAACGTGGTGAAGCGGGCCAAGGTGCTGCTGCAGAACTAAGGCGCGAAGGCCTGCGCATGATTCGACCCGGCTGCCACTGGGCGCACGCGCATCGGCGTGCCCATGCGCGAGACAAAGGCAGCAAGCTCTCCATTTGTGCCGGGAACAATGCAGCGCCACAGAGACGTTACGCTCACTTCCCGCTGACGCATTGTCTCTTGATCACATCAGGATGCAGACGAGCCGGCGGTCGCGCCCGCCCTGCAGCGCGGCGGTGGCGCGGCGGGCAGTGCTCGTCTGCTGTTCCGCGACGCACGGCGATCGCAGGGCGGCCGTGCCCGCCGGCGTTTGCTGCAGACTCGCCGCCTGGCGCGCCAACAGCCAGATCGTGCGCTGGCGGTGGGGCACCCCGTCGGCTCCCGCTTGAACTCTCTTCCGAGATATCGCGCTAGTCGAACACTTCGTCGCCTGTAGGCTCGTAGTGGGGCACGGCATTCATCTGATGGCGCAGCGTGGAGAGGGCCAGATACATCCGACGGCGGGCGCGGCTCTGGTTGCCCAACGGCCGATGCTCGGCAATGCAGTGCCAGGGGTTGTAGGAAAGGCGCCTGGCGAAGTCCATCTGCGCTGGTGAATCGAATTTCTGGCGCGCAATGCGCAAGGTTGCCACCGAAACGCGGGGTGACAACCGCTCGGGCCAAAGCACGCTGGCGTTTTCGATCGGCATCCGATGCGGATCGGTTTGCAATTGCAGACGGACATCGAACTCCACGTCGCCTGCATCCAGCGCCGCCACCATGGCGCAGCGCAGGTAGTCATCGGGCGGACGTAGCGGCAGTCGCGGTATCCGCGTGCGCTTGCGCGTCTTCGGCCAGAACGAATACTGCATCGCGCGGCCTTCGCCCAGCAGATACGGCACGCAGCTGAAGTACGGCGCTTCGAGCGGACTGCTCTGCGTCTTGGTCCATAGCCCCTGCATGATGAGATCCAGCAGGTGCGAGCGATGGAGGTTGACGAAATAGAAGATCTGCGCGTTCTTCACGCTCTCGATCTGCAGTTGCGCGTTTGCGCGCACGTCCGGCGTCACGAAGGTCGGCGTGGAAACACCGAACAGATC
>JBDTEG010000041.1:0-4626 GCA_039922695.1 Rhodanobacter sp. | reverse complement strand
CATGTCCGATAGTGTTTGTCGGGCCCTCTGGGCCGCCGGTAATCTGCGATGATTGCCACCGGATCGGGACGCTGACGGTGAGCCAACCACCTTCCGTGCAGCGAGCCACGACTGCATCGGGCGTTTTCCGCCGGAGACGGCCGGATCGAGTAACACCGGTTCCACCAGTCACGACTCAACGCAGGGGGCGTTCATGGGGCTGCTGCACGAACTGAAACGCCGCAACGTGATCCGCGTGGCTGGGTTATATCTGGTCGGTGCGTGGCTACTAGTGCAGGTAGCCGGCACGGTGTTGCCCTGGTTCAACGTGCCGCCGCCGATCCTGCGCGGGCTGGTCATCGCGCTGGCGCTGGGCTTCGTGCCGGCACTGGTGTTTGCGTGGGTGTTCGAACTGACCCCGAATGGCGTCCGGCGCGATGCCGACGTGCCGCCCGAACAATCCATCGCCCCCCGTGTCGCCCGGCGCATCGATCGTCTGATCATCGTCGTGTTGGCGTGTGCGCTGGCGTACTTTGCAATCGACAAGTTCATGCTGACACCGGCCAACGACTCGAAGCCTGCCGCGGACGCCGCCGTCCCAGCTCCGATTTCGTCGCCCGCCGCAGGCAACTCGATCGCGGTGATGCCGTTCGCTGACCTCAGTGCGGCGCAGGACCAGGCCTTGTTCTCCGAAGGTATGGCCGAGGAAATCCTCAACGCGCTGACCCGGGTCAAGGACCTGCGCGTGCTGGGCCGCAGTTCGTCGTTCAAGTTCCGGGGCAAGAACGTCTCGCCGCAATCGGTTGGTCAGCAACTCGGTGTGGCCCACGTGCTCACCGGTTCGGTGCGCAAGCAGGGTAACGAGCTGCGTATCACGGTGGAGCTGGTGCGCACCAGCGACGGCGTGCAGCAGTGGTCGAACCAGTACGACGGCAGCCTGGCCGACGTGTTCAAGCTGCAGGACGCCTGCGCACGCGATGTCGCCCGCGAGCTGGATATCACCCTTAGCGATGCCGGTGCCCATCGTCTGGTCGACAAGGTCACCGACAATCCGCAGGCCTATGCCAAGTTCATCGACGCGCAGGAACTGGTGACGAAGCGGGTGGGCGACAGCCTGCCGCGTGCGATTGCCCTGCTGGATGAAGCGACCCGGCTGGATCCGCATTTCGCGCGTGCCTGGTCGACGCTGGCCGTGGCCTACGCCGTGCTACCCCAATACAGTGTCACCGCATGGCAGCCGAGCTGGCTGGCATCCGATCAAGCGGCACAGCGCGCACTCGCGCTCGATCCGAATGACGCGGATGCTTACGCGGCCCTTAGCTACAACCAGTTCTCGCAACGGCACTACCTTGCCATGGTGGAACCGATGCAGCGCGCGGTGGAACTGGCGCCGGATGACTCCTCGGTGAACTACTGGGCAGCGAACGAGATGGCCTCCATGGGCCGTACTCGCGATGCCGAGATACGGATTGATGCGGCGCTGGCCAATGATCCGGCCAACATTCCACTGCTTTTTTACAAGAGCCTCATGCGCTGGCGAGAAGACGATCTGGCGGGCGCGCTCGATTTCATCCACCGTGCCGGTACCGCCGACTCCCCGTTTGGTGAACTGATGCTCGGGTTCTATGACACGGCGCAGGGTGACAAGGAAAGAGCCATGCGAAACTTTGCAAAATCCACCGCCCGCATGGGCACAAAGATCCCTGAACAGGAACTGCAGACGATCTATCTCGGCACGCTCGGCACCGTCAGCCAAAGACAAATGGCGCTGGAGCTCGTCCGTGCCCATCCAGACGACGCGTGGGCACCCACTTTGCTGTTGCAACTGGGCGCAGCGGAGCGCTCGCTCGACCTGTACGAACACGGCCACAGCGGCTTGTCCGATGCCTACCTCAACTGGTTGTGGCAGCCGGAGCCGTGGTCGCGCAAGGCGCGCCAGAGTGAGGCTTTCCAGGGCTTCGCCCAGCGGCTGGGCATGGTCGATTACTGGAAGCGCAATGGCTGGCCGGACCTGTGCAAGCCGGCACCCACCATTGGCCCGGATGCTTTCACCTGCAAGTGAGCCCTCGTCCTTCCTTTTCCGGTGAGCTCAAGCGATGCAATGCGCTGTGTGCGAGCGCTGTAGTTGATGAGTTCGCCGACGATGAGTTGGTGCGTTCTGCCCATTAACGCGAACACTTCCAAAAAGGCCGAAGACCGGCAAGGGTCGCGTCGAACGAGCCCGCAGCGTCCGCTTTCGAGCGACCCGATTCATGCGGCGGCCGACCGGTCCTGTCAGCGACCGTCGCATGCCAAGCGTTGTTCGGTCCAGTCGGAAGATATCGTCGCTGGTCGCTGTGCGACTTGAGGCGGACAGGCTGGCCGGGACTCGCGACAAACTCTCCGAGAGCCTTGTCGATTTCCGATCATCAGCTTCGCCGTCCGTGCATGCCCACACAAAGGATCTTCCATGAAATATCTCGGCCTGGCCTACTTCAACCCCGAAAAATTTGCCGCGATGGCGCCAGACGACGTCAAGGAATTGGTGAGCCAATGCCCGGCATTGGACGAGAAGATGCGCGCTACCGGCAAGGTTCTGGTTTCCGCGTCGCTTGGCGATCTGGACAGCTGGAGGACGCTTCGCCCGCACGGCAGCAAAACGTTTGTCACCGATGGGCCTTACACCGAATCGAAAGAAGTGGTGGGCGGCCTGTTCATCGTCGAGGCGGACAGCCGCGATGAGGCGCTGCACATCGCATCCATGCACCCGGCCGCCACGCTGGGCGAAGAAGCCGGATGGGCCGTGGAGCTTATCCCCATGGGCTTCTACCTGGCCCGATAAGGCCTTGGACGCCTTCCTCAAGAAGGCTTTGGCGCCTTTCTCCACAGGTACCTTTACGGCTTCGCGAGTCATCGCGGCGATCTCCGCTTCTGGCTCACTACTGTCGACCCCATCCGGCCTGTGACGACCGTCTGCTATTGGGAACGCTGGTGAGGTTTGACATAGGAGCGGAGCAAAGGCCGCGAAGTGGCTTTGAGACGTCCCCTCGATGGAAGGGTTGGGAGGCCTCAGCCAAACTCCCAGCAGGGGCACGATCAGTGCGTCTCGGCAGAAATGCGATGCGCTACTTAACTGCGATTTGCATGATTGTGTAGCCCACCATGGCAAGCACCACGATTGAACTGACACTCCAGAAAGTTGCGCGGATGTCGTGTAGTTGCGCTGTCACATACGCAAGGAAGTGTGCGGCCCTCGCGCCAACGTAGGTCCACATGAGAATCTGGGCAACGATCAGGGGTGGCCCAGAGATCACAAACAGTAGCCCGGCAACCAGAAACGACGGAATGCTCTCAAGGTCGTTTTGGTTGAGGCGACGAGATCTCTCGACGTACTCATTTGGTTCGAGCTGACCAGGCCGCGGATGGGGGTTAGCAGGGCTCTTCTTCTCGTCCTCTGGATTACGGAAGCCGCCGCCAACTTTCATCATCCTTACGACAGTCATCCATGGCTGAAGCAGAAGCTTCAAGAGCATGATTGAGGAGGCAAGTGCGTACGTCCAGAAGACCGGGTTCTGGAGGCTCAGTATTGTCGCCATTCGATATTCCCTCGTGTCGTATGCATGCGACGGCATGCCACAGAGTCTTCGCAACGATCGGACGGGCCGATCATACGCCGCATAGCCGCGCCCGGCAGACGATGGGATCTGGGCTTCGCGCCCGGGCCGACGTCAACGAGACAAGCTTCATACGGCTGCAATCCGTCAGCTTGACGGAGGCGATGACTGACAATCGGTGGGCGATTGCGGCCGGATTGTTCGACGGCTCACGACCGATTGCCGTCGGTGGCGAATGGCTGCTTTCCGGCAGTCTCTCCAATCCTGGGGCAGCCAGTCGCAAGCGGAATGCCCGTACGACGCCGACGGGTAGAGCATGTTCCTAGCTCAAGTGGCCGAGAAAACAGGGTAGAACCCCGATGCCACCTATCCCGGCAAAGTTGCCTCCGATCTTCACGGTCTGGGCACAGGACGATGAGATCGCCCGTACTCCCATCGTGAAGTTCTGTAAGGCACTTGTTGCATCAGGCGCCAGACCAGAAGCGCACATGTACCAAGCCGGCGGCCATGGTTTTGGTCTGAAGGAGCAACCAACCACCAGCGACAAATGGGCTGCCGAGTTCATCAAGGGGTAGCCAAAGAGCCGGAGCACCATTTGCCGCCCATCATCTTGCGCTGACGCTCGTCTTCGCGTGCGCTGTTTATCTGCCCGAATGATCCCGTTTCGACAGGGCCAGCGGGCTAGTAGGTCGCGATGACGGTGCCGCCTGGCGATACCTTGTGATCGACCAGCTTGAGCGTCCCGGTCGGCGAGCCCTCGCCGAACAGCCGCTTGCCGTGGCCAAGTACGATCGGGAAGGTGTACAGCACCAACTTGTCGAGCAACCCGGCGGCGAGCAACACGGGGTAGATCTCGCTCGATCCCTGGATCAACAGATCCCGCCCGTCGCCGTGCTTGAGCGCCGCGACATCGTCCATACCGCGCATCCGGTGGCTGTTCTCCCATGGCAGCAGTTGCTCACCAAGGGTCAGGACATATTTGTTCGCCGCAGTAAACGCCTCGCCCATCGCCGAGCCGTCGCCCTCGGCATAGGGCCAATAGGCGGCGAAGATG
>JBDTEG010000040.1:0-8770 GCA_039922695.1 Rhodanobacter sp. | reverse complement strand
CGGCGCCATCGGTGCGATCGCCGAGGCGCTGGCCGCGGGCAGCGCGGGATGGTCGTGCTTGCTGCTGGCGGCGGTGACGCGATAAGGCAATACGCCGGCGCCGGCGACCAGCGCCACAAGCAGCCATCCGCGCAGGTGCCGGCGGGAAGCGGGATCAAAATGCTGGAGCATGGTCAGTCGCCTCTTCAGGTTCTCGAACGTGGGGGACGCGCCGGCGAGACCGGCGTGGATTGGGTGGGAGATGCCCAGACGCAACAGCAGCTGGGCGTACGCGTGCGGCATGGTGCCGGTTTGCCGCAGCACGTCAGCATCGCAGGCGGCCTCGCGTTCGAACGCGTATTCGCGCAGTGCCAGGCGTACCAGCGGGTGGAAGAAAAACAGACGCCCGGCGATCGCCGGCAGCCAAGCCAGCCACAGGTCGCCGCGGCGCAGATGGGCCAGTTCGTGGGCGATCGCCATCGCGGATTCGGCCGGCGTCATCGCGTGCGATGCGGGCAACAGCACCACCGGCCGGCGCAGGCCGTTGACTTGCGGTGAGACGATCTCGGCACTGACGTACAGCGGCGGACAACGCCGCAGGCCCAGGCTGCGTGCACGCTGCGCGCATGCGGCCTGCATGGACGCATCGGCCAGCGGCTGGGCGGTATCGAGTAGCCGCCCGGTGCGCCGCCATTGCCGTGCCAGCAGAGGCAATTGCACCAATACGGCGGCCAGCCAGAGCGCGAGCACCAGGGTGCGCCAGTGGACCGTGGAAGCTGTTGAAGTCGTGGCCAGTGCACCGGCGCTGCGGGAGGTCGGCCGGGTGAAGGTGCCCGGGGCGCTCATGATCTCCACGTTTGACGGGGTCGTGACGTGCGTCGTTGCGATTGCCGTTTTTGCGGGGCTCAGCAACGGCAGCATCACGGGTGCGTGCCAGCACAGTCCGAGCAGCAGTTGCAGGCTGACCAGCCACCACAATGTGCAACGTATCGCGGCAGGCAGCCGCGGCATCAGGCGTACGATCAGCCACACGACGGCGATCAGCATGGTCGCCTGGATCGACGTCCACGCCAGTCGTGCGAGCAAGGCGTCCGCGAACGGACCGAGACCGTTCATCTCAACCCTCCTTGCGCCGCGATTGCAGTTGCGCCACCAGCGCCTCGAGTTCGGCCAGCTCCTCGTCCGACACCTCGGCGCTTTCAGACATCCACGCCACAAATGGCGACACGGAACCGCTGAGCGTCTTCTCGACGAAACTGCCAACGGCGCTGCGCACCGCCTCGGCCGCGCCGGTGGCGGTACTGTAGCGATACATCCCCTTGACCTGGCGGCGCTTGAGATAACCCTTGGCGCGCAGGCGCTCCATCATGGTGAGCACGGTGGAGCGCGCCAGCCCGCGCGGCTCGCCGAAATCGGCGGCCACTTCTCCGACGGACGCGGTCGTGCATTCATCGATATGCTGCAGCAACGCCAGTTCCTGGTCGCCGATCGAAGGCTTGCGCATGAGGCATATCCGCTTGACTACAGTTGTAGTCAACATATCCCATGACTACACGTGTAGTCAAGCATTTGGTGCTGATTGGTCAGCGCCATGTCGAACGCCGCCCCTGACGCCGATCTGGCAGACCGACGCACGCCGCTCGAAGGGGATGGTGACTTCTTGCACCTCTCGCAGGTCCATTTAGTCGAACGGGTTCTTCGCGCAGTATTTCGGCAGGTCGAGCTGGAAGGGGCGCTGGTCGGCGCAGTATTCGAGTTAGTGGCGCGGTACATTTCAAAAGGGCGGATAGCGCACCGGCTGCAACGGGGGCTCGTCACTCGGACCGAAATGGTGCGCATTGCGGCTGGGCTGGGCAGACGTCGTTGGCGCTTCACTTAAAGCTTGCGCGCATACGCGTCGTGCACGACGCGGGTGACATAGGTGGAAAGGCCAAGACCGCCGTGTGCGAGCTGCTGCATGTTCGCGACATGCTCGCGGCCGGTGACCTCGTTGGTGTATTCGTAAACGTCGCCATTCACGAAGCGGATGCGGATACAGTCCTCACCGCACTCGTAAGCGGTGACGCCGGAGTGACCGTCGAGGTTCCGGTAGCGCTTCATCGCGACGCCTCGTTGCGCTATTGGCGGTCTCGCAATACTGCGGGCTCTCCCGTGAACAGAACGCCGCGGCGGTGGCGCGGGCCTGGTCGGGCGCTGTCGAAACCGTGCAGCGCAGGCGGGCTATAGGGCGTCGTTGTCCAGCTCGCCGGTGCGGATCCGGATGACCTGTTCCAGGGTACTGACGAAGATCTTGCCGTCGCCAATCTTGCCGGTGCGGGCGGATGTCTGGATGGCTTCCAGGACGCGGTCGAGCTGGTCGTCGGCTACGGCCACTTCGAGCTTGATCTTGGGCAGGAAGTCGACCACATACTCGGCGCCGCGATACAGCTCGGTATGACCCTTCTGGCGACCGAAACCCTTCACCTCGCTCACCGTGATGCCCTGCACGCCGACTTCAGCGAGCGACTCGCGGACGTCGTCCAGCTTGAATGGCTTGATGATCGCCACGACCAGTTTCATGAAACATTCCTCGATGCTGCGAACGTCAATGCGACGACCGGGCCAGTGTACTGCCCCTTTCGCCACGACGTTGTCGCGTGACCAGCAGCGGTGTAGGACAATCCCTACAGTTTCTGACGGAGCCCACCGATGGTGCCTGCAATTTCCATTCACCTATCATTTACTTCGACGAGTGCGAGGCGCTGTCCATGATGGACAAGCAGGATATCGATCAGATTGCCCTGCGGCTTGTGTCGTTGGTACCGCCAGGATTGGCACAGGTGCAGCAGGATTTGCGCGCCAACTTCCAGGATGTTCTGGCGCAGGGATTGCGCCGCCTCGACCTGGTCACCCGCGAAGAATTTGACGTCCAGGTGCAGGTGCTGGCCCGCACCCGCGCCAAGGTCGACGAATTGGAGCAACGCGTCGCCGAACTCGAGGCCACCGTCGCTGCCCGCGGGGGCCAGCCGTAACCACCTCCCGGGAGCCGCCTCCGATCCGTCACCCTCACCCCGAGAACGATCGGAGGCGGTTATTTATTGAGTACTGACAAGCGGAGTCGCGTGATGTTGGCTGGAATCAGCGACCCTTGTCGACCTCGGCGACGATTCACCCGATGAGTCTTGCGGTCACGCTCAGCCGCGCCCAGGAAGGTATCGCCGCCCCGCAGGTCATGGTCGAGGTGCATCTTTCCGGGGGTCTGCCCTGCACGAATATCGTCGGCCTGCCCGAGGCCGCCGTACGCGAAGCGCGCGATCGCGTGCGCGTGGCCATCCAGAACACCGCTTTCGAATACCCCAATCGCCGGGTCACGGTAAACCTGGCCCCGGCCGAGTTGCCCAAGGATGGCGGCCGCTTCGACCTGTCGATCGCTGTGGGCATCCTCGCCGCCAGTGGCCAGGTGCCGCGCGAGAAGCTGGATGACTGCGAATTCCTCGGCGAACTCGCATTGACCGGTTCGCTGCGCAGTATTTCCGGCGTGCTGCCCGCCCTGCTGCGCGCGCGGGCGCGCGGCCGGCGCGTGGTGGTGCCGCGCGAGAACGCCGCCGAGGCGGCGCTTGTACCGGACGTGGATGTGCGGGTTGCCGAAACGCTGGCGGAAGTCTGCGGGTGGTTGCGTGGCGCCCACGAGCTCTCCGCGCCGGTGGGCATTCCAAGCGACGGCGGCGCCCATGATGGCCCCGACCTGGCCGATGTGCGCGGCCAGGCGCAGGCACGGCGCGCACTGGAAATCGCTGCGGTGGGTGGCCATCACTTGCTGCTGATCGGACCGCCGGGTACCGGCAAGACTATGCTGGCCGAGCGCATGCCCGGCATCCTGCCGCCGCTTTCCGAATCGGAGGCGCTGGAGACTTGCGCGGTGTTGTCCGTCTCCGGCCAGCCCACCGATCTGGCGCGCTGGAGGCGTCGGCCGTTCCGGGCGCCGCACCACACGGCGTCGGCGGTGGCCCTGGTCGGGGGCGGGTCTTACCCCCGCCCGGGTGAAATCTCGCTGGCACACAATGGCGTGCTGTTCCTGGATGAGCTGCCCGAGTTCAGTCGACACGTGCTGGAGGTGCTGCGAGAGCCCATGGAATCGGGTCACATCATGATTTCACGTGCGGCTCGACAGTCGACGTTTCCCGCCCAGTTCCAGCTGGTCGCGGCAATGAATCCCTGCCCATGCGGCTATGCTGGCGAGCCGCGCTGCCAGTGCACACCGGATCAGGTGCTGCGCTACCGCTCGCGCATTTCCGGCCCGCTCCTGGATCGCATCGACCTGTGCGTGCAGGTGCCGCCGGTTCCGCTGGCCGAGCTGGGCACGCCACGCAACGAGCGTGACGAGGATTCCGCCACGGTTCGCAAGCGGGTGCTGAACGCACGTCGGCAGTCGTTGATGCGTGCCGGCCGGCCCAACGCAGAGATCAGCACGCGGGAGTTGGAGCGCGACTGCGCCCTGGGCGCGGCGGAACGACGCTGGTTTGAAGGCGCGCTGGAAAAACTGGGCCTGTCCGCCCGGGCCTATCATCGTGTGTTGCGAGTGGCCCGCACCATCGCCGATCTGGATGGCGGTGCTGCCCTGCTCGAACGCCAGCATCTGGCCGAAGCGTTGCAGTACCGGCGCTTGTGACGCGTATTCTCGCTGGACCTTGCCACCGGCACATGTTTCGATAGCGGGCGGAACTCCCCAGGAAACGTGATGATTATCGAGCTTGGCCTGATGCTCGCCGGCATGTTGATGATCGGCTTTCTGGCGCAATGGCTGGCGTGGCGGGTCAAATTGCCGGCCATTTTATTCCTGCTGCTGGCTGGCATCGTGCTCGGTCCGGTGAGCGGCGTACTGAATCCCGACAAGCTGCTTGGCAACCTGCTGTTCCCGACGGTGTCACTGGCCGTTGCCCTGATCCTGTTCGAAGGTAGCCTGACGTTGCGCTTCCACGAGTTGCCGGGCATCGGGAAAGCCGTGCGAGGACTGGTCAGCTACGGCGCCATCGCCACCCTGTTGATGCTGGCGTGGGCCGCCCATGCCATTGCCGGGGTGAGCTGGGCGATCGCCTTCCTGTATGGCGCGCTGGGCTGCGTCACCGGACCGACGGTGATTGCACCGATGTTGCGCACGCTGCGCCCGAATGCGCGCATCGCCAACACGCTGCGTTGGGAAGGCATCGTGATCGACCCGCTCGGCGCACTCTTCGCGGTGTTGATCTTCGAAGCCATCGTGTCGCGTGAGGAAGGCCACACGATCGGCGTCTTCATCGCCACCATCGCCAGCGGCTTGGTGATCGGCGCCGTGGCGGCATGGTTGATGGCGTTCTTCCTGCGCCGCCAGATGATCCCCGAATACTTGCAAAACTATGCGGTGCTGGCCGCCGTGCTGTTGGCCTTCAGTCTTTCCAACGAACTCACCCATGAGTCAGGGCTGTTGGCGGTCACGATCATGGGCATCGCGCTGGGCAACATGCGCGGAGTGCACATGGACGACATCCTTGATTTCAAGGAAAGCCTGACCACGGTGCTGGTGTCGGTGCTGTTCATCGTGTTGGCGGCGCGGCTGACCTGGCCGTTGCCGCCGGGTATGTTGTTTGCCGGCGTTGCGTTGTTCGCGCTGGCCCAGCTGGTCGTGCGTCCCTTGACCGTAGCCCTGTCCAGTGTGGGTAGCACGCTGAGCTGGCGCGAGCGCGCCCTGATCGGCTGGGTTGCGCCACGCGGCATCGTGGCCGCGTCGGTGTCGGCGTTGTTTGCCCTGCGCCTGGATGCGCTGGACGTGCCTGGTGCCGACGCGCTGGTGCCACTGATTTTCACCCTGATCATCGGCACCGTCGTACTGCAGAGCGCGACGGCGCGGCCGCTGGCGATCTGGCTGAAAGTCGCCGAACCGGAGCCGCGCGGGGTATTGATCTTCGGTTCCGATGCCGTGGCCCGGGCCATCGGCACGGTACTGGGCGAGGCGGGCTTTCACGTCGTGCTGGCTGACGACGACTGGGAGGGTATCCGGCGGGCGCGCATGGACGGCCTGACCACGTTCTTCGGCAACCCGGCCTCGCCACATGCCGAGCGGCACCTGGATCTCACCGGCATCGGTCGCTTGCTGGCGATGTCCACCCATCGGGAGCGCAACTCGCTGGCGTGCGTGCACTACCGACAGGAGTTCGGTCGCGAGAAGGTCTACCGGCTGCGCAATCTGACCCAGCAGGAGAACACCGATCGCGCGGCACTGGCCGGCAACCTGCTTGCGCCGCCACTGTTTGACGAGACCATCACCCACGGCCGCTTCGCGGAGATGCTGGAGCAGGGCTGGCGGATCAAGCTGACCAAGCTCACCGACACCTTCGACTGGCCGCAGTTCATCGAGCAATACGGCTCGAGCAGCGTGCTGATGTTCGCGGTGGAAGAGAAGGGCAACCTGCGCGTCGCGTCAGCCAAACGCGAGCTGGAACCGAAGTCGGGCTGGACCGTGGTCGTGCTGGTGCCGCCAGCGGAAGTGTAGGAGCGCACCCTGTGTGCGAAGGCTTTTCCGCCACGTGACGAAAGACCTTTCGCGCACAGGGTGCGCTCCTGCAGATGTCGCGTTCTTACGCGACGGCTGCCTGTTTGAACTGCGCTTCTTCGGTAGAACCGGTCAGGGCTGTGGTCGATGACTGTCCCTGCTGGATCGCCTGGGTGACCGCATCGAAGTAGCCGGTGCCTACTTCACGCTGATGCTTCACCGCGGTGAAGCCGCGCTCGGCGGCGGCGAATTCCTTTTCCTGCAACTCGACGAAGGCAGTCATCTGGCGACGGGCGTAGTTGTGCGCCAGGTCGAACATGCCGTAGTTGAGGCTGTGGAAACCGGCCAGGGTGATGAACTGGAACTTGTAGCCCATCGCGCCAAGTTCCTTCTGGAAACGGGCGATGGTGGCGTCGTCCAGGTTCTTCTTCCAGTTGAAGCTGGGCGAACAGTTGTAGGCCAGCATCTTGCACGGGAACCTGGCGTGAATCGCCTCGGCGAAGCGGCGTGCATCGTCAAGGTTCGGCTTGCTGGTCTCGCACCAGATCAGGTCGGCGTAGGGCGCGTAGGCAAGTCCGCGGCTGATCGCCTGGTCCAGGCCCGGCTTGACCCGGAAGAAGCCCTCGACGGTGCGCTCGCCGGTGATGAACGGCTTGTCGTTGGCGTCGATGTCCGAGGTCAGCAGGTCGGCGGCATCGGCGTCGGTGCGCGCCACCAGCAGGGTGGGCACGCCGGCGACGTCGGCTGCCAGGCGCGCGGCGTTCAACTTGTCGACCGCCTCGCGGGTGGGCACCAGCACCTTGCCGCCCATGTGACCGCACTTCTTCACCGCGGCCAGCTGATCCTCGAAGTGCACACCGGCGGCGCCGGCTTCGATCATCGCCTTCATCAGTTCGAAGGCATTGAGCACGCCGCCGAAACCGGCCTCGGCGTCGGCCACGATCGGCACCAGCCAGTCAATGTCGTGGTTACCCTCGGCGTGGTGCAACTGGTCCGCACGCAGCAAGGTGTTGTTGATGCGCTTGACCACCAGCGGCACCGAGTTGGCCGGGTACAGCGACTGGTCCGGATACATCTCGCCAGCCACGTTGGCGTCGGCCGCGACCTGCCAGCCGCTGAGATAAATCGCCTGCAGGCCGGCCTTGACCTGCTGCATGGCCTGGTTGCCGGTGAGTGCACCAAGCGCGTTGACGAAATCCTCCTGGTGCAGTGATTTCCACAGGCGCTCCGCGCCGCGGCGTGCCAGCGAGTGTTCGACCTGCACGGTACCGCGCAGGCGCACGACGTCGTCGGCGGAGTAGTTGCGTTGAACACCGACCCAGCGGGCGTTGTTGTTCCACTCAAGACTGATCTGTTCGGCGGTGGGCAGGTGGTTCTTCATGGCATGGCTCCGTGGTGTCTTCGAGCCCCTCGCCCGACAGGCGAGGGGAGGGCGAACTTCAAAGTTGGTCGTAGGCCGGGAGCGTTAGGAAATCTCCCATTACATCGGCATGGGTCATGCTGGATATCAACGCGGCAGCGGCATCGGCGCGGCCCGCGCCCGGGCGCTGGCTGTCGCGCAGACGGTGGGTGTGGGCGGCCAGAGCCTGGTCGAACAAGGCGAAGTCGATCGGCGCCTCGTCCGGGAACGCGACGCCATCGTGATGCAGCCATTGCCATAGCTGGGCGCGTGCAATCTCGGCAGTGGCAGCGTCTTCCATCAGGTGATGGATCGGCACGCAACCCATACCGTCGAGCCACGCGGCGGTATAGCGCAGGCAGACCTCGACGTTGTTGTCGAAGCCGGCGCGGCTGATGCTGCCGCCGGGCGCGGCCAGCAGTTGCTCGCGGCTCACGTGCACGTCCTCCCGCAGCCTGTCGAGCTGGTTCGGCGCGGGCATGTACTCGTCGAAAATATCCTGCGCCACTGCCACCAGCGCCGGGTGGGCGACCCAGGTGCCGTCGTGGCCGGCCTGCACTTCGCGCAGCTTGTCCGCGCGCACCTTGTCCAGCGCGGCCTTGTTTGCCGCCTCGTCACCCTTGATCGGGATCTGTGCCGCCATGCCACCCATCGCAAAAGCACCGCGGCGATGGCAGGTCTTGATCAGCAGTTCGGAATAGCCCTTCAGGAACGGCGCCGTCATGCCGACTTGGCCGCGCTCCGGCAGCAGGCGGTCAGGGTGACCCCGCAGGGTTTTCAGATAGGAAAAGATGTAGTCCCAGCGTCCGCAGTTGAGTCCGACCATGCGTCGACGCAGCGCGTGCAGGATCTCGTCCATCTGGAACGCCGCTGGCAGGGTCTCGATC
>JBDTEG010000039.1:0-10651 GCA_039922695.1 Rhodanobacter sp. | reverse complement strand
GAGCGGGGAAAGCCCACCACGAATACCGGCGACTGGCTGCGGTCGGGCGCTTTCAACTCCCGCCAACCGCGATAGTCGTCCTCACTTACGCGATCGTCGACGTGTGGCAGCAGCGACGCGTCCGCTTCCAGCAGGTACGGATTGGACAGACGCAATTGCCGGATCTGGATCGCATGTGCCGTCTCCAGCGCCCGCATGGTCGCTGCTGCATCACCGAGCCTGTCGCTGGCGCTGGCCAGCGCGAAATAATATGCGTCATGGGCTTCATGGCCAGGGCCAACCTTTTCCAGCAGCGCGCGCGCGGAAGCGTATGACCGCTGGCGCATGGCAAGCTGGGCCTGCTGGCTTTCCACTTCGCGGCCGATGCCGGGATCGGCGTCAATCGGCAGGGTTGCAAGCACCACCTGCAGCTTGGCCTGCGCCTGGCCCAGACGGTTGACACGTTCGTATACCCTCGCCAGCAACAGTTGCGCGGACCAATCGTCGGGCGTACGCCGCACCAGATCCTCCAGCAGTTCAATACTGTCACCGAGTTCGCCGACCTGGACCAGCAGCTTGGCCAACTCCCCCAGCAGATCGTCCGAAAGGGGCAACCATTCGCGCCACGTTTGCAGCAACGCATCGGCTCGGTGATCCCGACAGGCCAGGCACGCCCGCGCTGCGTGGAGGCGGATCACGACGGAATCGGGCGCCAGCTCGTGTGCGCGCATCAAGGTAGTCTGCGCAGCCATCGGTTTGCCGTTTTGAAGCTGCAGAAGGCCAAGCTCCTCCAGCCTCTCGGGATCGCCAGGAGCGAAGTGAACTGCGGTTTCCGCCGCCCTCTCCGCAGTTTCCCGGTCGCCGACGCGATCCAGCGCCGAGGCATAGTTGGACCAGTGCACGCTGTCCTCGGGGCACAACTCGACGAGACGGGCAAAAATCCCCACCGCATCGCCTTGCCGCCCCTGCCGATGCAGACCGAGCCCCAGCAAAAGCAAAATGTCGGGTTCATCGGGGGCTTGTTCCAGCGCGGCAAGGCAGCGGTGTTCCGCGCCGACCAGATCGCCAGATTGCAAGGCAGCCACAATGGGGGAAATCAGAATGTCATCGGCCATCTTGCTCATGTCTCCGGCATTGAAAAGCAGAGGCAGCAGCATACCCGGCTCGTCCTTGAACCTGCAGCTTCTCGTAGGTTGCAGCGAACGCCAGTCGGAACGCGAGCGCCATGCCATTCCCGGCATCGCCGACTGATCGTGTCGAACTCGTCAGTGGTCCGGAGTGCAGATTGCGCCACGAGAGCGACTTGTCGTTGTTTGCAATATGCTGAAGAGCCTTGCGCGCGAACCGGGTGGCGCATCGGCATGTGCAGGAATTTCTCTTCAGGACAGGCTTGCCAGATGGTCCCGTCGTCGCCAACTCAAACTGTCACGGCGTTGCGAACCGCCGCCGGCTTGTTCCAGGCGGGCCGACATGCCGAAGCGCGCAGCCTGGTGCGCAGTCTGTTGCAGACCCATCCGGGACTCGCTGAAGCGCACCGGATGATGGCGGGCTCTTTCTTCCAGACGGATGATTACGCGCATGCGCAGCACGCCTTGGAGGCGTGGCTGCGGATACAGCCGGACAATGTCGAGGCATACGTTTTGCTGGGTCGGGTGCTGGGCGAATCAGGGCATCCTGCCGAGGCCGAACGCGCCTTGCGACGAGGGTTGGGCCTGGACCCCGGCTGCTTGCCGGCCGCATCCGCCCTGGCGCGCATGCTGCTGGCTGCAGGGCGCGCCGGCGACGTACGCGAGTTGTTGGAACCGCTGTTCGAGGCTCGCCGGGACAACCCGGAGGTGCTGATGCTTTACGGTCATGCGCTGATGGCGCTGGGGCAGACCCTGCCGGCCGAGGCAGCGTTGCGCCGATGGCTGCACCTGGAGCCGAACAGTGATGACGCCCGCCTGCGACTGGCCGCGGTACTGGCCGACACTGACCGGTACGCCGAAGCCGCCACCGAGGCGCGCGCGAGTATCGCGAAGGCCGGGAAGACACCCGAGTCAGGGTTCGTGCTGGCACGTGCATTGATGGGCCAGCGCATGTTCGAGGAGGCCGAGACGGAGCTGCGACAGGTGGTGCGGGCACAGCCCACCCACGCCACGGCGCAAGCCAATTTGTCTGAACTGGTGTGGATGCGCAGCGCTGACGCCGATATCGCCTGTGCAGAACTGGACGCGGCGTTGCAAAAGCAGCCGCAGTTGCACTCGTTGCGTATCTGCAAGGCGCGGTTGCTGCTGAGCGCGCAACGCGCCAAGGACGCGCTCGCCACCATCGAGTCCGGCTTGCGGCTGGCAGAGGATCCTGATCTGCTCAGAGCCGCCAGCACCATTGCGCTCGACTTCGACGGTGCCCTTGCTCTGGCTTACGCTCAACGCCTGGCTGCCATCGTGCCGCAGGATCACGACGGGCAAGTTGCGCTCGGCAACGCATCCCTGGCCACCGGAAGAGGCCGAGCTGCCCTCGAGGTGGCTGAGTCCCTGCACCGGGCGAATCCCGTGGATGGGCGGGCAATGGCGATGAAGGCGGACGCCTTGCGCATGCTGGGGGATTCTCGCTATCGGGGCCTTCTTGATTATCAGGGCCTGGTCCGCGCCACTTACATCGATGTGCCGGATGGCTGGCCGGATCTTGCGGCCTATCTTGCCGACCTGGTCCGTGACCTGACGGACGCTCATACGCTGCGCGCGCACCCGATCCGCAATTCGCTGCGTGGCGGCAGCCAGGTGCAGCTGGTTCCGCGGGATTCCCCATCGCCCGCGATCCGCGCCTTTCCGCAGGCCATTGACGGGCCGATCATTCGCTACATGGAGGCAATCGGCCACGGCTCCGATCCGATGAGGTGTCGCAATACGGAGCGCTGCCAGCTCAGTGGAATGTGGTCCGTGCGGCTGCGTGCGAATGGCTTTCATGTCAACCACTACCACTCGGAAGGCTGGATTTCGTCAGCCTGCTATCTGCACCTGCCGCCCGCGGTGGCCCAACGGGGTGGCGAAGGCTGGATCAAGTTCGGTGAACCTCCCTTCCCGACAGACCCGGTCCTGGGGCCGGAATACTTCGTCAAACCGGAGCCCGGGCTGCTGGTCTTGTTTCCCTCCTACATGTGGCACGGCACCGTGCCATTTTCCGGCGCTGCAGAAGACCACAGGCTGACGATCGCCTTCGACGCAATTCCTGCCAACACCAGCTGACGATGACCCGCGTTGCACCCGTTGACACCCGCAGCAAGATCGGCCATCACTACTTGCTAGAGTTGTCTGGACGCACATCAAGTCCCTCCTCAGCTCTCAAGAAACGCGTTCTCTTCAAACTCCGGCCCCGCAAAACGGCACATCGACTGGATCCGGTGCAGTGTGTCTGCGGTCGCCAGCTCACTCACGCGTAGCATGGCTGCGAGATCTGGCTTCGCCGAATGATTGACAGCTTCAGCGGCGGGCGGCGACGGATGGACCGCGGCCGGACGGCCAAGCCCGATTGGCGCCTACAGTTCGACCCGCCGCATCACCGCGTTCGACTCACCCGGAGATCGCTCACCGCGCGTCGGTCTCATCCAGGCTTCGAGTCTCAACGATGCGGACATCTGCTTCACCGGGATGGGTGTCATCGCGACGGTTCGTCACCGTGATGCCTGGGATCCGGAGTCGATCAGTGCGCGGTCAGGACTGGGCCTTGCATCTGATCCCGACAACACTCCAGTACTCGAAGTCGGCCGGCGCAAAACCCGGGGCCGGACCTGCATCACGAGACAAAGGACGATACTCGCTCCAAAAAAACTGGCCCGCATGGAAGATCCATGCGGGCCCTGGAGCTGGAACACTGACGCTGAAGGTTGCCAATACTCAGAACGAAACGGTGACGCGACCCCAGAAGTAACGACCCAGTACATCGAAGTCAGCCGGGTCGGTGTTCGCGTTCAGCGAGTTGTTGGCGTAGAGCAAGGGCGGCTGCTTGTCGAACAGGTTGTTGACGCCGACTTCCACCTTCGTCTTGAACGGCTTGATGTTGTAGCCGAGGGTGACGTCGCTGTAAGCATGCGTCCCGTAGTGGAATACCACGCCAGGCCGACCCGGATAGGCGGTTGACTGCTGACTCAGGTCTGCCGAGCCCATGTTGAACTTGTCGGTGGCGCGGAAGCGCCACGATGCGTCCCAGGGGCCGAGCTGCCAGTTCGCAGAGGCCTGCGCGGTCCAGCGCGGGAAGAAACACAGGCCGCCGATGTTGTCCGGACAAGCCGACTGCAGTCCCGACCCCAGGCCGCCCATCACGCCAGCCCCCTCGAAGACCCGGTTCGCACCAGTTCCCGGTGCAATCTGGACCTGGTACTCGGTCATGTAGGTGACGTTCGCCAGGACGGTGAACTGACCCCAACCAAAGTCAGGTAGCCGGTAGCTACCGGAAAAGTCCGTACCCTTGACATCAAGGCGCCCGAGATTGGTGGTGGGCAGGAACACGCGCTGAATCTGCCCGACGGAGCCGCCGCCGGAATATCGGTGAATGAGCGGACAATATGCGGCTATGCCGTTGTAGCAAAGATCCAGCACCGTCTGCTCGCCTGGTATCGTGATCGTGTCGTTCAGGTAGATCCGCCAGTAGTCCAGGCTCAGCGACAGGTTCGGGACGAACTCCGGCGAATACACCGCACCAAAGTTGAAGGACTTGCCCTGCTCCGGCTTGAGCGGGAAGTTCAGATATTTGGACCCCGAGAACAGACCGTTGCCCTGGTCGTGGGTCGCCACCGTCTGGTTGCGGAACGTACCATCCAGCGGCACGTACTGGCACGCCGGGTTCGGTGTCGTTGCACCATCACACGGGTCGCTGCTGAGGCTCGAGGTACTGGTGGAGGGCAGCCCGAAAATGTCCGCGATGCTCGGGGCACGAAATACCGTCGCCACGGTCCCGCGCAGGAGCAGGTCGGTGATCGGCCTCCATTCGAAGGCGACCTTCCAGTTGTTGGTGCTGCCGGCCAGGTCATACTTGGAATAGCGGTCACCGAGCGTGACGTTCAGCGATTTCGCAAATGGCATGTCCTGCAGGATCGGGATAAACACCTCCCCGTAAACCTCCTTGACGTTGTCCTTGCCCCTCAGTGCAGATGCGCAGCCTGCTCCGGGGCAGTTCCCGGTGGTCGGGTCAATCAGCTGCTCGAAGGGAATGGTGTTGTTGGTGTATTCATTGCGATAGTTGAGACCCGCCGCGAGCTGCACCGTGCCGGCGGGAAGGTCCACCACCCCGCCGCTGACATCAACGTGAAATTGCCGCTGGAGAGTCCACTGCTGGATGAGGGTGGCCGTGTTCGCCTTCTGCAGCGCGGCTTGAGCTGACGGGGATTCGCCGTTGAACGGGTTCCAGGGCACGCAGGAGTCGAGCGAGATAGGCGCGCTGGCAGTGCCGCACTGCACGACGCCGTCGCCGTTCAAGAAGGAAGGGCCGACGCCAGGCGCCAGCAGGCTGCCGCTCGGTGAGCCGGTGGAGCTGGACGTGAACGTGTAGTAGCCGTAATTGACACCGGCATCCCAGGTCCAGTCCTTCTCAAGGATCTCCAGCGACCCTTTCAGGCCAGCCTGCAACTGGGTGGTGTTCTGGCTGGCGGAAGACACGCGGTTGCCGCCTGCTATCTCGCGGAAAGCCACGGCATTGCCGTTGTCACCCGTGAAGTCGATGCCAAACGGGTTGTAGTAGCTCTGTGCCGAGATCGGCTGGTCCGCACTGACGCCGTAGATGTTGGGCGCAAGCTGCAACGATGCCGTCGACTTGTTGAAGTACGTGGTCATGTACGCATCAACGTGGTCGCTCAGGTGATACGTACCCTTGAAGAACGCGTTCAGGCGTTCCTGCGGCGCCACCAGCGCCTGCACCGTCGCATAGTTGTAGCGGTCGTCGGCCCCAAAGCAGTGGAAGTCGCCCGCGCCGAGGACGGGTTTACCGGAGGTCACCGCGTCATGGTTTGCTGCAAGCCTGGTTCCGCCTGGGCAGCCAAACCCGGCAGCAACACTCTTCGGGAGTGTGATCTTGCCATATCGCCCGTTGGTGGAACCACCGGGGACGACGCTCAACGGGCCAGTCGGATCACTGCTGGAGGTAAGCGACAGTGCACTTTGAGAGAATTTGCGGTCGCCCTGCACGACAATGTCCATGCGGTTGTAGCTCAGGCCCGCAAACAGGCTGCCCTTGTCGCCGCTTTGCCCGAACACGAAACTGCCACCGCGCCTCTTGCCGTCACCGCGATCGGACACGCCGTAGTTCACGGAAACCTGGGCACCCTGGTAGTTGGACTTGAGGATGACGTTGATCACGCCGCCGATCGCGTCGGACCCGTACACCGACGAGGCACCATCGGTCAGGACTTCGATCCGCTCCACGGCAGCCGCAGGGATGGAGTTCAGATCCGTGTTGAGAACGCGCTGGCCATCGACCAGCAACAAGGTGCGGTTTGAACCCAGGCCGCGCAGGCCAGCCAGGGTGCGTCCTGCTGGAACCGCGCCCGGGGAGTTGTGGTTGTTGACCGTGGGCGTCAGCAGGCCACCAGTGATCGCTGGCAGGTTCTGGACGACGTCACCCAAGGTCTGCTTGCCTGTCGCCTCGATCTGTGCGGCCGACACGGTAATGACGGGATTGGAGGTTTCAAGATCCACACGGCGAATATGGGAGCCGGTAACCACCACCGCATTCAGCGTTTTCGCCTCGCTTTGCTTGGGCGGCGGCGCGGCCTGGTCCTGTGCATGGACGCTACCCGCAAGCCCCATGGCTACGACCGCACCCATGGAAAGCGCCGTGCGGACGGCAAGAGAAAGCTTGTTCGGATCGAATCCCATGAGGTTCTCCAGTTCTGATAAGTTGAAAACAGTCAGTAACTTGTTCTGCAACGGCGTCGCCAGTCCCACTCTTCAGCATGGCTGTGCGCCATGCCCTGCCAGCAAATGGATGCCACACGCAGCCCCGTTGCCAAGCGCGCGTCCTGACATTCCGGTACAAGCGCACGTGTCAAAAACGTGCCTTGAAACAGAACAGAACGTCCCCGTATCACCAGGCTAATTCCCCGCGTACACCGTTTTTCATCGATCCTGCACCGAAATTTAACGCGTGTATAGCAATTGATAACATCAGCTGTACATGGGAGTCAACCGAATTTCTGAGGCAATTTTTGATTAGGAAAAATTCCGCATCGTACGCGTCAAATACGAGCCAACAGTCAGTGAAATGCCGCCGGCGCAATGCCGGTCAAAAACGGTGCCTGACTTTGCTGCCCGGGTGGCTTGCACGACTGCGGGGGCGAAACGCTCAAGGTCGAGAGCGCTTGCTCGGGATGGAGCGTTCGCCACGACGTGTTGGTCCGATCTGCTGGAACCTTTACCACTTGGCCAAGTCGAGGTCGCGCTCCACCATGCTCCCTTAATCGTTGGATGTGGAGTTTGTCAGCGTCATACTTTTTGGAATGCGGAGATGGCGTGCTCGCCCGCTTGTGCGCGATTGCTCCGGAGTTCCGCTTTCCGGCCCGCGCAGACGCGCCACGCCTCGGTGGCGCGGACGGCCAGGCTCGGGTCGTCCCGGACCAAGCCACGGCGCCGCCCGAACGGCTCTTTCAGTGCCCCGCTTTCAGGATGCTTGCCAAGGCGTCGCGATCCTTGCGGCTGGTGCCGCGCAACTGCTGCGCTGCGTCCATCACGGTGGGACTGGGGGCGGTGTCTACCTCCATGATCTGATCGAGCAGCGTGGACAGCTGCAGGTTGATGCGGCGCAGGCCGACCTTCACGGCCTGGTCTTCGATTTTCCGCGCCTTTGCGCCGTCGCCGGACTTGTTGGCGGCAGCGACCGCTGTCTGCACCTGCTGCAAAATCTCAACATTGCTGTCGATGTCGGAACTCAACCCAAGCGAAAACTCCACATTGGCCGCGAGCCCGCTCGGCGTACTGCCTGAACTGGGATCAGCCTGCACCGTGAGCGGCACGCTGTAGCTCTTGCCGTTGACCGTCAGCACGACGCGGTACTGGCCTGGGGTCACCAGGGGCCCCATCGGCGCGCGCGGCGTGCGGCCGAGTACGCCAGGCTCGCCCCAGTCCGGGGCTCCGGCCGGAGCCGTGTACCGAAGATCCCAGACAAAGCGGTGAGCTCCGCTCGTGGCCGCCAGGACATTGGGTGGCGACGTGTAGTAATCGGGAAAATTGGCGGGCGGCATCAAGACCGGCTTGTCGACACTGGAATAGCGCCGCACCAGATTACCTGCAGTATCGTAAACGGTCAGCGTGACGCGCGCGCTGGCGCCTTCGCCGAGCCAGTAGTCGATGATGGCGCCGACCGGAGGATTTGCCGAGTGCGGCACTTCCGGCGGCCGTGCTTCACCCTGGTAGGTGCCGAGGCGCAAGCGCAGGGCCGGGTTGGGTGAGTAGAGGTGGACCGGGCTTTGCGCAGTCGCGACACTGGCCTCGCGCAATGGCTCGATGTCGTCGAGGATCCACACCCCACGCCCGCTGGTGGCGACGATCAAGTCGCTGTCGTGAACGACCAGGTCGCGCATCGAGGTTGTGGGCAAATTGCCTTGCAGTGACTGCCAGCCGTGGCCATCATCGAAGGATACGAAAACCCCCTGCTCGGTCCCCGCGTACAACAGGCCCTTTCGCGCCGTATCGGCGCGCACGACGCGCACGTAATCTCCTTGCGGAATGCCCTGGGCGGCCGAGCGCCAGTGTTTGCCGGCATCATGGGTGATGTAAATGTAAGGCTTGAAGTCATCAACCTGGTGACGGTCGACAGCCACGTAGGCACTCGCCACATCCTGCGCGTCCGCGTCGATCGTGTCGACGCGACTCCAGGGACCGAGTCCGGGCGGCGTCACGTTGTTCCAGTGCGCACCGCCGTCCTGGGTAAGCCACACGCGTGAATCGTCGGTGCCGGCCCACAGCACGCCGTCCTTCACACGCGAGGGCGCGAGCGCATAGACGACCGAATAGCCGCACGCAGCCGCCGTCTTCCTGGTGGGCTCCCCCGTGCATTTCGCATCGACGTTCTTGTACGTGAGCAGGGGACTGATCGCGTGCCAGGTCTGACCCGCGTCGGTGGTTTTCAGCACCTTCTGCGCGCCCATGTACAACGTATCCGCGTGGAACGGCGAGAGAGCGAAAGCGGTGTTCCATGGATAGTAGTAACTCGTGGCAGTCGGCACGGCGCCAAACGAACTGATCGGGTTCGGCGAAATGTTCGTCGTGACATTCGTGCGCACGTTGTAACTGGTGATGTCGCCGCCCGAGCCCGCGCCATAGATGATCGACGGATCTTCCTTGCGCGGGAACAGGTAACCCGATTCGCCACCCCCGACGGGCTTCCAGTCGTCGTTGGTGATCGTGCCCGAAAGCCCGCGGGACGCAATCATCATCGCGCCCGAATCCTGCTGGGTTCCATAGATCCAGTAGGGTGTCCGGTCGTCCACGCCGATGTGGTAGATCTGAGCAGTGGGCTGGTTGAACCAGCTCGACCAATGGGCGCCGTCATCGAGACTGACAGAGGCGCCCTGGTCGGAAACGAGAATCAGGTGGTCCGGGTTGTCCGGATCCATCCACAGTGCACGCATATCGTCGCCGCTGGGAGATCCCTTGATCGAATCGAAATGCGCACCGCCGTCGCGCGAACGGTACAGCGAAGTATTTGGAATGAAGATGAGGTCGGGGTTCTTCGCATCGGCGTAGATGCGTCCGAAGTACCAGCCGCGTCCCGACAATCGCGGATCGGCATTGATCAAGTGCCAGCTGTTGCCCGCATCATCGGAGCGATACACGCCGCTTCCCTGTCCTGCCTGGTTTGCTCCGCCAAGGGAATTTCCGGCGCTGACGATCGCATACAGACGGGGACCCGCCGCCGTGTCGGACACGGCGACACCAATACGGCCCATGTCCGCCGGCAGGCCGTTCGAGGAGAGTTTCTGCCAGGTCTCGCCGCTGTCGCTGGAGTGGTAAATCGCACTCCCCGGACCATCGACCGGCGGATACTGCCACCATGGCGTCCGTTCGGCGTTCCAGGTCGCCGCATACAGGCTCGAGGGCTTGGCGGGGTCGCGCGCCAGATCCACTGCGCCGGTATGCTCGTCCACATACAGCGTGTGCTTCCAGTCCTTGCCACCATCCTTGGTCAGGAAGATGCCACGCTCCTTGTTCGGTCCCCAGATGTGGCCGAGCGCCGCGACCACCACGTGATTGGCATCCTGCGGATCAACGAGCAGGCGGCCAATGTGGCGCGTGTCGTCGAGACCAACATGCAGCCATGTCTTGCCGCCGTCACCCGAGCGGTACATGCCATTGCCGTATGTCGCATTCGAACGGATCGACGCTTCACCGGTACCGACGTAGACGACGTCGGAATTGGAAGGCGCGACACCGATCGCACCAATGGAGGCCACCGGTTCGTGCTGGAACAACGGCTGCCACGTGACGCCCGCATCGGTCGTCTTGAACAGGCCACCTCCTACGCCACCGAAATAGCCGACATTCACCTTCCCGGCGACGCCGTCGACGGAATCGACCCGTCCGCCGCGATAGGGGCCGACTTCGCGCCAGGATAATGAATTCAACAAGGATGGCGAGACAGACTGCGCGGTCGCCACGCTGGCGACCACCAACATGGCTCCGGCAAGAAACGATCGGAACATGGC
>JBDTEG010000038.1:0-11827 GCA_039922695.1 Rhodanobacter sp. | reverse complement strand
ATGATGTCGGAACTGAGCAAGCTGCCATCGGCGGCCATGGATTCGCGCAGGGAGCGGCAGAACGTCTCCAGCTCGGTGACGTGGTGGAAAAACTGGTTCACGATGATCACGTCCTGCGGCGGCAGCTGGAACGGCCGGTTGCAGTCGCGTGTTTCAAAGTGCATCACGTCGCTGACTTGACGCGCCTGTGCCGTGGCGGCGGCACGCCGCATCAGCGCGGCATTTAAATCGATGCAGGTGATGTGTACGTGCGCTCCGGCTTGTTTCAGTCGCTCCGCCAGCGCCACCTCCATGCTGCAGGCACCCGTGCCGACGCTCAGGACGCGTCGGGGCTCTTCACCCGTCGACGCGCCGTCCATGATGCGCGCGAAAAAGAAGGCCTCCGGTGAGTCGATGCCGAGCCGGCGTGCCGCCGGTGCCAGGAACCGGCTTGACCAGTAGTCAAAGATGGGTGGCAACGTTTCGCCCTGGTATTGCGGGGTCAGGATGAAGGCGGCGCGCTCGGCGATTGCGCGCAGCTTCTTGCTGGCCGTCGCCGGAAGGATCCTGGCAAGTGCGGCGATGGTCCGCTTGGCGACGAGGCGGTGGCGGTAGGCAAGCGTGCTCAACGACATGGCGCGGAGCTTATCTGATGGCGGGTGCCGCGACGTCGCACCGGATCATCCCTGCGGGAGGGGTGCGGCTCCCCGGTTTGCCGGGGCCGGGAACGCCCGCTGCCGCCATCGCGGTCGGCAGCAGCAGCCGATGGCATCGTCCGTTCGCGTGGCTACAGTGACTCCGCCGCGAAATCCGCCAGCCTCGACCGCTCGCCGCGGCGCAGCGTGATATGCGCCGAATGTTCCCAACTCTTGAAGCGATCCACCGCATAGGTGAGGCCGGAGGTGGTTTCGGTGAGGTAGGGTGTGTCGATCTGTTCCACGTTGCCCAGGCAGATGATCTTGGTGCCGGGGCCGGCACGGGTGATCAGGGTCTTCATCTGTTTCGGGGTGAGGTTCTGGGCCTCGTCGATGATCAGATAACGCGACAGGAAGGTGCGCCCGCGCATGAAGTTCAGCGAGCGGATCTTGATGCGCGAGGCGAGCAGGTCGTTGGTGGCCTGGCGCCCCCAGCTGCCGCCATCTTCGGGATTGGCCAGCACTTCGAGATTGTCGGTCAGCGCCCCCATCCACGGCGTCATTTTTTCTTCCTCGGTACCCGGCAGGAAGCCGATGTCCTCACCCACTGACACAGTGGCGCGGGTCATGATGATCTCGCGGTAGCGCTGCTGGTCCATCACCTGGGCCAGGCCGGCGGCCAGTGCCAACAGCGTCTTGCCGGTGCCGGCATTGCCGAGCAGGGTGACGAAGTCGATCTCCGGGTCCATCAGCGCGTTGAGCGCGAAGTTCTGCTCGCGGTTTCGGGCGCCGATGCCCCACACGTGGTGGTTGGCGTGCGAGTGGTCATCCAGCAGCACCATCGTGGCATGCTCGTCATCCAGTCGCAGCACGCGCAGTTCGATCTCGTTCTCGCCCGGCAGGTACAGGCATTCGTTGGGATGCCAGAGTTCGTCCTCGTGTCGATCCAGCTCGTAATACGTGCGGCCGTGGTCGGTCCACGAGCGGACTTCCGGATGCAGATCCCAGAAGTCGGCGGGCAGCTCGGCCGAACCGGTATAGAGCAGGGCGAAATCATCCAGCGCACGGTCGTTCTCGTAGTCTTCGGCGATCAGCCCGTTGATGCTGGCCTTGATCCTGAGGTTGATATCCTTCGTAACCAGGATTACCGCGCGATCGGGATGCTGGTCACGCAGTTCGATCACGGCGGCGAGGATCTGGTTGTCGGCCTTGGCGTGGCCATTGCTGCTGGTGCGATGCTGGAAATACAGTCGCCCCACGGAACTGCCGCGTTTGAGCTTGATGCCTTGCGGGTTGGTCAGTTCCAGGCCTTCGCCGAGGTCGTGCTGCTTGCCTGCCTCGACCAGCTCATTGAGGAAGCGGCTGACCTGGCGACCGTTGCGCGAGACTTCCGAGGCACCTTTCTTCTTCTCGTCGAGTTCCTCCAGCACGGTCATCGGGATGAAGACATCGTGTTCCTCGAAACGGAACAGCGAGGTCGGGTCGTGCAGCAGGACGTTGGTGTCGAGAGCGTAGATGCGCTTGCTTCCGGTCATTCGGAAGGGTCCTCACTGGTGGGTGGAAGGAGCGGATGGAGGTCATGCAGGGTCAGGCGGCAGGAATGGCATCGAGCACGACCTGGGCGTGGCCCGGCACCTTCACGCCACGCCATTCGCTTGCAAGTTTGCCGTCAGGGTCGATCAGGAACGTACTGCGCACGATGCCCAGGTGGCGCTTGCCGTAGAGCACCTTCTCGTGGATCACGTCGAAAGCCCGGCACCAGGTTTCATCCGCATCGGAAAGCAGCGGAAAGAGGAGTTGCTGCTTGCTGGCAAAGTTCGCATGCGATTTCTGCGAGTCGCGCGAGACACCCACGATCTGCGCGTTGCGCTTGCGGAAGGCCGGATGGAGATCGCGAAAGTCTTTCGCTTCATTGGTGCAACCCGGAGTCGAGTCCTTCGGGTAGAAGTAGACCACGATCCATTGCCCCTTGAGGCTGGCCAGTTTCAATTCGCTGCCGTCGCCGGTGGTTCCTCTCAGCGCTGGCAGCTTCTTGCCGATCTCGGGCATGGCGACTCCTGCACGACGATGTGACGCCGTGACGTGAAGATGGAATGACTGACTGGGCTTGCCCTGGCCACGGCCAGATTTTCCGGTGCGACGGGAATGGTCGTGATGAATCGACGCGCTGGCTGCAATGCAACGGTCCTCCGGCAAGCTGACGGCCACAGACTAGCGCGGTTGACTTGATCGGGGACAGTCCTTGTCAGGAGGACGGTATCGCGCGATGCTCGGTGGATGGCTCGGGCTCAGAATTTCACCGGATCCATGATCGCGTCGAGATTCAGACCATCGCAAAGTTCGAGGAAATCATCCCGCAGCGCGGCGATGTGGATATCCGCCGGAATGCCGATGGTGAACTGGGCCTGGAACATTTCAGCGCCGGTTTGCATGGCGTGATAGCGGGTGGAGTTGAGCTGCTCCACGCTGATGTCGTGCTGGCTGAAAAACTCGACGATCCTCACCACGATGCCGGGGCGATCGGCCGCCACCACTTCCACCAGATAGGGCAACAGGTGCGTGCTGTTTTCGCGCGGACCGGTGCGATAGTGCACCAGATGCAGACTCTCGTCGCGGGCCAGCTTGGTCAGCGCCGTTTCAAGTTTGGCCAGCGCGTCCCAGGCACCACTGGCCAGCAGCATCAGCGAGACTTCGGTGCCGATCGTCGAGACGCGCGATTCAGAAAGATTGCAGCCGGCATCGGCAATGCGCCGGGCCAGTGCCAGCAGGGGTGACTTCCCTGCCGGCGTAAGAGCCTGGATCAGCAGATGGTTGTCGTTGCCCGCACGGCCGGCCGCGGGGGGAGCAGCGGAGGAAGGTTTCAAGAAAGTCCACCTGTGGCATCGTCGCCCGATGCGGAAGCACCAGATTACTCCGTTGGATCTTACTTGCCCGTCTTGCAAGCCGGCAAGTAACATGCATGGCTTGCCTTGGCAGCAGGATCGGGTCGTGAACATTCGTGGAAGCATCTGTGCACTGGTCACCCCGTTTGCGGCCAACGGTGCGCTTGATCTGGGCGCATTCGGGCGCCTGCTCGAGTATCAGATCGACGGCGGCACGCAGGCGCTGGTGGTGGCCGGCTCGACCGGCGAGGCACACATGCTGGAGCACGACGAGTTCGACCGTCTGCTGGCGTTTGCACTCGAGCACGTGGCTGGCCGGGTGCCGGTGATCGCCGGCACCGGCGAGGCGGGCACGGCCAAGACCATCACGTTGACCCGTCGTGCGCAGGCGCTCGGAGCTGACGCGGCACTGGTAGTGACGCCTTACTACGTGCGGCCCACGCAAGAAGGTTTGTTTCGGCATTTCATGGCGGTTGCCGACTCCGCGGGGTTGCCGGTGCTGCTGTACAACGTCCCGGGGCGTACCGGCTGCGACTTGTTGCCGGACACGGTGGCCAGGTTGCGCGAGCATCCGGCGATCATCGGCATCAAGGAGGCACGCGCCGATCGCGAGAGGATTTCGGCCCTGGCGGAACTTGTGCGCGCGGATTTCGTCTATCTGTCCGGTGATGACGGCAGTGCCGCCGAGGCGATGCTGGCGGGCGCGGCCGGCACCGTGTCGGTGGTGGCCAACCTGGTGCCGCAGGCCTTCCGCTCGCTGTGTGACGCGGCGATCGGCGGTGACCAGGCAGCGGCGGAACGCTGTCATGCGGCTCTGGAGCCGCTGTTGCGGGCGCTGGAGTGCGCGCCGAACCCGATCTCGGTGAAGGCGGGCTTGCCGCCACTGGGGTTGGGCCTGGCGCTGCCGCGTCTGCCGCTGCTGGAACTTGACGATGGCGCGGAACGCGCCCGATTGCACCAGGCGCTGTCCAGTCTGGCATGCTTGGCGACTGCGGCCGGTTGAAGACGGCCTGACTCATTCTCACGGAACTTGACTCAATGAAGAAAACCTCACTCCTCCTGGCCTTGCCGGCGCTGGCGCTTTCCGGCCTGCTGCTCACCGGCTGCGGCATGTTTCGGTCGCACAAGGCCTGGGAAAAGGCCCAGCAGGAGGCGCCACTGGAGATTCCGCCAACCCTTGATCGCCCGTCCACCAGCGATGCGCTGGTGATACCGCCGCCGGGCGCCAACCAGCCGACGGCAACAGGTGCGACGGCGTCGGTGGCGGGAGTTCCCGGCCAGGCCGGCCAGATCTCCGATGGTTTCGTGCATCCTGGCGGTGTCGACAGCATCTATCAGCGGGTGGGTCAGGTGCTGGCATCGGGTAGCCTCGGGCAAGTGGTCAGCCACGACGATGCCACCCATGCCTACGTGGTCAGCGTGAGCGCCGCGGAGGTAAAGCAGCAGAAGCGTGGCTTTTTCAGCAGGCTGTTCCGGCATGAGAAAAGCGATGCCGCCAGTACCACGGGTGGTGGCGTGCACCAGGTGCAGATCAGCATCGACAGCAGTGGCACCGATGCCAGCCAGATCCGTGCCCAGAGCGACTCGCTGGCTGCGGTTGCCAGTGTGATCGATACCCTGAAGTCGAAGCTGGGCAAGAAGTGATTCCTCGCACCCGCGCGCCACACAGTTAAAAAGCGACGCCGCCCCTGGGCGGCGTCGCTTTTGACTGGCGATACCGGAATTTTGCTCAGCGTTGCAGCAGTTCCAGTTTGCCTGGCGTCCCTTCCCAGTCCTTGGCGTCGGCCGGGGCATCCTTGCGTTCGGTGATCACGGGCCAGCCCTTGGCCAGTTCCGCGTTCAGCGCTACCAGCGCCTCCTGACCTGCCGGCACGTCGTCTTCGGGGTAGATCGCATTGATCGGGCACTCCGGCTCGCACAATGTGCAATCGATGCATTCGTCCGGGTCGATCACCAGGAAGTTCGGACCTTCATGAAACGCATCCACCGGGCACACCTCGACGCAGTCGGTGTACTTGCACTTGATGCAGTTGTCGATGACAACAAAAGTCATGGAGCGAGGCCCTTTGAATAGGCAGAGAGGGTCAGTGTCGCAGAAGCTTGGCTCTTGTGAAAAGTGCGGCCAGGGATGGCCGCTTTTGATCTTTATTCGGAGCGTAGACGACAGGCTGACGTCTTCCTTGCCGGGTCACGGCGATCATGGAAGATCGCACAAGTAATCCTGAGTGCGGCCATGGATGGCCGCTTTTGATCTAGCCAACAGACAGGCGCCTCAGGTCGTGGAAACGCTTCCTGATACGGCAATCACGGAAGATTGCACAAGTTATGGTGCTCCCTACGAGACTCGAACTCGTGTTCCCGCCTTGAGAGGGCAGTGTCCTGGGCCACTAGACGAAGGGAGCGTTGTCTGGCGAAGCGCGGTAGTATAACGGAATTGTCCCGAACGGCAACGCGCGGTTCACGCCGTCGGCAGGGTTCGAGACACGTCCCGTGGATGCACTTGTTGCCGTCACGCGTGGCGATCGGCGATGCTCCGCATCGTGACTCATGGCAACCACGGGGCGGCATTGCCTCGCAAGGATTCCAACCGCTTGAATCTCCAACCAGGCACCGACCCCGCACCCGCATTGCGGATCATTCCGCGCGACCAGCACATCATTTCGCGCAAGAACATCTCCAAGGCGGCCTTGCGCGTGCTGTACCGCCTCAACGACGCCGGTTACGCCGCTTACCTCGTCGGCGGCGCCGTGCGCGACCTGTTGCTGGGCGTGCAACCCAAGGATTTCGATGTCGCCACCAACGCGACACCGGATGAAGTGAAGAAGCTGTTCCGCAACTGCCGTCTGATAGGTCGCCGTTTCCGACTTGCGCACGTGGTGTTCGGGCCGGAGATCATCGAGGTGGCGACTTTCCGCGGGACCGGTGATGAGGGCGGCGAAGGCGACCGGCACATCGTCGACGGACGCATCTTACGCGACAACATCTGGGGCACGATCGAGGAAGATGCGATCCGCCGGGATTTTCGCGTGAACGCCATGTACTACGACATCAGCGACTTCTCGGTGCGCGACTATGTCGGTGGCATGCAGGATCTGGAGGACCGCGTGCTGCGGCTGATCGGAGACCCGGAGGTGCGCTACCACGAGGACCCTGTGCGCATGCTGCGCGCAGCGCGGCTGGCAGCGAAGCTCGGCATGCGCATCGATGCTGCCGCGATGGGGCCGTTCGAATCGCTTGGCCCGTTGCTGGCAGATGCCGCGCCGGCCCGTTTGTTCGATGAATCGCTGAAAATGTTCCTGACCGGCAAAGGCTTGAAGAGTTTCCGCATGCTGGAGCAGTGTGGGCTCCTGAAGTTCCTGTTTCCGGCGACGGCGCGAGCCCTCAAGCGAGGCGACGCCGCCCTGCGTTCGCTGGTCGAGCAGGGCCTGGAAAATACGGATGCGCGCATCGGCGAAGGAAAGTCAGTCACTCCCGCTTTCCTGTTCGCGGTCTTGTTGTGGGGTGAGGTGCGCGACCAGGCCGCCCATTCCATCGCGGCAGGGCAGGACGCCGGCGAGGCCTGGGCACGGGCGGCGACCAAGGTGGTCGGCGAGCAGTGCCAGCGCGTTGCGATCCCGCGGCGGTTCACCTTCACCATGGAGGAGATCTGGTCGCTGCAGCCGCGTTTCGAGCAAGTCCAGCGCAAGCGGGTGTTCCGCCTGATGGCGCATCCGCGCTTTCGCGCCGCGTTTGATTTCCTGTTGCTGCGTGCCGACGAATCCGCGGCGACGCGCGAACTGGGTCTGTGGTGGGCGCACGCGCAACGGTTGCCGCAGGAAGTGCTTGCCGCGGCACTACCGGCTGGCACCGGTTCGGCCGCGACTGAATACGTGCCGGCGCCGGCGGCGCGCAAGCCACCACGTCCACGTCGGCGACGACACAAGACCAACGGCAGCTCGGGTTCCGAGTGAGCCGGGCCTACGTCGCGCTGGGCAGCAACCTCGGCAATCCGAAGCAACAGGTGCTGGACGCCATGACCACTCTGGCCGACTTGCCCGGCACCCGCGTGTTGCAGCGTTCGGCGCTCTACCGCACGGCGCCGTGGGGCGTGCTGGACCAGCCCTCGTTCATCAACGCCGTCGTCGAGATGGAAACGGCCTTGGCACCGCAGGCGCTCCTGCAGCATTTGATGTTGATCGAACAGCGGGCCGGTCGGGTCCGCACCGAATGCAATGGTCCGCGCACGCTGGATCTGGACTTGCTGCATGTCGAGGACATACGGATCGACAGTGAGCCGTTGACCTTGCCGCACCCGCGCATGGCCGCGCGGGCTTTTGTGCTGCTGCCGCTCAACGACGTGGCGCCAGCCTTGAGCCTGCCCGGTCTGGGCAGCGTGGCGGGGTTGTTGGCCCGAGTGGACCAAACCGGTTGCGAACGATTGCTTGCGCCATAATCGGTGCCTGCCCATCTGATCAGGAAACGCTGTGTACGTGCAAAACGCCAACGTCCCCGACCGCAAGCGGGTGACCGTGCCTGGTCTGCGTGCGATGAAGTCGCAGGGGCAGCGCATCGTCATGCTTACCGCCTATGACGCCAGTTTCGCGTGGCAACTGGAAGCGGCGGGGATCGATGTGGCACTCGTGGGGGATTCGCTGGGCATGGTGGTGCAAGGACACGCCAGCACCTTGCCGGTGACGCTGGAGCACATGGTCTATCACACGTCGGCGGTCGCTCGCGGCTTGTCGTCAACCCTGCTGGTGGCGGACCTGCCGTTCATGGCCGACCGGGATATCGCGCACGTGCTTGAGGCCGGTGCGCGGCTGGTCGGCGAAGCGGGTGCCGCGATGGTCAAGCTCGAGGGTGCCGCGGCGCATGTTCTGGAGGGGATATCGGCGTTGACGGCTCGCGCAATTCCAGTGTGTGCGCATCTGGGACTGACCCCGCAGTCCGTACACCGGTTTGGCGGCTTCCGTATCCAGGGGCGGGAGCAGGACGCCGCTGACCGGGTGCTGGCGGATGCACTCGCCGTGCAGGCAGCTGGTGCGGACCTGCTGGTGCTGGAGTGTGTGCCGGTCGAGTTGGGCCGACGCGTGACCGAGGCGCTGATGATCCCGGTGATCGGCATCGGCGCCGGGCCGCATTGCGACGGGCAGGTATTGGTGATTCATGACCTGCTCGGCATCACGCCCGGGAAACGTCCGAAGTTCAGCAAGGATTTTCTGGCCGGTCATGACTCGGTGACGGCAGCGATCAGTGCGTATGCCGAGGATGTGCGCAATGGTGCGTTCCCGGCGCCAGAGCATTGTTTCAATTGAACCTCTTCGACTGAGCCACAGGTTCCGGCGCCATGCAAACCGTACAAGACGGTCCCGCCCTGCGTGCCGCGATTCGCGGCTGGCGTGGCAAGGGTCAGACCGTCGGCTTCGTGCCGACCATGGGCAACCTGCATGCCGGGCATCAGTCGTTGATCCGGTTGGCGCGGGCTCGTGCGGACCGCGTGGTCGCCAGTGTGTTTGTCAATCCCACGCAGTTTGGGCCGAACGAAGATTTCGAGCGCTATCCACGCACGTTGGTGCAGGACCAGGCGGCCCTGGCCGACGAGGATTGCGACCTGCTCTTTGCACCCGAAGTGGCGACGATTTATCCGTACGGTGCCGCGTACAGCGTAAGTCTGCGCGTTCCTCAAATCACCGAGGTGCTGGAAGGCGCGCACCGGCCCGGCCATTTCGATGGCGTGGCGACCGTGGTGTGCAAGCTGTTCAACCTGGTGCAACCGGATCTGGCCGTGTTCGGCCAGAAGGATTTCCAGCAGCTGAAGGTGATCGAACGCATGCTGCGCGATCTGTCCTTGCCGGTGAAGGTGATCGCTGCGCCGACCCTGCGCGCCGATGACGGCCTGGCGCTCAGCTCGCGCAACCAGTATCTGTCCGCCGCCGAGCGCTCACGAGCGCCTGTGATTCACGAAACCTTGCTGACCGTCAGCGAATTGCTGCATCAGGGCCACCCGTGGCAAGCGCTGGAACGGGTTGCCGACGCGCGGCTGCGGCGCGCCGGCTTTGCCCCCGACTATGCCGCGATCCGCCGCGCTGAAGACCTCGCCGAGCCCGCGCAGGGCCAGAACGATGGGCTGATCGTGCTGATTGCCGCTCGCCTGGGCACGACGCGCCTGATCGACAACTTGCTGATCGACTGAGGCGCCCGCATCTCCCGCTTCCATTGGTGACGTGCCGTCGATGTTGCAGTGCAGCGACGTCGGCCCGATAATTGGCATCATTGCAGCGACACGCGGGAACCAACCTCATGCACCTGAACATGCTCAAGGCCAAGATCCACCGCGCCACGGTGACCCACGCCGAACTTCACTACGAAGGCTCGATCGCGATCGACGGCTTGCTGCTGGATGCCTCCGGTATCCGCGAGTACGAGCAGATCCACGCGTGGAACGTCAACAATGGCAAGCGCTTCGTCACTTACGCGCTGCGTGCCGAGGAAGGCTCGGGCATCATCTCGGTGAACGGCAGCGCCGCGCACCGGGCCACTCCGGGCGATGTGGTGATCATCGCCGCGTTCGCGCAGCTGAGCGAGGCGGAACTGGAGCAGTTCAAGCCGACCTGTGTGTATATCGCCTCAGGTGCAGGCAACCACATCAGCCACACCAATCGTTCGATTCCCAAGCAGATGGCTGCCGCCTGAGCGAGGCATCTGCGACCGCGCGCGAATCACCGCGTGGGAGCCCATGGCCGCGCCGCGCGCGTGCTGCCACCCGCATTCAGCCGAGCGCAACACACGTCGGTCACTTGAACCTCGCGTGCAGCCGGTTGCCGTTGACATACTGTGTATCGCTATGTAGTGTGCGCTAAACACCCCAAGGCGCGACATGGCTGATCCTGCGGAAAACCTGTTGCCCAAGTTGGAGCTGGAGCTGCGGCGCGGCGCCCTGGTGCTGGCCGTGCTGTCCCAGCTGCGGCAAGTGCAGTACGGCTATTCGCTGCGCCAGATCCTGGCCGAGCGCGGCATGCCGATCGAGGAGGGGACCCTCTATCCGTTGCTGCGGCGGCTGGAAAAGCAGGGCGTGCTGGCATCCGAATGGCGGATCGAGGACGGCCCACCTCGCCGCTACTATCACCTGAATGACGCTGGCGAGGCGTTGCTCGCCGAACTCACGGTTTCCTGGCGCGCCCTCGTGGCCACTATGACCGGTCTACTGAGGGAGAGCGCCGAATGAACCCGAACGACGTGATCGAAACGTATGTCACCGAGGTGGCCCGACGCGTGCCAGCCAAAGAACGCAACGACATCGCTCTGGAGCTGCGCGACTTGTTGACCGAGATGTTGACCGAGCGTGCGGCGGCTGCGGGCCGGGTGGCTGACGATGCCATGGTGCTGGCCATGTTGCGTGACTTTGGCATGCCAGCCGCGGTGGCTGCACGCTACCGTCCGCCGGGCGTGGTCATCATTCCTGCCGGGCAGACACAATCATTCGCGGTGCTTTCCCTGGGCGGTGTCGTCCTGCAATGGGCGTTGACCTTGCCCGGCGTCTTCGCAGGTCAGCCGCTGACTGCGTGGTGGTTCAGTTGGGGTCTTGGCGCGTTCTGGTGGCCGGGGTTGATGGTGACATGCGCTTTGCTGGCGGCAGGCATGCATGAACGGGGATGGTGGCAACCGGTCTGGCGGCCGCGCACGGCCGATCCGGACCGGGTCAACCGCATTGCAATGGTTTTTGGCTTGGTCTGGTTCGCCGTCGGCGTGGTTTTCATGCTCAGCCTGCCGTGGATTGCCGGAAAGCTGCCCGAGCAGTTGGAGCAGGTGTTCGCCTTCCATCCGGGCTTTTTGCAGCAGCGGGCGTGGCCAGCGCTGTTGTTGTGGCTCGGAGTATTCGCGGTCAGGGTGACGGTGTGCGCGCGGGGCCGCTGGATGCCGCTGACGCGGAGGCTGGATATGCTGTTCGGGCTGGCGTGGATTGCGCTGATGGTCTGGTGGATTGCCGCTGGTGACATTTTCCAGTCCAGCTCGACCAACGACGGCGCCAAGGGCGCGCTTTGTCTGGGCGCCGTGTTTATCGTCTTTGATCTTCTCATCAAGCTATATCGGCGACGGACCCCGATTCACTTGCCAAGGGTTGCCGGCTGAAGTGTCCTGTGTGAATCGGGATGCTGCCTGGCAGCCTTCTCTGCTTGCTGCCTGAGCGCCCACGCCACGTGTTCGCGCACCACGGCGGACGCATCGTCGGCGTGCTGGTTCAGGGCGTTGCAAATTTCCTCGCTGGGCGGCGCGTTGCCCAGCGCCACGGCGATATTTCGCAGCCAACCGTCGTAACCGGTACGGCGGATGGCCATGCCTTCGGTGCGTTTG
>JBDTEG010000037.1:0-22975 GCA_039922695.1 Rhodanobacter sp. | reverse complement strand
CCTTTCTACACGTCAAGTGGAGGCAAACAGGCGGCAGCTCAAGGTTCCGGTAGACCGGAAAAACGAGCGGCCCCGGCGATATTCGCGGGGCCGCTCAAGTAGCAGGTGCCAAATGAGTCAGGCTGCGGCGTCGCCGCCTTCGCCCGCCACGCGCTGCTGCAGATTGCCGCGATAGATCAGGTAGGGCTCAGCCTGACCTTCAATCACTGCATCGTCGACTACCACCTTGCTCACATGTTCCAGCGACGGCAACTCGTACATCGTATCGAGCAGCACCTGCTCCAGGATCGTGCGCAGGCCACGCGCGCCGGTCTTGCGCTTGAGCGCCTTGCGCGCGATCGCCTCCAGCGCTTCGGGGCGAAACTCCAGTTCCACCTCTTCCATCTCGAACAACTTCTTGAACTGCTTGGTGACGGCATTCTTCGGCTCGGTGAGGATCTTCACCAATGCCGTCTCATCCAGCTCGTCCAGGGTGGCCACCACGGGCAAACGCCCGACGAACTCCGGGATCAGTCCGAAACGCACCAGGTCAGCGGGTTCCACGTCGGCCAGCACCTTGCCCAGATTCTGGGTGCGCTCCTTGCTGCGCACCTCGGCGCCGAAACCGATCCCGGTATTCTCCGAGCGCTGCTGAATGACCTTTTCCAGGCCGGCAAAAGCACCACCGCAGATGAACAGAATATTCTTGGTGTCGACCTGCAGGAATTCCTGCTGCGGATGCTTGCGCCCACCCTGCGGCGGCACCGAGGCCAGCGTGCCCTCGATCAGCTTCAGCAGCGCCTGCTGCACGCCCTCACCAGAGACGTCACGGGTGATCGACGGGTTCTCGCTCTTGCGCGAAATCTTGTCGATCTCGTCAATATAGACGATACCCGACTGCGCCTTCTCGACGTCGTAGTCGCACTTCTGCAGCAGCTTCTGAATGATGTTTTCGACATCCTCACCCACGTAGCCGGCTTCGGTCAGCGTGGTCGCGTCAGCGATGGTGAACGGCACGTTGAGCAAGCGTGCCAGCGTCTCGGCCAACAGCGTCTTGCCCGAGCCAGTCGGACCGATCAACAGGATGTTCGATTTACCCAGCTCGATGTCGTCGCTCTTCTGACGCGACTCCATCCGCTTGTAGTGGTTGTAGACGGCCACCGCCAATGCCTTCTTGGCACGCGACTGGCCTACCACATACTGGTCCAACGACTCGCGGATCTCGCGCGGCTTGGGCAGCTGGGTATGGCCAGCTGCGGCCTTCTCCTCCAGCTCCTCACGGATGATGTCATTGCACAGCTCGACGCATTCGTCGCAGATGAACACGGACGGACCCGCAATCAACTTGCGCACTTCGTGCTGGCTCTTGCCACAGAACGAGCAATAGAGAATCTTGCCGCTGTCGCTTGAACGCCCCTGCCGGTCGTCGCTCATACTCTCGATCCTGCTGCCAAATCTGGATGCGTCGCGAGAATACCACAGGCCCCCGCGTCCGCTCGCAGACGCAGAGACCATCTCGCGCTCTTGGGTAAAGCTGCTGAATCAGGCCGATTTGACGGTTTCGACGGCGCGCTTGTCGAGCACTTCGTCGATCAAGCCGTAAGTCTTCGCGTCCTGCGCGTTCATGAAGCGATCACGCTCCATGTCCAGCTCGATTTTCTCCAGCGGCTGGCCGGTGTGCTCCACGTAAAGTTTGTTCAGCCGTCCGCGGATGTACAGAATTTCGCGCGCCTGGATATCGATGTCGGTCGCTTGACCCTGCGCGCCGCCTGAGGGCTGGTGGATCATGATGCGCGAGTTCGGCAACGCAAAACGCTTGCCCTTGGCACCCGCCATCAGCAAAAACGAGCCCATGCTGCAAGCCTGACCGATGCACATGGTGCTGACCGCCGGCTTGATGAACTGCATGGTGTCGTAGATCGCCAACCCGGCAGTTACCGCACCACCGGGGCTATTGATGTAGAAGTTGATGTCCTTGTCCGGATTTTCCGACTCAAGGAACAGCATCTGCGCCACGATCAGGTTGGCCACCTGGTCGTTGACCTCACCCACCAGGAAAATCACCCGCTCCTTCAGCAAGCGCGAATAGATGTCATAGGCGCGCTCGCCGCGGGCCGTCTGCTCGACGACCATCGGTACCAGGTTCAGATTTGTGACGGGTTCCATGGTCATGCTCGCGACTTCAGGAGGGAATCGGCCTGGCAGACGTCAGGCATGGGCAGGGCGCATCACGTCATCGAAGCTCACGTCCTGCTGAGTGGTGCTGGCATGCTCGGCCACCCATTCAGCCACCTGGTCTTCCATCACGCGATTTTGCAGCCCTGACAGCAACTTGGGGTCGCCGTTGTAGAGTTCAATGACCTTCTCAGGCTCTTCGTAGGTCGAAGCGATCGCCGCCAGCTGCTCGGCAACGAGCTTGCGATTGATCTTGAGGTCCTGCTTGCGGGCGATCTCGCCCATCAACAGGCCGGCGATCACGCGCTTGCGAGCAATCGGCAACGCGGCATCGATCAACTGCTGCTGCGGCTGCTGGCCCTCCGGCACGCTGCCGACGGCCAAGGAATGAGCCTCCGATCGCACCATCATCTTTGGCACATCGAGGTCGCCATGGGCATCGGCCAGCTTCCCTGCCACTTCGGCTTTCAGGCGCGCCATCAGCGCCGCCTTGAGCTCACGTTCCAGGTTCGCGCGGACTTCCTTGCGGAACGTTTCCAGGTTGCCGTCGTCGATACCAAACAACTTGGCAAATTCGCCATCGATCTCGGGCAGTTTCGGCTCCTGCACCTTGATCACGTGAAAGCTGACCTGAGCGGTCTTGGCCGCAAGCTGCTCATTGCGGAAATTCTCGGGAAAGGCGATCTCGGCCTCGAAGTTGTCGCCGGCCACGCGGCCGGTCAGAGCTTCATCCAGCGCAACGAACAGGGTGCCCGAACCGAGCACGCTGCCAGCGCGCTCCAGACCTTCGGCCGGGAAGCGGTAATCGCCGGCCGTGGCAGAGTACTCGAACATCACGAAGTCGTCTTTGGCTGAAGCGCGCTCGACTTCATCGAAACTGCGTCGTTGCTGCCGCAGTGTTTCCAGCATGCGGTCGATGTCCGCATCGGTCACCTCGGCGACGGCACGGTGGATCTCCAGCGAGCTTACGTCGATCTCGGGGAACTGCGGCATGATCTCGAACGTGGCGGTATACGCGATTTCGCCGTTCTCGGGCTTGCCGGTCGTGTCGATGGCCGGATTCGCGATCGGCTGCAGCTTCTCCTGCTCCACTGCCTCGCGCAGAGTGCTGCCAATCAGGTCGGACAGGACCTCACTGCGCACCTGCTCGCCGAAGCGTTGCTTGATCACCGTCGCCGGCACCTTGCCCGGCCGAAATCCCTTCAAGCGGACCGTGCGGCCCATCTCCGCAATCCGCGCGCTCACCTTTGTCTCGAACCGCTCCGCGGAAAACTTCACCGTAAGCTTGCGCTCCAGCGAACCAACATTCTCAACCGAAACCTGCATGACGTCTCCTGGTACTGCATCTTGTGTTGTGGCCCCGCCACAGGCGCCATGGCGGGACTGCCGCCCGCAAAACCGAATGAAAACCGGGCGGACATGGTGCGAAAGGGGGGACTCGAACCCCCACGGGGTTACCCGCTGGAACCTAAATCCAGTGCGTCTACCAATTCCGCCACTCTCGCGATACCGCCGCCATGACCGGAATGTGCGCAGCTACGGTAGCGGCACGTCCAGCAAACGCTGATGACCCTCGCCAGAACGCTGCACTGCGCTTCTCCAAGTCAATGATTCCCTTGTACGAAAGCGGGTTATTTTACGGTTGCACCGCCTTGCAACACAAGCACCGAGCGCAACTTGTGATGAATCGGAACGAGCCTGCGGGCGCTGTTTGATCGACCGGCCGACGACCCTGTCGGCCCGCTGCCGCCACGATTACCCGCGATGCAAAGCAGAACGCCGACCGCTAGCTTGGCGATCGGCGTCCTGCGTTCTGCCGTATTGGTGGGCCGTGAAGGATTCGAACCTTCGACCAATTGATTAAGAGTCAACTGCTCTACCAACTGAGCTAACGGCCCATGAAACTGGGTTTGGAACTGGGGTGGATGATGGGATTCGAACCCACGACAACCGGAATCACAATCCGGGACTCTAACCAACTGAGCTACATCCACCATAGTTTGATACTGGCGCGCCCGACAGGATTCGAACCTGCAACCCTCGGCTTAGAAGGCCGATGCTCTATCCGGTTGAGCTACAAGCGCAGTCATTACCAGTAGAACATGTTGCTGGTCGGGGCAGAGGGATTCGAACCCCCGACTTTTGCGTCCCAAACGCAACGCTCTACCAGACTGAGCTATACCCCGCTTTCGAACCGTCGACTACGCATGTCGCCGAAGCCTCCGAATGTTACGAGTGGCGGCTAGATCAGTCAATCCACACGAACCACATCATGCCATCGGAATCGGACGTTTCCAACGCCATTTGCCTCGCGTCGCGATGAAAGCGAAACAGGGTGCATGCACCCCGCTCCATCAAATAAAAATGGTGCGCCCGGAGAGATTCGAACTCCCGACCACCTAGTTCGTAGCCAGGTACTCTATCCAACTGAGCTACGGGCGCACTGAAAAACGGATACCTCATGCGTTGACGCGAAAACATCGAGACGCTGAAGTCAGAGGCGGAATTATTCAGACTCCGCGCGCACGCGTCAACCCTTTTCGTAAAATTTCTTTATTTGCCGTTCGACGCTTCAGCGTAATCCGGCTTCCACGGACTTCCCGGCACAGATGGTTTCAGCCATCCATGCCGGTACGGTTCTGCGCAGCTGGATCACCAACCTTGCCCACCGATGCGCCAGCGTCTCCCTTGGGCGGCGGAGGCGGCGGCACCGATCCGCTTGGCGCATCCTTGGTCCAGTCGGCTGGCGGCCCGGGTTGGCGCCCGGCCATGATGTCGTCGATCTGTTTCGCGTCGATCGTCTCGTACTGCAACAGCGCCTCGGCCATCGCGTGCAGCTTGTCGAGATTCGCGGTCAGCAGCTCCTTGCTGCGCGCATAGGCGCGATCGAGGATGCCGCGCACCACTTCATCGATCTTGCTCGCGGTTTCGTTCGAGATGCTCTTGTGCTGGGTCACCGAGCGGCCGAGGAACACCTCATCCTCGTCCTCGCCGTAGGTGATTGGACCGAGCTCGTCGGACAGGCCCCATTTGGTGGCCATGTTGCGCGCCATCTTGGTCGCACGCTCGATGTCGTTGGACGCGCCGGTGGTGACCTTGTCCACACCGAAGATCAACTCCTCGGCCACGCGCCCGCCGTAAAGCGAGCACAGCTGGGATTCAATCGCCACCCGGTTGATGCTGTACTTGTCACCCTCAGGCAGATACATGGTGACGCCCAGCGCCCGCCCACGCGGAATGATGGTGACCTTGTAGACCGGGTCGTGCTCGGGCACCAGCCGGCCGACGATCGCGTGGCCGGACTCGTGGTAGGCGGTGAGCTTCTTCTCATCCTCGCTCATCGCCAGCGAGCGGCGCTCAGTGCCCATCAGGATCTTGTCGCGGGCCTTGTCCAGATGAATCATGCGCACTTCACGGGCATTCTCCCGCGCGGCGAACAACGCGGCCTCATTGACCAGGTTGGCCAGATCCGCGCCGGAGAACCCCGGCGTACCGCGTGCAATCGTCATCGCATTGACGTCGCTGGCGATCGGGACCTTGCGCATGTGGACCTTGAGAATTTGCTCGCGGCCACGCACGTCCGGCAAGCCGACCACCACCTGGCGATCGAAGCGACCGGGGCGCAACAGCGCGGGGTCGAGCACGTCAGGGCGGTTCGTCGCGGCGATCACGATCACACCTTCGCTACCCTCGAAGCCATCCATCTCGACCAGCAACGCGTTCAGCGTCTGTTCGCGCTCGTCATGTCCGCCACCGAGTCCGGCGCCACGGTGGCGGCCGACGGCGTCGATCTCGTCAATGAAGATGATGCACGGCGCATGTTTCTTGGCCTGCTCGAACATGTCACGCACGCGGCTGGCGCCGACACCCACGAACATTTCTACGAAATCGGAGCCGGAGATCGAAAAGAACGGCACCTTGGCCTCGCCCGCGATGGCTTTCGCCAGCAGGGTCTTGCCGGTACCGGGGGGGCCGACCATCAGGACACCGCGTGGAATCTTGCCGCCGAGCTTCTGGAACCGGGACGGATCACGCAGGAACTCGACCAGTTCGCCGACCTCCTCCTTGGCCTCGTCGCAACCAGCCACATCGCTGAAATTGACCTTGACCTGATCCTCGCCCTGCAGTTTGGCGCGCGAGCGCCCGAAGCTCATTGCGCCACGGCCGCCGCCACCGGACTGCATCTGGCGCATGAACCAGATGAACACGCCCACGATCAGCAATACCGGCAGCCAACTCACCAGAAGTCCGATCAGCGAGAAGCCCTCGGAAGGATCCTGGCGCACTTCCACGCCTTTGTCCTGCATCTGCTTGACCACCGCATTGGTGGAGAAACCGAGCATCGGGGCAACGGTTCGGAACGCGCTGCCATCCTTGAGCTTGCCGCTGATGGTGGCAGGCTGATCCGCACTGATGGTGGCGCTGGAGACGTTGCCGCTCTCCACGTTCTGCACGAACGCGCTGTAGGCGAGGTCGGAGGAATGCCCGGTATGCGGATTGAAGCTCTGGAATACGGTGAACAGGACCACCGCGATGATCACCCAGAGCAACACATTTTTCGCTGTTTCATTCATGCACGGTTCTCGCCGGAGGCACCGCGCCGGGTTTACGCCCGGTCGCCAGTGCATACACCTCGCGCGAACGGGCGCGCGAGGCTTTGGGTTTACGCATGGTTACGCGACCGAAGTCTGCACGCAAGCTGCGCAAATATTCGTCAAAACCGACTCCCTGGAACAACTTGATCAAGAAGGAGCCGCCTGGCTTGAGCCACTGCCGACTGAAATCCAGCGCCAGCTCGGCCAACGCCATCGCACGGATCTGGTCAGCCAGCGCCACTCCACTCATATTGGGGGCCAGATCGCACAGTACAAGATCCAGCCGATACCCCTCCAGACGGGACTCCAGCTCGCTCAGCACCGACTCCTCACGAAAGTCGCCCTGCAGGAAATCCACGCCGGCGATGCTCTGCATGGGCAGGATGTCCAGCGCAAACACCTTGCCACTGTCACCCAGCTGGTTGCGCACCAGCTGCGACCAGCTGCCAGGGGCCGCGCCGAGATCCACCACGTTGATACCCGGCCTCAGCAACCGGTCCCGCTCGATCAGCTCTTCCAGCTTGTAGACAGCGCGCGAACGCAAGCCTTCGGCCTGGGCTTTCTTGACGTACTCGTCGTTGAAGTGTTCGCGCAGCCAGACTGCGCTGCTCTTGCTGCGTGCCATGTCGTCGGAACGTTCGAAGGAATGGAATCCGTACATGATACCCTGTGCAGTCCATTGACCGTGAACCGAGCCCCGCAACATGTCGCTTACTTTCTCGCAGATCCGCTACCTGCGCAGTCTTGCCCATGACCTGAGTCCGGTGGTGCTGCTCGGCAACAAGGGTGCCACCGAAGCGGTGGTCAAGGAGCTGGGCCAGGCGCTGGACATCCATGAACTGGTGAAAGTGAAGCTGTCCGGGGGCGACAAGGACGACCGGCGCGCGCAAATAGACGTGCTGACCACCGGCACGCAGGCCCAGCAGATTCACCAGATCGGACATGTCGTGGTGTTGTTCAGGCGCAACACCGATGAGCCCAAGATCGCGCTGCCTCGCTAGGACACTCCGATGGACCTGTCGCTCGATTATCCCGAAGGCTACCTGTTCGTGCGACGAGTCGACGCGCACAGCATCACCTTGGCCGACCGCGTGGTCGAGGACAGCTTCCTGCTCACTCCGACCCAGGTCAGCGAACATTGGCCCGTCGACGCGGCGGGCAGCCTGGATGCCAGCCATGTCGAGGCTCTGCTTGCCTTGCAGCCGGAGGTGGTGATCCTGGGTACCGGTCAGCGCCAGGTGTTTCCAGCCGCGGCTTTCATGGCCGGCTTTCTGCGCCAGGGGGTCGGGGTCGAAGTCATGGATAACGCCGCGGCCGCGCGCACCTACAACCTGCTGGCCGGTGAAGACCGCCACGTCGTCGCCGGGTTCATCCTCACGGCACCCTGATCGGATCCTGCAGAAACGGCATCCGAACCATTCGTCTCGTGCAGGCGCGGGTTCAGCGCGATGGCAGGTAGTTCAACGGATCGACCGGATTGCCATTTTCGCGTATCTGGAATTCCAGCTCGTTGCGAGTGGCTCCGGTCGAGCCCATCTCGGCAATCTGCTGCCCGGCCTTCACGCGCTGCCCTTCCTTGACCAGGCGTTTGCGATTGTGGCCATAAGCCGACAGGAAACTGTCGCTGTGCTTGATGATGACCAGTTCGCCGTAACCGACCAGACCATTGCCGCTGTACACCACTACCCCGTCCGCAGCCGCACGCACCGGATCGCCGGAATCTCCGGCGACCTCGATTCCGGGTATGGCATCGCTGCTGTTGAACCGGCTGATCAGCGTTCCGTCGACCGGCCAACTCCAACTTACACCGCCCACGACGCGCGCCGCGCCCGCATGCGTCGGCCTTGAAACGGGTGCGGCCGGCGGTAGCGTTGCAATCGGGACGCCAGCCACCGGCACCGACTCCAGCGCGGCCGGTTCTGCCGGATGCGACAGCGGCGCTGGAGCCCTCGACGCCGTGGATGTCGCACGCGCTGGCGCAGACTCTGTTGACGCGGTTCTGGCGCCGTCCATCGGCTCGAAGACGGGGGCTCCCGCTGCCGCCGAACGGGGCGGCGTGACAGTCCTGGGCGCTGTGGCAACCGAAGTGGGCGGCGACAAAGTGAGGCGTCGACCTGGCCAGATCGTGTAGGGCGCGGCGATACCATTCCACTGTGCGAGATCACGAAAATCCACGCCCTTGCGAAACGCAATCGAGTAAAGCGTGTCGCCCTTCACCACGACATAGCTGCCGCCCGGAACCGGCGTACGCGCAGGCTGGGCTGCCCGCGCGTGGCCATGGGCTGAATCGCCAGGTGCCGGCTCGACGACCACGGAACTGCGCATGGTGCCGCAGGCGGCGAGCCATACGTACACGAGAAGCATGGGCAACCAGTGGAATGATCGATTCATGCGCCCCAGCATAGCGAGGCGGGCGGGCTTTTTCATGCGCAGGGCTCCCTCGACCGGGTCATCAGCGCGCCCACATCCACCACGCCAGCAACAACCCGAGCAACCCCAGCGCGACCCAGCCGATCCATTCGATATGTCGATGCAGGATGCGCTCGGCGCGCTCGCCGAATAGCCGGATCAACAGCGCCAGCAACCACACCCGCTTGCCGCGACCTATCGTAATACAGGCAAGAAACGACAAAATCGGCACGCCGACAATGCCGGCAGCCCAGGTCACCAACTTCATCGGAATCACCGGCTGCAGCGCCGCCAGCGTCAACGCGCCGAGCATCGCCAGCCAATGCTGGTTCATGTCGCTACGCAGATTCTCCACCCAGACCGTGATGACCTGCTGCATGTGCATGCTCAGCAGAGGCTTCACTGCCTCATAGGCCCAGTGGCCGAGCGCGTAGCCCACCAACGCGCCAAGCAGTGAAAACAGCAGCGACATGTTCGCGTAAAAGAATGCCCTGGCCCGCTTGCCCAGCATCATCGGAGCCAGCATCACCTCCGGCATGACCGGAAAGATGAACGCCTCGACAAAGCTCAGCGCGCACAGGTAATACACCGCGCGGGGTGAGCGAGCCCATACCAGCGCTCGCGCGTAGAGTGCACCGAACAGACGCATCAACCAATGCCGCCGAGCAGGGGCACGAAGCTGACCGGACCGAGCTCTTCCAGCGCAAAGTCCCCCTGGCCGTCGCCACGCATGCGAATGAGGTTCTGCCGGCTGGGCGAACCCACCGGCGCCACCAGCACGCCGGTGGGGCTGAGCTGATCGAGTATCCGGCTGGGAATGGTATCGCCGGCGGCGGTGATGATTATTGCGTCGAACGGCGCCTCGTCCGGCCACCCGAGTTTGCCGTCGTCATGGCGCGAACGCAGATTGGTCACGCCGAGCTGGCGGAATCGGCGGCGCGCCTGGCGCAACAGCGCCTCAATCCGCTCGATGGTGAAAACCTCCCCGACCAGCGCTGCCAGCACGGCCGCCTGGTATCCGGAACCCGTGCCGATCTCCAGCACCTTGCGCGGCATCTCACGTTGCCCCTCGAAATGCTCCAGCATCGCTTCGGTCATGCGCGCCACCACCCAGGGTTGCGAGATGGTCTGGCCATGACCGATCGGCAACGCGTCGTTCTCGTAAGCACGCGAATGCAACGCCTGGTCGATGAAATGATGGCGTGGCAAGTTGCGGATCACCTCGATCACGCGCGGATTGCGGATACCCGCCTCCTGCAGCACGGCCGCGAGTCGGTCGCGTGCACGCTGCGAGGTCATGCCTTCGCCCTTGAGGGCAGCGGGCGGCAACGGATAGGTATTCATCGGTCAGGCTGCCTCGTCGTCGCTGTTGCGGCCTGTGGTCATGCTCTCGCTCAATGCCTGCATCCAGCTGCTGACCTTTTCCAGTGCCTGGAACCGCGTCAGGTCGACGTGGATCGGCGTCACCGAAACGAAACCACGCCGCACCGCATTGAAATCCGTGCCCGGGCCGGCGTCATCCACCTCGCCGGCCGGGCCGATCCACCAGATCGGCCGGCCGCGAGGATCGGTCTGCGCAATACACGGCGCGGAACGGTGGCGACGTCCCAACCGCGTGACCTCGAAACCCCGGATCTCGTCCCAGGGACGATCGGGCACATTCACGTTGAGAATGGTGTCGGCCGGCAACGGATCGACCAGCAGACGATGCATCAGCAACAGCACCGCCTGGGCCGCCGAATCGTAGTGCACACCTTTGTGATCGTCGCTGACCAACGACACGGCGATCGCCGGCAGACCCAGGAAGCGCCCTTCCATCGCCGCCGACACCGTGCCGGAATAGATCACGTCGTCGCCGAGATTGGCGGAGTTGTTGATGCCGGACACCACCATGTCCGGCTCATGGTCGAGCAGCCCGGCCAACGCCAGATGCACGCAGTCGGTCGGTGTACCTGCGACGCGGAAGTAGCCATCGCCCATCGGGAGCACCCGGAGCGGCGCGTCGAGAGTCAGCGAATTGCTTGCTCCCGAGCGGTCCCGGTCTGGCGCCACCACGGTAACTTCGGCCACGGCACGGAGGCGTTCGGCCAACACGCGGATGCCCGGCGCATCCACGCCATCGTCGTTGCTGACCAGAACTCGCATGATGCTCCGTCGAAAACTGCCTGCGTGCGCCACCCACCCGTCCGTGGCCGCTGCATGATGGCTGCAAGTCTACCGTAGCGTGCGCATCGTTTCACTGAGATTCACCCCACGGAATGGCCGCATCTGGCTAGGATGGCACCATGAAGCAGCGCAATCCGGCCACGATCACCGAGGACGACCGTCGCCTGTTCCGTGAGGCGATCGGCGAGGTGCAACGACTGGGCCCGGTCGCACCGTCGCCGGCGCCCGCCCGGCCGGCACCACACCCGCACATGCTGGATGCGGACGAAGCGGCCGTGCCTGGCGAACTGCTGGACATGGCTTTTGACCCGGCCGTTCTCGAAGTGGGCGAAGAACTCAGCTATCTGCGCGACGGCTATCCACCGAAACTGCTGCGCCAGCTAAAGCGCGGCCAATTCAGCGTGCAAGACGACCTTGACCTGCACCAGATGAATGCGGCGGCAGCACAAGCCAGCATCATCGACTTTCTGGCCGAAACCAGGCGCTCCGGCATCCGCTGCGTGCGCATCATCCACGGCAAGGGCTTGCGCTCGAAGGCGGCCGGACCGGTACTGAAAGCACTCACCGACCGCATGCTGCGTCGACGCGACGACGTGATCGCCTTCGCCTCGGCGCGACCTGCGCTCGGCGGTACCGGTGCCGTCGTGGTGCTGCTCAAGGGTTGATGGTTGTCAGCGCCACTTCCCGCACGACAACCGTGGCATACGCGCCAGCCGGCAATTCGAACGACAGCTCCAGCGCCGCGTCGTCCACCCAGCGCCAGCGCAGGTCAGCCGGCAACAGACGCAGCGGGCGCCGCTCCTGGTCCATCCGCGCGGCAAGCAGGCCTGCTGTCAGGTCGTTGTGTGTCGCAGCGACCTCGCGTTCGATCGCAGCGGCTTCTGCCCGCGTCGGTGGTTCGCCCTGTCCCCACAATGGACCGGACGGATGGATGTCGCCGCGCGCCAGTCGTTCGGCCAGGACGTCGCTGAACGGCTCGGGACCGAACCACGAACGCGACCCGGCAAGGCACCAGACCTCGCCGTCCAACGGGGTATCCCAGCAACTGCGCTCTACGCGCACCGCCAGCACGTCGTTGAAGATCTGCGAACGCGCCGCGGACAACAGCAACGAGCGCTTGCTCCGATCAAGGCGGCGTCCATCCAGGCCGCGCCCCCCGAACATCGCCCGTGCCTGCGCCACGTTGCCGCCTTCACGACCGAAGCGCTGCTCGCCGAAGTAGTTAGGCACGCCGCGCTCGACGATCTGCTGCAACACACGCTCGGCTTGCGCACGATCGCCTTCGACCTCACGCAACACGAGCACGAACCGATTGCCGCGCAGTGCGCCCCGCTTGAGCTTGCGCGAATGGCGCGTGGCAGCAAGTACATTGACCTCGGGATGTGGAAACGTCGACCAGTCCGGATCAGGTTTGCCCGCCAACTGCACCGAAAACGTCTGGCGGGTCACCGCTTGACGGTCTTTCATGCCGGCGAAACCCACCGCAACTGGTGGCACCCCTGCGAACCTGGCCAGTTCCCGGGCCACCCACTCGGTGTTCGCGCCGCGCTTTTCCACCCACAACAACAGGTGTTCTCCCGCACCGTCGGCGTCGTAGCCGAGAATCTCCTCGACCCGGAAATCCTCCAGTCTGGCGCGCAATCGTGCAGTCAGGGGCGGCGTACCGGAGGCGTGGGGGAGCTCGGACATGCAAATCCAGTGGCAGCGGGGAAAACCGACCCTGCATGCAGCAGGTGGTCAGGACAAAAACCTGTAACTAACGTGCAATTGCGGCCGCCGCCCGATTACATCAGGAAAATGGTGGCCAGCCCCAGGAAGATGAAAAATCCGCCGCTGTCCGTCATGGCTGTGATCAGCACGCTGGAACCCAATGCCGGATCGCGGCCAAAGCGCGTCATCATCATCGGAATGCCGACGCCGGCAAACGCCGCCAGCAAGAGGTTGAGCGTCATCGCCGCTGTCATCACCAGCCCGAGCGCTGCACTGTCATACAGCAGCCACGCCACCACGCCAATGACACCTCCCCACACCAGACCATTCAACAGGGACACCGTCAGCTCCTTGCGCCACAGCCGCTTGGCGCTGTCGGGACTGATCTGGTTGAGCGCCATCGCGCGCACAATCATGGTGATGGTCTGGTTGCCTGAGTTGCCGCCGATACCGGCCACGATAGGCATCAGCGCGGCCAAGGCGACCAGCCGCTCGATCGAGCCTTCAAACAGACTGATCACGCGCGATGCGATGAAGGCGGTCATCAGGTTGACGGCCAGCCACAACCAGCGGTTGCGCAGCGAAGCCCAGACCGATGCGAAAATATCCTCGTCCTCGCGCAACCCGGCGCGACCCAGCATTTCGGCCTCGCTCTCTTCGCGAATCACATCGACCATCGCGTCGACCGTGATACGCCCGATCAGGCGGCCGCGATGGTCGACCACGGGCGCGGTCACCAGGTCGTAACGCTCGAAGGCTTGCGCCACTTCGTACGCATCGTCGGTGGGGTGGAACGTATTGACGTCCGGCGCCATCACCTCGCTGACCATCTTGTCGGGGGAATTCACCAACAGCCAGTGCAGCGGCAGCACGCCGGTGAGCAGGTTGTCCTGGTTGATGACGAACAGCTTGTCGGTCTGGGCGGGCAATTCATCCCACCGGCGCAGGTAACGCAGCACGACTTCCAGGCTCACGTCCTCGCGGATCGTGACCATCTCGAAATCCATCAGCGCGCCGAGCTCGTCTTCCTTGTAGGACAGCGCCGATTGCACTTGCTGGCGCTGCTGCGAGTCCAGGCTCGCCATCAGTTCCGGCAACACCGAGGTGGGCAGGTCCTCGACCAGGTCCGCCAGCTCATCGGCGTCCAGCGGCTCCACCGCCGCCAGGATCTCATGTCGATCCATGTCCGCGATCAGCGAATCGCGGACCGCATCGGACACTTCCAGAAGAATCTCGCCGTCGCGATCCGCCCTGACCAGTTGCCAGATCGCCAGACGATCATCCAGCGGCAACGATTCGAGGATGAAGGCGATGTCGGCCGGATGCAGTTCGTCGAGCTGCTCACACAACACCGACTGCGCCGATGACGACAATGGTTCGTCGTCAGGCCGGCGCAGCAGTTCGACCACGGCTTCCAACTGGTCGTGCAGCCGGTGCGTGGTGCGTCGGGTCTCGGCCCCGGTCTCGTTCACACGCGCTCCAGCAGCACGCAGGCCTGTGCAGCCATGCCTTCACCACGACCACAAAAACCCAGCATTTCCGTCGTGGTGGCTTTCACGCTGATGCGATCAATGTCGCAACCCAGGTCGGCAGCCAGGTTCTCTCGCATGGCCTGAACGTGCGGGCCGACCCTGGGCGCTTCGGCGATCACCGTGACATCCGCATTGCCCAGCGCGTAACCGTGCCGGGCTGCCAGCGACGCCGCGTGGCGCAGGAACTGACGGCTGTCCGCATCGCGCCAGCGTGCATCGGTGGGTGGAAAATGCCGACCGATATCGCCCAATGCCAATGCTCCGAAAATCGCATCACACAGGGCGTGGATCACCACGTCGCCATCGGAATGCGCCAGCAATCCCCGCCCGTGTGGCACGCGCACGCCGCCGATCACGACATGGTCGCCATCGCCAAACGCATGAACATCGAATCCGGTCCCTATGCGCATCATGCGGTTCTCTCGAGAAGGAATTCGGCGAGGGCGAAATCCGCTGCCGTCGTCACCTTGATATTGTCTTCAGCGCCTTCGACCAGCAACGGCATGAAACCGGCATGCTCCATCGCCATCGCCTCGTCGCTGACCTGCATGCCGCGCCGCGCTGCTTCGCGCAGGGCTGCAGACAACTGGCCACGCCTGAAGATCTGTGGAGTGAATGCCCGCCAGCGACGCTCACGCGGCTCGGTCCGTTCAACCCGATCTGCCCCATCCGCTTGTTTGAGCGTATCCCGCAGCGGTGCACCAAGCAGGCCGCCATTGGTTCCCGCGGTCCGTTCGATCAGTTTGCCGATGTCGCCAGCACGCACGCACGGGCGCGCCGCGTCATGCACCAGTACGAAATCGTCCGCATGCACCATCGCGGGCAACGCAACGAGACCGGCAAGCACCGAATCACTGCGTTCCGCACCACCGACCACCGTGAGCACCGGCTTGCCATGCAGCGTTTCGAAGCCAGGCCAATACGCATCCGCGGCTGCCAAAGTCACCAGCAGCCCCGCGATTCGCGGGTGCGCGGCCAGGCGCGCCAGCGTGTGCTCGATCAACGGCTTGCCTGCCAGGGCCTGGTACTGCTTGGGCCGATCCCCACCGACCCGAGTGCCGCGTCCAGCCGCCGGCACCACGCACCACAACGCCGCGCCCGTCATGGGGATCCGGTGGAGGCTGCGGTTGCTGCCACACTGACCGACCGGCCCGGCTGCTCGACAACCTGATAAAACACCTCGCCGGGCTTGATCAACCCCAGCTCCGTTCGCGCACGCGCCTCGACGGCCTGGTCGCCATGCTTGAGATCATGCACATCGGCAGCCAGCGCCTGATTTCGCTTCAGCAGCGAAGCGTTGTCCTGCGACTGCTTCTTCACCTCCTGGCGCAAGCTGTCCACATCACGCATGCTGCCGCTACCGGACCACAGCTTCAGTTGCAGGCCGATCAGCAGCAGAAGCAGAAGCAGGGCTATCCAGCGCAGCATGGGCAGTCAATGATCCTGCTCAAGCAGGCAGGTGGGTGAGATTGGGGAACGCGTCGCGGCCAGCATAACGGGCGGCGCTGCCCAGCTGTTCCTCGATCCGCAGCAGCTGGTTGTACTTGGCCACGCGGTCGCTGCGGCACAGCGAACCGGTCTTGATCTGTGTCGCCGTGGTAGCTACCGCGATGTCGGCAATCGTGGTGTCCTCGGTCTCGCCGGAGCGATGCGAAATGATCGCTGCGTATTTCGCGGCAGCGGCCATCGCGACCGCCTCCAGCGTTTCGGACAGGGTGCCGATCTGGTTGACCTTGATCAGGATCGCATTGGCGATCCCGGCGTCAATGCCGCGACGAAAGATCGCCGGGTTGGTCACAAAATTGTCGTCACCCACCAGCTGGACCTGCCGGCCGAGTCGATCGGTCAACAGCTTCCAGCCGCCGCCGTCGCCCTCGGCCATGCCATCCTCGATGCTGATGATCGGATACTGCTTCGCCCAGTCGGCCAGCACGTCGACAAACTCCGCCGAGGTGTATTTCCTGCCTTCGCCGGCCAGATCGTACTTGCCTTCCTTGTAGAACTCCGAGCTCGCGGCATCGAGGCCGAGCAGAATCTCGCTGCCCGCCCTGTAACCCGCCTTGCCGATGGCCTCGAGAATGGTGTCCAGCGCCTCGATATTGGAACGCAGGTTCGGTGCGAAGCCGCCCTCGTCCCCCACCGACGTACCCAGACCACGGCCCTTGAGCACGCTTTTCAGCGCATGGAAGATTTCCGCGCCGGCACGCAGCGCCTCGGCGAAGCTGGACATGCCCACGGGCAGCACCATGAATTCCTGTACGTCGATGTTGTTGTCCGCATGCTCGCCGCCGTTGATGATATTCATCTGCGGCACGGGCAGCGCACCGGGTTTGCCGTCGGAAAGGTAACTCCACAGCGGCTCGTCACGCGAAGCGGCCACGGCCCGCGCCGCTGCCATGGAAACGCCGAGCAGCGCATTGGCGCCCAGCTTGCCCTTGTTCGGCGTGCCATCAAGTGCGATCAGAGTCTGGTCCAGACCTTTCTGGTCAGCGGCGTCCAAGCCCTTGACCGCCGCGGCGATCACGCCGTTGACGTTGGCCACGGCCTGCTTCACGCCCTTGCCGCCGTAACGCGACTTGTCGCCGTCGCGCAGCTCGACAGCCTCGCGGGAACCGGTGGAGGCACCGCTGGGCACCGCGGCGCGGCCGAAGCCGCCGTCGGCCAGGGTGATTTCGGCTTCCAGCGTGGGGTTGCCGCGCGAGTCGAGAATTTCACGGGCGTGGATGCGGGTGATCTGGGTGCTCATGCGGTGTCCATCAGTTGTCGGTGAATTGCAGAAGTTGGTGAATGGGCCTGAACCAGCGATCAGCGTCCCCTCTCAGCAGACGTCCTGCTCAAGGAAGCGATGCCGCTTGGTGACGGCATCCAGTTCCATCAGGGTTTCCAGCAGCGCTTCCATCTTGTCCAGCGGCCAGGCGTTGGGACCGTCGGACAGCGCCTTGGAAGGATCGGGGTGGGTCTCCGCAAAAAGTCCTGCCACGCCGACCGCCACCGCGGCGCGAGCCAGCACCGGCACGAACTCGCGTTGACCACCGGAAGATGCCCCCTGCCCACCCGGCAACTGCACCGAATGGGTGGCATCGAACACCACCGGGCAATCCGTCTCGCGCATCACGCTCAGCGAACGCATGTCCGAGACCAGGTTGTTGTAGCCGAAGCTGGCACCGCGCTCACACACCATGATGTCGTCATTGCCGACTGCCCTGGCCTTGGCCACCACGTGCTTCATGTCCCATGGCGCCAGGAACTGCCCTTTCTTGATGTTCACAGGCTTGCCGGTGCGTGCCACCTTCTGGATGAAGTCGGTCTGGCGGCACAGGAAGGCCGGCGTTTGCAGCACATCGACCACCGACGCCACCTCGTCCATCGGGGTGTATTCGTGCACGTCGGTGAGCACGGGAACGCCGATCTGGCGCTTCACTTCGCCGAGGATGCGCAACCCCTGTTCCAACCCCGGGCCACGGAAGCTTTCGCCGGACGAACGATTGGCCTTGTCAAAACTCGACTTGAAGATGAAATTCACGCCGAGCCGGCCGGTGATTTCCTTCAAGGTGCCCGCGGTGTCGAGCTGAAGTTGCTCGGACTCGACCACACAGGGTCCGGCGATGAGGAACAGGGGCCGGTCCAGCCCGACCTCGAAACCGCACAACTTCATGCCACGGACTCCTGCGCCAGCCTGTGACCGTCACGCACGGCCTTGTACTCGCGTGCCGCGCGCACGAAGCCGATGAACAGCGGGTGGCCATCGCGCGGGGTCGACATGAACTCGGGATGCGCCTGGCAACCCAGGAACCACGGATGCCGCTCTCGCGGCAGCTCGACGATTTCCACCAGCAGGTCATCCATCGACTTGCCGGAAACCACCAGGCCCAGGTCCTCGAAGGCTTGCCGATAGCGGTTGTTGAACTCATAGCGATGCCGATGCCGTTCGCGCACCACGTCCTGGCCATACATCTCGCGCGCCAGGGTGCCGGGCTTGAGGCGGCACTCCTGCGCACCCAGGCGCATGGTTCCACCGAGATCGGAGCGGTCGCTGCGTTGCTCGACTTCGCCGCCGGCGGTGGTCCATTCGGTGATCAGGCCGATCACCGGATTGGGCGTGTTGCGATCATTCTCGCTCGAGTCGGCGTCCTGCAAGCCCGCCACGTTGCGGGCAAAGTCCACCACCGCCGCGTGCATGCCATAGCAGATGCCGAAATACGGTACACCGTGTTCACGGGCAAACTTCGACGCCAGTACCTTGCCCTCGAAACCGCGCTTGCCAAAGCCGCCTGGCACCAGGATCGCATCAGCCTTGCCCAGCACCTTCGCAGCGCCTTGGGCCTCGACCTGTTCGGAGTCGATCCAGTCCAGATTCACCCGCGTCTGCTGCTTGATGCCGCCGTGGCGCAAGGCCTCGCCCAGGGACTTGTAGGCATCCTTGTGTTCGACATACTTGCCGACGATGGCGACAGTGATCTCATCCTTCGGATGCTCCACGGCATCGACCGTGCGCTGCCACTCGGACAGGTCGGCCGGCTTTGCATCCAGACCGAGCTGCTTCACCACGATATCGTCCAGCCCCTGCTGGTGCAGCCACAGCGGCTGCTTGTAGATGACATCGACGTCGGCGGCACTGATCACCGCCTTCTCCGGTACGTTGGTGAACAAGGCAATCTTGCGCCGCTCGCCTTCCGGCAGCGGCTCTTCGCAACGGCACAACAGGATGTCCGGCTGGATACCGATTGAGCGCAGCTCTTTCACCGAGTGCTGCGTCGGTTTGGTCTTGATCTCGCCAGCAGCCTTGATGTAAGGCACCAGGGTAAGGTGAATGAACACCACTTTCTCCGGGCCGTGCTCGATCCGCAGCTGGCGGATCGCTTCGAGGAAGGGCAGCGACTCGATGTCGCCGACAGTGCCGCCGATTTCCACCAGCGCCACGTCGAAACCGCGCGTCGCCTCGTGGATGCAGTGCTTGATCTCATCGGTGATGTGCGGAATCACCTGCACGGTGGCGCCAAGGTAATCGCCGCGACGCTCCTTGCGAATGACTGCCTCGTAGATCTTGCCGGTGGTGATCGAGTTCTTGCCGGCCAGGCGCGTGCGCACGAAGCGCTCGTAATGGCCAAGATCCAGGTCGGTTTCGGCGCCGTCGTCGGTCACGTAGACCTCGCCATGCTGGAATGGACTCATCGTGCCCGGATCCACATTGATGTAGGGATCGAGCTTCATCATGGTGACCGAAAGGCCCCGCGCTTCGAGGATGGAAGCGAGTGACGCCGCAGCAATGCCCTTGCCAAGCGAGGACACCACACCGCCAGTGACAAAAATCAGGGGGGTCATGGAAAGCAGCCGTGCTGGAAACTGGCATTTTAGCCGCAGAAGGCTTCCTCTGCGAGGTGGCAGGCGCAAATTTCCGCCGGTTGGTTCATTTACCTGTTTGCACCGTGCAGGCGTTGTCCTCTCTGCTAGCATTTCGCCCATGACCAACCCCACTCCCTCCCGTCTGGCCGCCCTGCGCGAGACCATGCAGCGGCATGGTGTCGCCGCGGTCGTGGTTCCCAGCGCCGATCCCCACCTCTCCGAGTATCTGCCGGCCCACTGGTCGGCACGCGAGTGGCTGTCTGGTTTCACCGGCTCGGCCGGCACCCTGGTGGTTGCTGAGGACAAGGCCGGTCTGTGGACCGATTCGCGCTATTTCTCGCAAGCGGAAGACCAACTGCGCGACAGCGGTATCCAGCTGATGAAGTTGCGCGTGCCACACATGCCCGAACACATCGATTGGCTGGCGCAGCAACTGCATGAGGGCGAGGTACTGGCGGTGGCCGGCGACAGCCTGGCTCTTGACATGCAGCGACAGATCGAAGGTCGACTTGCCATCGTGGGTGCCCGCTTGCGCACGGACCTGGATCTGCCCGGTGCGATCTGGCCGGATCGACCGCCACTGCCGCGGTCGCCGGTGGTTGCCCACGATCCCGCCTACGCCACCACTCGACGCGCCGACAAGCTCAAGCGCATGCGCCAGGCCATGCACAAGCTCGGCGCCAGTCACCATTTGCTGTCCAGCCTCGACGACATTGCCTGGCTGACCAACCTGCGCGGTAGCGACGTCGAGTGCAATCCGGTGTTCCTTGCCCATTTGCTGTTGCAACCGGATGATCGCGCCACGTTGTTCGTTCAGCGCAGCAAGCTGGATGACGCACTGGTCGCCGCGCTGGCCGCCGACGGCATCGGCATCGCCGACTATGCCTCGACCACGTCCGTCCTGGCCGAACTGGGCGAGCCGGACAGCCTGTTGCTGGACGAGAGTCGTGTCGTCAGCACGATCGCCGCCGCCGTCGCACCCGGCGTGAAGCGGATACTGCGAGCCAACCCGAGTACCGCGTTCAAGGCGATCAAGACGGGTCCCGAACTGGACCATGTCCGCGAGGTGATGCGCCGCGATGGCGCTGCGCTGGTGCGCGGATTTCGCCGACTTGAGCAGCGGCTGGCTGCAGGCATGACGGTAACCGAACTGGATGTCGACAGCTTGCTGCACGAAGAGCGTTCGGCCCAGCCCGGCTGGGTCGGCGAGAGCTTCGCCACGATCGCCGGCTACCAGGCCAATGGCGCCCTTCCGCATTACCGCGCCCTGCCCGAGTCGCACAGCACGCTGCAGGCCAAGGGCCTGCTGCTCGTTGATTCCGGTGGGCAGTACCTGGGCGGTACCACCGACATCACCCGTGTCCTGGCGCTGGGTGAAACCACGGAGGAGCAGCGCCGCGACGCCACGCTGGTCCTTAAAGGCATGATCGGGCTGTCGCGTGCACGCTTCCCGAAGGGAGCCAGCGGGCCCCAACTGGATGCACTGGCACGTGCGCCGCTTTGGGCCGCAGGCATGGATTACGGGCACGGCACGGGCCACGGCGTCGGATACTTCCTCAACGTGCACGAAGGTCCGCACGGCATCCGTCCGCCCCGCGAAGGTGGCGCCCTGGTGGCGCTGGAACCAGGCATGATCACCTCGATCGAGCCCGGCGTATACAAGCCCGGGCGACACGGCATTCGGCACGAAAACCTGGTGGTGGTGATCGAGGCGGAGCAATCGGAGTTCGGTGAATACCGGGCATTCGAAACGCTGACGCTGTGTCCATTCGATCGCCGGGCCCTGGAGCCGCGCCTGCTGAATCCGGAGGAACGTGCGTGGCTCGACGACTATCACGCCACCGTTCGCGCCGCGCTGAGCCCGCTGCTCGAAGATGCCGACCTGGAATGGTTGAACCGCCACTGCGCGCCGCTGTGAATGCACTCGCCCGATGGTGGCCTCACCCGCGCTTTGGCGGCACCAGCCTGAGTCTGGCGGCTGCGCCGGGCTGAAGCGGGCTCAGCAAGGCCTGGATTTCCTCCGCTTTCAACGGATACGAATACAGATAGCCCTGCCCTTCGGTGCAACCGGCACGATGCAGGAAATCGTGCTGTGCCTCGGTCTCGATTCCCTCCGCAATGGTGATCAATCCAAGGCTCTTGGCCATGGCGAGTATCGCCTCGGTGATGGCCGCGTCATTCGCATCGCCAGGCAGGCCGGTGATGAAAGATCGGTCGATCTTCAGGTAAGACACCGCTGAATTTTCGCGGCTTGGTCGATTCGCGGGCCTCACGCCGGCGAAGCGTCTGGTCTTGGCTTCGATCATTGCGCGGAAGTCATCGCGGCCCAGCGCCCGCCGTTGTTGGAGATGGGCTCGGATGGCTTTCAGGCCGTCGTCGGCCAGGGTTTCATCCAGCAGCTGGCGATAGGCTTGGGCTCGCGCTTCTGGTATGGAAGCGAGCGCGGTGTATTCCGGATGCCGCGAGAGGATGGCGTCTGGGCAAAATCCGCAATGGGTGGCGCAGCGCGACCAGGGGAAGGTTGCCGGAAGATCGCTCATGCGGGCGCGGAGGGGGTTGAGTTCGTAGCGGTGGCAGTGCAAGACGTAGCTTTCGCTGTCGACCAGGCTTGCCTTGTAGCGGCCTTCCCACAAAGTTCCGGTACCCCGATGGCGCGCGTTGAACTGCCCGACATGGCCACGCCCAAGTTTTTGCATGAGACGAGCGATGGCTCCGATTTTGGGTTGCGTCGCCAGCAGATGGACGTGGTTGTCCATCCATACGTACGCGTGCAGTCTGCACCCTGTGTCGAGCAATGCTTCGCAAAGCAGCGTCAGGTAGTGCTGCCGATCGTCGTCGTCGAGAAAGCAGGGCAGTCAATTGTTGCCGCGCCGGTCCATGTGCTGCGGAACGCCGGGCACGTCGAGTCTTGGTTGTCTGGCCATCGCCTCAGGGTCGGCGAAAGCATGCCTTTCCGGTAGCGTCCGGGAGCGTTCCGCCTTGTGAGAGGTGGCCCATTCTGCGTGTCGGTAAGTGAACATGACCCCGTTCTTGGACTGGCCGCACGCAATGATCGAAGCCAAGACC
>JBDTEG010000036.1:0-5650 GCA_039922695.1 Rhodanobacter sp. | reverse complement strand
AGATCGAACGGATCGAAATCGTGCGCGGCCCGCGCTCGAGCCTGTATGGCGCCGACGCGATCGGTGGCGTGATCCAGATCTTCACCCGGCATGGTTCGCGCGATGGTGGCCTCCAGCCTTCGTTCAGGCTCACCGCCGGCAGCGACAACCTGCTGCGTGGCGAGGCGGGCCTGTCCGGCGGCAGCGAGAACGGCTGGTACAACCTCAGCGTGGGCAAGCAGCACACGCGCGGGATCAATGCCTGCAGGATCGGCGCGGGCGAGGTCTTTGCCGGCTGCTTCACCGACGAGCCCGATCGCGACGCCTACCGCAACCAGAACCTGCTGCTGAACGGCGGCTACCGCTGGGATGGCGGTGCGCAGATCACGGCCAGCTGGCTGCGCAGTCTGGGCGAAATCCACTACGACGGCAGCTTCCAGAACCGCAGTCGCACCGTGCAACAGGCAGCCGGCTCGGCGTTCAGCGTCAACCCGCTTCAGGCCTGGAAGAGTACCCTCAGCATCGGCCAGAATCTCGATCGGTACGACAACTATGAAAACCAGGTCTTCACCGGTTTCATCTACTCGCGGCGCAACCAGGCCTCGTGGCAGAACGACATCAGCGTCGCTGAAAACCAGTTGCTGACGCTGGGCGTCGACTGGCAGGGCGAGCACATCGACAGCGATACGGGTTATCTCGCCAGCCGCCGCCATGATACCGGCACCTTCGCGCAGTACCAGGGCACCTTTGGCCACAACGAGATCGCGTTGTCCGCGCGACGCGATGACAACAGCCAGTACGGCGATCACGACACCGGCGCGCTCGCCTGGGGCTATCACTTCGATGGCGGCCTGAAGCTCATCGCCAGTTATGGAACGGCGTTCCATGCGCCGACCTTCAATGACCTCTACTACCCCTACGGCAGCGGCAATCCGGACCTGAAACCGGAGACCTCACGCAGCGCCGAACTGGGTCTGAGCCAGCAGGCGGGCCCGTGGAACTGGGCGTTGAACGCCTATCAGACGCGGATTGACCAGTTGATCACGCTGGACGGCAACTACTACCCGATGAATATCAGCCAGGCGCGCATCCGCGGAGTGGAAGGCCAGCTCGGCGTCGACCTCGGTGGGTGGAAGCTGCAGGGCTACCTGACCTGGCTGCAGCCACACAACGAGGACGGGGGACCGAACGATGGCAAGGTGCTGCCGCGGCGCGCCGAGCATACGGCACGGGTGGACCTGGATCGCCGCTTCGGCGCGTTCGGCCTCGGCGCCACGGTGTATGCGGCGGGGCGCAGTTATGACGATGCGGCGAACGCACATCGGCTGGGTGGCTACGCAACCACGGACCTGCGCGCGAGCTGGCATTTCGCGTCCGCATGGCAGGTCGAGGCGCGATTGGCCAACGCGTTCAATCGCAACTATGAGACCGTCTATTATTACAACCAGCCTGGCCGAGCCTGGTACCTGACCCTGCGCTACAGCCCCGCCACGCACTGACCGGCCCGCCCCGACGCCGGCACGGAAACCGGCGCCGGGGCGTAACGGCCAAGCCGTAATGTCCGCATGCAGAGGAGGTTCACCTTAGGCTTTGCGGTCGCGCCGGGTGCCCGGACGACCGGCACATGCGCCTTCCCGCGAACCCGGGCATAAGTCATGCGGTGCGCGACCGAACCGATCCTTCCGCCTTTGCTGATGTGCCCCCGGAACATGTCGGTCGGCGCCGCGCGCCGCCGGGCGCGTGCCGTTATGCTTGGGCGCCAGGGAGAGCCCAGTGAACGTTTTCGCACCGATGATCCGCCGCCCGGTCGGCACCTCGCTGCTTGCCATCGGGCTGATGATCGCGGGCGTGTGGGCGTATCTGTTGATCGGCGTGGCGGCGTTCCCCTCGATAGAATTTCCCGGCGTGGCGGTGGTGGCGCAGATGCCCGGGGCCAGCGCGCAGACCATGGCCACCACGGTGATGTCGCCGCTGGAACGTCATATCGGTCGCATCCCGGGCGTCCAGTTCATGTTCTCCAATGCCACCGAGGGCCAGGCGCAGATCCAGGTGCTGTTCGGTTACGGCCGCTCGACTGACGACGCCGCGAGGGACGTGCAGGCAGCGATCAATGCCGCGGCCACCGACCTGCCGCCGGGGATGCCCACGCCACCGCAGTACTTCAAGTTCGACACCTCGAAGGTGCCTGTGCTGTTGGTGTCGCTGACCTCCAGCAGCCTGCCGCCGGACCGGCTCTACGACCTCACCGACACCTTGCTGAAACCGGCTGTGGCGCAGATACCCGGCGTGGCCCAGGTGCAGGTGGGCGGTGGCACGCCGCATGCGGTGCGCATTGCGCTTGATGCCAACGCGCTGGCAATCAAGGGCATCACCACGAATCAGGTGGCCAATGCACTGCGCGCGGCCAACGTCACATCGCCACAAGGGACGTTGAGCAACGGCCTGACCCAGATGACGGTCACCGCCAACGACGCGTTGCACACGCCGGCGGATTTCGCCGCGCTGGTGATCGCCAGCCGCAACGGCGTGCCTGTGCGACTGGCCGACGTGGCCACGGTCACGAGTGGCCAGCAGGACAAATACGCCGCGGCCTGGTTCAACGGCAAGCGCGCGGTGACCATGCAGATCAGCAAGCGCCCCGATGCCAATGCGGTGGCTACGGTGCATGCGATTCGTGCCGCGCTGCCGGCGCTGGCCAACGTGTTGCCTGCCGACGTTCAGATCACCCCGATCTTCGACCTCACCCCGACCACCGAGTCGGCGCTGCACGAGGTCGAGGTAGCGTTGCTGATGAGCATCGTGATGGTGGCGCTGGTGATGCTGCTGTTCCTGCGCCGGCTGCGACCGACCCTGATCGCGATGCTCAGCGTGCCGCTGTCGCTGGCCGGTGCGCTGATTCTGATGTGGATGCTCGGCTTCACCCTGAACATCTTTTCGCTGGTGGCGCTGGTGCTGTGCGTGGGTTTCGTGGTGGACGATGCGATCGTGGTGATCGAGAACATCGTGCGCCACATCGAGCGAGGCATGGCACCATTGCAGGCCGCGCTGACCGGCGTGCGCGAGATCGGCTTCACCGTGGTCTCGATCACCCTGTCGTTGATTGCGGTATTCGGCCCGATGGTGTTCGGCGACAACATGTTCACCATGCTGATGCGCGAGTTCGCAGTGACCCTGGTGGCCACCATCGTGATATCTGCGGCGGTGTCATTGACCCTGACCCCGGCGCTGTGTGGTCGCACCCTGGTGCACGAGCCGGAGGGAACACGCATGCCGGGGCGGGTGGAGCGGTGGGCCGAGCGCTTCGATCACTGGCTGCTGCGTTTGTACGAGCGCTCGCTTGACTGGTCGATGCACCATCGCCGGATCATGCGCTGGCAGCCGGCGATCCTGCTGGTGATGACGGTCGGATTGGCGGTGTTGGTCGGGATGACCGCTGGCGGCGGCCTGATGCCGAAGGAGGACACCGGGCTGATCCAGGCGCGGATCAGCGCGGGGCCGAACATCTCGCCGACCCGATTGACCACGCGGGCGCGCGAGGTAGCGGCGGTATTCCAGGCAGACCCGGCCGTGCTCGATGTCTCCACGATCGTCGGGGGCAGCAACGGCGCAAGCCTGTTCGTCGACCTCAAGCACCCGGGTGACAAGCCCGGAGATCGTCACGTCGGGGTGCAGAAGGTGGTCGATCGCCTGACCGCCCATTTCAAGAACGTGAGTGACCTGGATGTCTCGATCTCGGCAGTGCAGTTCTTCGGCGGCGGTGGTGGCGCTGGAGGCGGCAACGGCGTCGGCCGGTTTTCCTTCCAACTCGACAGCGTTGACGGCACGCCGCTGCAGGAGCCCACCTTGCAGCTGGAGCACGTGATGCGGAAGATGAAAGAGTTCACCGACGTGACCAGCAGCTTCGACGACATCGGCACGCAGCAGATGGTGCAGGTCGATCGCAATGCCGCCGCGCGCCTCAATGTCAGCATGGGTGCGATCGACTCGGCCTTGTACAACGCGTTCGGGCAGAGCCAGGTTTCCACCATCTACTCCGATATCAACCAATACCGGGTGGTGCTCACCACCGACAATAGTGAATCGCTGAATCCGCAGGGCCTGCTCGGAACCTACGTGCAGAGCAGCCAGGGCAAGATGATTCCGCTCTCCGCGTTGGCGAAGATCCAGCCGCACCTGGCGCCGGCCACCGTGAGCCATTTCAACCAACTGGAATCGTCCGCGCTCAACTACAACCTGGCCAAAGGCATTACCCCGGCCGCAGGACTGAAACTGGTCGACCAGGCCATCTTCGCAGCCAACCTGCCGTCCGGCGTCCAGCGCAAGTACACCGGCGAGAACCAGAATCTGGTGGATACGATGAACAACGCGCTGTTCATGCTGCTCACCGTCATTCTGGTGATGTACGTGGTGCTGGGCGTGTTGTACGAGAGCCTGATCCACCCGCTGACCATTCTCTCCACCTTGCCGGCTGCGGGCATGGGCGCGTTCCTGGCGATGCTGGTCACGCATACCCAGCTAACCCTGATGTCGATCATCGCCGTGCTGATGCTGATCGGCATCGTCAAGAAGAACGCGATCCTGATGGTCGATTTCGCGCTGGTGGCCGAGCGTGAGCGCGGGCTGTCGCCGCCGGCGGCGATCCGCGAGGCAGCACTGGTGCGCTTCCGCCCGATCACCATGACCACCCTGGTGGCGATGGGCGCGGCGCTGCCGCTGGCGATCGGTTTCGGCTATGGCTCGGAGCTGCGCCAGCCGCTGGGCATCGCGATCCTCGGTGGCCTGCTGGTGTCGCAGTTGCTGACCTTGTTGAGCACGCCGGCGATCTACCTGTGGCAGCACGACTATCGGGAACGCAAGGCCGCGAGACGGCTGTTGCGTGCCGAGATACGGCGTCAGCATGTGCTGCCGCCGCAACTGCCCGGCGCGCCGAAGAGCCTGCCTGCGTTGCCGAAATAGCGCGCATCAGCAGTGTAGGAGCGCAGCTTGTCCGCGAATGCTTTTTCGCCAGCGTGATGAAGAGCATTCGCGCACAGGGTGCGCTCCTACAGGCGACGCGGACCCCTGCCTTTCGACACGGGGCGTACTTCAGGCACATACGCTCGCGCCTGACGGCTGGCATAACGTGGACATGAAAGGAAGCTTCTCCCTGCCGTCCCCCCGCAGGCGCGTACCGTGCTCGCACGGAGACGCGCCATGAATGTGTTCGGCCCGCTGATCCGGCGCCCGGCCGGCACCTCGCTGCTGGCCATCGGCTTGATACTGGCCGGATTGTGGGCTTACTTGCTGTTGGGAGTCGCGGCCCTGCCGTCGCTGGATTTCCCTGGCGTCTACGTGGCGGCGAGCATGCCCGGTGCCAGCGCGCAGACCATGGCCAACACCGTGCTGGCGCCGCTGGAGCGGCACCTGGGCCAGATCCCGGGTATCGACGACATGTACGGCAACGCCAGCGAGGGCCGGGTCGGGATCGGCGTGCGCTTCAACTTCAGCCGCACGGCGGACAGTGCCGCGCGCGACGTGCAGGCGGCGATCAATGCAGCCGCGGTAGACCTGCCTTCGGGCATGCCATCGCCACCTCAGTATTTCAAGTTTGATACGTCGCAGATCCCGATCCTGTTCATCACGCTGACCTCCAGGGGCATGCCGCAGGACAAGCTGTTCGACCTGGCCGACA
>JBDTEG010000035.1:0-10463 GCA_039922695.1 Rhodanobacter sp. | reverse complement strand
GCTGCTGCCTGGTCGCCACGCAGCGAGCGGCATTCGGCGATGAAGCGCAACGCCTCGACGTCATGCGGATGCCGCTCAAGGATGGCCAGGAACGCTTGCTCCGCCGCGTCGCGTGTTCCGTATTGTGCCTGCTGGCGCGCGATGGCGCGTTGGCCCTCCAGCGTTTCGTCATGCGGCTTGCTCATCGGCGGTCATTCATTCGCAAGGACAGGAGCGGCGTGGCGATTGAAGGTTCGAGCGCCACGCCTCGATGATACGCAGTGCGGTGTCGCATGGCGCCCGCCATCACTCGGCATAACCCAGTCGCTGCATCACCGGGCGCAAGGTCGACAATACCGGTTCGAACAGTTCGCGGTAGGCATGCCAGCGGTTCACCGCCTGGCTGCTGACGGGCTGCGTTACCTGGGCGTAGCTTGGCGTGCTGATGAAGCGCTTGGCACCGGCGTGCGCGGAGAACTGCGCCATCGGCGCTGCATCCTCGACCTCGAGAAACGTGCCGAGGCTCGCCACGCTCTCCTCGAAGCGGCTGACGACCGATTCGTAACGCCATTCCAGCATGCGCGGCGCGAACACCTCCACGTGCTGCTGCCACTGCTCGAAGGCCTGCACGTAACCCTCGGTCAGGCGCTGCAGCGAGGAGCACAGCACCATGAAGGCAGGCGAGCGGAACGGCTGCATGTAGCAGCTGAGCAGCACATCGCAGGGATGCCGCAGGCACAGGATGACGGATGAGCGCGGGAACAGCCGCATGATCATGGGCAGGCACAGCATGTTGAGCGGGTTCTTGTCCACCAACCGGTGCGCTCCCAGTTCCGGCAGGATCTCTCCTGCCCGGCGGAAATAGATGGCGCGCAATTGCCCGGCTTCTTCCGTGGTGAGGTGGGCGAGGTCATCGGGATACTGTTGGCCGGCCTCTTCCAGGCGCTCGGTGAGATCATGGATGAAGGCGCGCTCGTCCATCGAACGGAAGTCGGGATGGGCATCGAGCATCTGCTCCAGCAAAGTGGTGCCCGAGCGCGGAAAACCGACCACGAAGATCGGCTGGCGCATGTCCGCCGGCGTGGGCAACGCCGTCCATGACTGGAACGCGATGTGGTCGACCCGCTGCGCTGCCATCGCCAGCGGGCGGCTGTCTGGCCGCATCAGCTCGGGCACCACGTCACGGGCGATCGCCAGCTGCGCCGCGTGCGCGACCTGCAGTGCCTGCAGGGCCTCGGCGTGTCGGCCCAGACGATCGCTGGCGGCGGCGAGCCCGAAGGCGGCGGCGGCACGGTGCTGCTCGTCCAGGTCAAGTGCCAGCGCGCGGCGGTAATGCATCGCTGCGCCGGCATGGTCCGCATCGCGCATGGAGATCACCGCGTGCGCGCTCAAGGCTTCGGCGCGGGTTTCATCGGCGTCCGGTGGCAACTGCTCGAGCATGTCCAGCGGCACGCGCTGCAACGCTTCGCGCGCGCGTTCCAGCTGGTTGCTCCGCTCGTACAGCGCCACCCGTTGTGCGGCGATGCGCAGCCGCATCGTGGTGGCAGCGTCGCCCTCGGGCACCTGCGCGCGCGCGAGACTCTGCAGTGCGCCATCGAGATCGCCTTGCGCCGAGAGCATCGCGGCCAGCATCAAGGCCTGTTCGCCGGCTTGCGCCGGCCAGCCCGCGGCGCCGGCCAGCATCGCCTGCTGGCCGTCATTGTCGCCGCAGACATGGCAGGCATGTGCCGCCTGCAGCCGTGCCTCGATGAATTGCGGTGCCAGTCGCGCTGCCCCCATCAACGACTGCCGCGCAAGCACCCATTGCCGTTGCTGCATCTGCAGCAGGCCGAGGTTGTAATGCACTTCGGCGTCGTTCGGCGCCAGCGCCTGCGCCGTCATCAGCGCCTGCCCGGATGCCGTCAGATCGCCGTATTGGCGGCAGGCGAGCCCCAGGTTGTTCCAGTAGGCGGAAACGTCCGGCTGCATCTGCGTCAACTGGCGGAATGTGATCGCTGCCTGCTGGTATTGGCCGAGGTTCTGCCGTGCGATCCCGAGCCACAACAACGCGGCTTCGCTCGTTGGCGGCGTCTGCTCGCCGAGGGCGACGACGCGCTCCATGTCACCAGCCTGATAGGCGGCAATGACGGCGTCGTCGGGACTGTTGGCAGGTACGGGCATGCCTGTTCTTGTTGGCTGGGCGTAGCCATTATGCAAGAGGGGCCGCGAACTGCCTCGCGGCCCCAGGGCTTGCGTGCAACTGGCGGCGTGGTCAGCCGCTCAGAATTTCAGCGTGGCGCGGGCCCAGTAGTAACGGCCCATCGCATCGTAGGTGGAGGTGTCGACGTTGTAGTTGCCGCCGTTCTGGTAGACCAGTGGCGGCGCGTGATCGAACAGGTTGTCCACGCCGAAATCGAACGAGGTGTGGATCGACGGTACCCTGTAGCCCAGCTGGATCGAGTGATAGATCACCGATCCCATGGGTGCATTGGCAAGGGTGGCCACGTCGGCATTGAGGTTGACCGCGTGGTTGATGTAGCGCGACTGCCACTGCGCGTTCCAGTTGTCCTTCTGCCAGTTCAGCGTGAGCGTGCCGCGCCAGCGCGAGAGGTTGCCGAACTGGGTCGAGTAGGTCCCGGCGTAGTCGGTCGTCACGCCACCGGGCAGGCCAGGGGCCGGGTTGTTCTTGTAGGTGGACGTGTAGGACGTGGCCAGGCCGGCCCGGAAATCGCCCGGGTTCATGCTGCCCATGTCGAAGTGCGGGATCTTGTAGTTCAGCGTGAAGTCCACGCCACTGGTACTCAGGTTGCCCAGGTTCACGACCGGCGTGTCGATCACCCGCACCTGGCCCGGCTGCTTGGTGGTGTCGTCCAGCCGATGGATGAGCGAGCAGAACGGACTGCTGTCGTTGGCGAAGCAGGCATTCAGCACGGTCTGCGCTTGGATCGGCGTCAGCAGGTCCTGCAGGTAGATGTGCCAGAAGTCGACGCTGGTGGACACGCCTTCCATCCAGCTCGGGTTGTAGACGAAGCCGAGGTCGATCGACTTGCCCTGTTCCGGCTTGAGCGTAGCGCCGACCGTGTTCGCACCGGCGTAATAGGTGTTGACCTGCAGCGGACTGTTGCCGGCCCAGTTGACCGGAACGTACTGGCAGGCCGCGGGGTGCTGCGCGAGCGTGGCGGCGTCGAGACCTGCGCAGGGATCGGAGGGGCTGGGCTGGACCAGGGTGACGCCGTCGTACAGTTCGTCCAGGTTAGGCGCGCGGAACACCTGGGACACGGTGCCGCGCACCAGCAGGTCGGCGATCGGCCGCCACTCGATGGCGATCTTCTTGTTCGTGGTGGTGCCGGTGGTGCTGTAGTCCGAAGCGCGAATACCCAGATCGAGGTTCAACGAATACGCCCATGGCTGCTGTGACAGCAGCGGGATCAGCGTCTCGGCGTAGAGCTCCTTGACGTTGTCCCGACCGCGACCGGGCGAGCCGCAGGCCTCCTGCAACACTTCGCAGCCACCGGTACTGAGATTGAGTACGGCATCCGGGGTCACCGTGTAGTTCATGGTGCGTTCGCGGTACAGCGCGCCGACGGCCAGCTGCATGGTGCCGGCGGGCAGCTCCCAGAGTTCGCCGTTCGCGTCCAGCTGGACCTGCTTGGTGGAATTGGTGAACACGTACACCGGCGCATCGACGCCGGCCTTGAGCGCATCGCTCTGATTGGCCTGGTCGAAGACGTTGACGCCACTGTTGATCGCGGCCTGGAACGCGGCGATGTTGACTTCGTTGTAGTCCCGTTGCAGGCGGTTCGCATGGGCGTAGTTGACCGTGCCGGCCCAGCTCCAGCTGCTGTTCCCGAAGGCGCCGCGCAAGCCGGTGTTCACCTGCACGTTCTTCGTGTCGTACGTGTGCAGGCGCGTGCCCACGCCGGTCAGGCGGGTATTGAAACCATAGCCACCAGCCGGGTCGTTCGGATCGGCCGGATCGGTGCCGAAGGTGATGCCGAACGGATTGATCGGATTGTTCTTGGAGACATACCAGCCGTCGTTGGTGACTCCGGCCGCCGTCGGCGACGGCGCGTCCTGGCCGGCCGACTGGGTGTGGTTGAAGAAGCCATCGAAGAAGAACGTCAGATTGTCAGCCAGCTTGTAGCTGCCGAGCACGAAGGCATCGGTGCGCTGCTGCTTCGTCTGGATGTAGTTGAACGCGTTGTAGTTGTAGGCATCCGGACCACCCAGGTCGCAGCGGTAGTCGCTCACACTCGATCCATCGCCTGATCCCAGCGTGACGTACTGGGTCGGGCAGGTGCCGGCCGCCTTGGCGGCGATCGACGCGGGCGTCTGGATCTTGCCGGTGGGGATCGTGCTGGAACCGGCCGGGGCAACCACGCCGCTGGACAGGTACAACTGGTGCGCGGAGTACTTGCGCTGGGTGGCGAGCACGGGGTCGTATTTGTTGAAGCTGAGGCCGCCGACGATATTGAAGCGGTCGCCATTCATGCCGCCGGTGAGGGTGAAGCCGTGGCGCTGGCCGTCACCGTGGCTTGAGATGCCTTCGTTGATGCTGAGTTCGGCGCCCTGGTAGTCCTTGCGCAACTTGAAGTTGACCACGCCGCCGATGGCGTCGGAGCCGTACACGGTGGAGGCGCCCTCGGCCAGCACGTCGACGCTCTCGATCATGCTCTGCGGAATCATGTTGACGTCCGGGTTGGCCATGCGCTGGCCGTCGATCAGCACCAGGGTGCGCTCGATGCCCAGTCCGCGCAGCGAGATGCGCGAGGCTCCGCCGCCCGCCTCCAGCGAGGGGCTGGCGATGCCGCCGCCGTTGGAGTTGTTCTGCGGGTTGGTGGCCTTGCCGGAAATGCTCGGAAGTTGCTGCAGCACGTTGCCCATCGTCGGATTGCCGGCGTTGGTGATCGCGGCGCGATCCACCGTCACCACCGGGCTGGCGGTCTCGGCATCGACGCGCCGGATCAGCGAGCCGGTGACGACCACGGCCTTGAGGTTCTTGGCCTTCTCTGGCGTCGTCGTTTGCTGGGCAGTCGCATTGTCGCCCGGGGCCGAGTCTTGCGCATGGATGGCTCCCGCCATCGTGCACAGGCCCACGCCCAACGCCAGTTGCACCGCCAGCGACAGATGATTCAAGTGGTAATTCATGTGTGTGCCCCTCCCGAAGTACAGCAGTCTGCGCTGCGATTCTTGTTCGCAACGCTGGATGCGAAAGCGCATCCTGATATGCCAAGGGAAGCCCCCCCTTGCTCGCCTTGGCCCGTAGTAATACTTGCCACTTCGTCAGATCCGACCGGTCCGTCTGTCCGTTCAACGTGTGGCCAACGGCAGCCCGGTCGCCACGTCCGCGACAATTCTTATACAAAAGTCTAACTAAAAGAACAGAATTCTTTGAAATGGAATCCGGCTCGGGGCACGCGGTCGGCTTGCACGGCAACAGCGCAAGTACTTGCCTCGCACGGGAACCCTGCAGGAAGACCCACCGACAACGCCTGGGCGGTGACCCCGGCCAGGATCCAACGGCATGGCTGCAGCGACAAGCGAGTCTCCGCCCGTGACGCGGCCCGGCGGCGTCAGGACGCGTGGCGCGCCTGCAGCATCGCGAAGAGGGCGCGCAAACCCATCGCCTCGCCACCGCGGGGGCGACCGGGTCGGTCCGCGTCGTTCCAGGCGTAGGTATCCAGATGCAGCCACGGCATGCCATCAGGCACGAAGCGCTGAAGGTACAGCGCCGCGGTGATCGCGCCGGCGTGTCGTGAGGGGCCGGCGTTGGCGAAATCGGCCAGGTACGAGTCGAGCATGCGCCGATACGGACGCCAGAGCGGCAACCGCCACAACGGATCGGCAACGTCGTTGCCGGCCTCGAGGACGGCCGCGGCCAGCGCGTCATCACTGGCGAACAGGGCGGGCAGATCCGGTCCGAGCGCCACCCGGGCGGCGCCGGTGAGGGTGGCGAAATCGATGATCAGGCCCGGCTGCTGCTCGGCGGCATAGGCCAGCGCATCGCACAGGATCAGCCGGCCCTCCGCGTCGGTGTTGTCCACCTCGACGGTCAGGCCGGCGCGGGTAGTGATCACTTCGCCCGGACGCATCGCATTGCCGGCCACCGCATTCTCCACCGCCGGCACCAGCAGCGTCAGCCGCACCGGCAGCTTCGCCTGCATGACCAGCCCGGCCAGCGCGATGGCGTGCGCCGCGCCGCCCATGTCCTTCTTCATCCAGCGCATGCCGTCGCCGCCCTTGAGGTTCAGGCCGCCGGTGTCGAAGCACACGCCCTTGCCGACGATCACGAGCTTCGGATCGTCGCTGTTGCCCCAGGTCAATTCGACCAGCCGAGGTTCGCGATGGCTGGCACGACCCACCGCGTGGATGGTGGGGAAGTTCGCCTTCAGCAGCTCGTCGCCGACCCAGTCGCGCACCCTGGCCTTGTGCGTCTTGCCCAGCGCCTTGATCGCCGCACCGAGCTGTTCGGGACCCATGTCCTCGGTGGGCGTGTTGACCAGATCGCGCACCTGATAGGTGGCTTCGACCAGGGGTGCAATCCGGGCCAGCTCGTCGGCCTCCATCATCAAGGTGGCGGGCGCGCGCTTCGCTCGCCGATAGCGGGTGAACTGGTAGGCGCCCAGGGCCCAGCCGAGCGCGGCCAGCGCGCGGTCGCGCAGCACGCCCTCGCTGGCGAGCTGGTAGTTCCCTTCAGGCAGGCTGCCGGGCAGATCCGCCAGCGCGTCCAGCGCGTCGTCCGCGCTGACCCCGACCAGCACGCGCACGAGTTTGCCGGCGCTGTCCGGCAGCAGCGCGAACGAACCCGGCGTCGCCTTGAAATCGCTCGCGCCGAGCCAGCGGCGCTGGGCCGCCGTCAGCCGTCGTCGGCTCGCGGCGAGGTGCGCGCTGTCGGTGGTTTCGATGGCGATGCCACCGCGCTGGCCGGGGCGGCGTTCGATCAGGGCAGGCATGCGGATTCCTTGGCTGAGGGTTCCCATGACGGGTTCCCCATGATGAGTGCGTGGGGTGGCAGGCACAATCACCGGCGCGGTTCAATCGTCGCCGGCATGGGCCTCCAGCCAGTCGGCCAGCGCGGCCATGTCGGGCAGGTCCAGTTCGGGTCGCGGCCCCAGGTCGGTCGGCCAGGGTCGGCGATCGCGATTGATCCAGGCGCTGCGCAGGCCGGCTTCGCGCGCACCACGCACATCCATGACCGGGTCATCGCCGACATGCAGCACGTCGGCGGCAGCGACGCCGAGCAACTCCGCGGCGGCCAGGAAGATCCCGGGCTCAGGCTTGGCGGCGCCATGGTCGCGCGCGCACACGTGATGGACAAAGTGCCGCTCGATGCCCACCCGTGCGAGATCGGCATTGCCATTGGTCAGGCTCGCCAACGGCCAGCGCGCGGCGATCCGCTCGAGCGCCGGAAGGCTGTCCGGATACAGTTCCACCCGGTTGCGCGCGGCGAAGTAGATTTCCCACAGCGTGTCGATCGGCGCCTCGGCAATGCCGCTGGCGTCGAACACATGTTGCAGGGTGAGCTGGCGCTGGGTGGTGAAGTCGTGCGCCAGGTCGAGTCGCTCGGCAGCGACCCGTGCACGCAGTTCGCGCATCGCCGTGATCGGCCAAGCACGTGCTATCTCCGGATGGTGTTGCTGCAACCAGGCATCGACCGCCTGGTCCGCCCGCTCCAGCGCTGGCAGCACCGGCCACAACGTGTCGTCCAGATCCAGCGTCAGTGCGCGAATCGACACCGGTTCGGTCGATTACTGGTTGCTGACGCGCAATTCCTGGCCCAGTTTGATCTCGTCGCCCTTCAGCTGGTTCCAGGCACGCAGTTGTGCCACCTCCACCGAGTGCCGCCGCGCAATCGAGGACAGGGTGTCGCCGCGGCTCACCTTGTACAGGACCGCGACAGGATGGCTGCTCGCCGTGACGTGCCCGAAGTCATGGCCTTCGGTCTGGTTGACCGTGACGGCGCTGGCATCCGTCCTGGCCACTCCGGTGACCTCGGCGTTGCTGACGCTGCCTTCCACCTTGCTCAGGGCAACGTCATGCTCGTCCTGGGCGCGGCGCTTTTCCAGCGCGATCTTCGCCTGCAGTGTGAGCGGCGAGGTCGGGGCGACCGCCGCGCGCGCCGCGTAGGTGGCACCCGGCGCGGAAATCGGCGTGACGTTGCCGGCCGGACGTGCACCCACTTCGGCAAGGATGGTGCTGCGGCGCTCGACGTCCATGTCGGCCAGTTGCATGCCGTCCTGGTAGGGGAGCACGTCATGCTGGCGCAAGGCAGCCTTGGCCGGCTCGCTCTGCAGGAAGTCGACGAACGCTTGCGCCTGGGCCGCCTTCGGGCTGTTCGGGTTGGTCACCAGGTACAACGGGATGAACAACGGGTAGCTGCCATTGGCGATAGTGGCCGGCGTCGCGGCGTGGCCATTGATGGGAATCGCCTTGAGCTTGGAGTTGCCGGTGATGCCGGCCAGCATGGCCACGCCCAGGCCGTTCTCGTTCAGCGCGACCCCTTCCTCCAGCTTGCGCGTGTTGACGTACAGGCGCGGCGCGGCGACCGGCTGGTTGCCGCGACCGAACAGCAGGCTGCGCAAGCTGTATTCCACGCCATCACCCGGGCTGGCCACCGCGTACACGTCGATCGGTGCGTTGCGGCCGCCGACCTCGCTCCAGTTGTGGATCTTGCCGTAGTAGATGTCGTGCACCTGCTTCAGCGTGAGGTTGCTGATCGGGTTGGAGGCCTGGGTGATGATCACCAGGGCGTTCCAGGCCACCGGGGTGAACGTCAGCCCGGCATTCTGCGCACTGCCATCGGGAGGCCGTGCGCTGCCAGCCAGGTCGGCGGTACCGTTGCTGACCGCGTCGATGCCCGAGGCGGTGTTGAACGGCTGCAGCTCGATCTTGCCGTGGCCAGCCTTGGTCCACGCCTTGGCCTCCTCGCTCATCACCGCATTGGCGGTGGCATCGTCGCCGCGCCAGATCAGGCTGCTGGCGTTGGGCGTGGTCTTGCTGGTGGCGTGATGGGTCTTGGCCAGCGCGACGGTGGAAAGACAGGCCCCGACCAGGGCGACGGACAACAAGCGGACAAGACGTACAGACATGATGATGAAAAACCCCGGAGCAAGATAAACAGTGGCACGGAACGGACGGAACGCACGCCAACGTGACAGCGTGACCACCCGAATAGGGTATTTCAACGGCCTGAACACATAACATCAAGCACTTTCATGCATTGGTGCCGTATTCGAGCGCAGGTTGTGCGCCCGAACACGTGCGCATCGCGATCCACGTCAGGTTCTTCCGTGGCGGCAAAGGCGACGGCCGATCGTCGCCCACGCGGCTGCGGGTCCGTCGCGCCTCAGTTGACCACCACGTAATGACTGCCGTCGGCATCCGCCACCACCAGCACCAGTTGGCGCAAGCGCACGCCGGCCAGCCCGCGCAGCATGCGCAGGCTGGTGATGCGCTGGTTGCCGATACCGATCAGCACACCGCCCGCGCTCAGTCCGGCCTGCGCCGCGCGGCTGCCCGGCTGCACGGCGGTGATCGCCGCGCCATACAGGCCCTGGCTGCGTTGTGCCTGGCTCAGTTCGCTGAAACGCACGCCGGCCAGGCGCGGATCAAGCGGACCCCCGTCGAGCGTGGCCAGCTTCTCCGCGGCAAGCGTGGCCTCGACCTGTCGCGCCTGGCCGGCCCGCACGATACCGATCTGCAGGGTGCTGCCCAGCGGCAGCAGCCCCTCGGTGTTGCGCAGTTGCTGCACGGATTGCAGCGGCTTGCCGTTCAGCGAGGTGAGCACATCGCCCGGCTGCAATCCGGCACGCGCCGCCGCCGAGCCGTCGTTCACGCCGGTCACCACCACGCCCTTGCTGTCCTGCAGCTTCAGCGCCTGCGCGATGCGCGGGGTAATCGCCTGCGCCTGCAGCCCCAGGCTGCCGCGTTCGACCTTGCCATGGACGATCAGCTGTTTCATCACCTCGCTGGTGAGGTTGCTGGGGATCGCGAAGCCGATGCCCACGTTGCCGCCCGACGGCGAAAAAATCATCGTGTTGATGCCGACCAGTTCGCCACGCAGGTTCACCAGCGGGCCGCCGGAATTGCCCGGGTTGATCGAGGCGTCGGTCTGGATGAAATTCTGGTAGCTCGAATCGCCCAGGCCCGAGCGCCCCAGTGCCGAGACGATGCCGGCGGTCACCGTCTGGCCCAGGCCGAACGGTTCGCCCACCGCCACCACATAGTCGCCCACGCGCAGGGTGGAGGAGTCGGCGATCGGCAACGCGTGCAGGTCGTGCGCCTGGATCTGCACCACCGCCACGTCGGTGGCCGGGTCGGTGCCGATCAGCTTGCCCTTGAACGTGCGTCCGTCCTGCAAGGTCACGCTGACGTCGTCGGCGCCGGCGACCACGTGGTTGTTGGTCAGGATGTAACCCCTGGCCGCGTCCACGATCACGCCCGAGCCCAGGCTCTGCTCGACCCGTTCGCGTGGTGTCGCGGGCAGGCCGAAAAACTGGCGCACC
>JBDTEG010000034.1:0-29050 GCA_039922695.1 Rhodanobacter sp. | reverse complement strand
GATCAGATGTTTGACTGGTTGCAGCGCGCCTGGACCCAAAGCGACCCGAGTATCAATCTGCTGACCGATCCGTTCGTGCTTGCGTACCAGCACGACCCGCGTTTTGCCGCCTTGCTTGACGCAGCTGCCCTGCCAATGCCGCAGCAGGCACCGACAGCGACGGTGACGGCGAACTCGAGCGGGCATTGATCAGGCGCCGGTTCAGTGAAGCGGGCCCGGCAGGCACAAATGCGCGCGTGAATCCTGCGCCGTTGCCTCGACTTCATGCGCGCAGAGACGCGCCTGAAAGCAACCTGTTGAATGGTTCGCCCGGAGCCAAGGTGTAAATCCGGTGTCGAAAAAATTTACGAATTCAACCGGTAGTGTTTATTCCGCATCAATAGAAACAGTGGGTTAGTCGTTGGCACCGGATATGCAGTGGCTGGCCGTCGGAGGGAATGTTCGACCGTCGCGGCATCGCCGCCAAGGCGTACACCAAACAGAGGACTCAACCATGAAACGTTACCTGGCCTTGACACTGGCCGCCCTTGCTCTTGTTCTGGCCGCGCCGAGCGCATTCGCGGTCAAGGTACGGGGTGTGGATGCGACGCCACCCGTAGACTGCACCGGGAACGGTGTAAATACGGCCTGCAGCATCATCGACCCGAACGACACCTACATCATGAATTTCGTGCCCGCCACCTCGGGGATCTGCGAAGCGGCGAAATACACCCCGGGCGTGGCTGCGGGGGATCTGAACGGCTTCACCTGGTGCACAGTGCTGGTCAACTTCAGCCAGTCAGCGCTCACCTCGCTCGACTTCACGTTCACCGTTCCGGAACAGGGCATGCATGATGACTACAACACGGTTACGTGTGACGGTATCCCGGCCGGTCTTTCGGCCAGCTTCTGCCCGCCGGCCTCGCTGGCTGCCCCGCTGACCGCGGGCGACTCGTTCAACGTGTCGTTCTCTGCCTTTCCGGGCGTCCCGGTGGGCCAGGCCGCCTACCTGTTCGTCGACTTCACCAATACGCCGGGCACCACCAGCTTGAGATTTTCACCCCTGTCGGTACCCGAACCGGGCGAACTGGGTCTGTTTGGGCTGGGCCTGCTCGGCATCGGTGTGGGCTACGGCTGGCGCAGGCGTCGCCAGACGTCTCGAGGAAACGAGGCGACCTGAGCGGCAGGACAGCCACCGGGTGACTCGCGGCTAGCTTGAGTCCGTACTTGAAGCAATCCCCGGCAACGGGGATTGCTTTCTTGTGGGTGGTGGCACTGAAGGGCTGAAGGGGTTGGCGTGTGTTGGACTGTTCGAGCTCGCACTCGACCACAGCGATAGCCGGGCATCGCGATCCCTGCTTCTCGGCACGAACCGCATTCGGCAGGCAGTGCCTCTACTGGTCCGTCGCGCGAAACGCGCGCCGCGTTCATGCCCGTGGAAAGTTTCGCGTTGCGTGCGGGACCAGGTGCGGACCGACGTGATGGCGTCAGGTGTTGGCGTTCATCATGTAGGGTGGCGGGTAGAAGCGAAGCAGCTTTGCGCGGAATTTCAAAGGTGTGCGAAAAGCCTTCGCAGCGAACATATGCTCCGGCTTGCGGCGGCATTTGCGCCGCACGTAATGTCCGATGTCTTTTGCAGCCGTCCGATGGACGAGGAGAGGAAGTGAATCAAGCACAGACACGCGCCATCCTGGTGACGGGTGGCGCGGGCTACATCGGCAGCCACGTGGTCCTGCAACTGGTCGAGGCGGGCGAACGCGTGGTGGTGCTGGACGATCTCAGCAGCGGCTTTCGCGATGCGGTCATCGGCGCCGAACTGGTCGTCGGCAATGTCGGTGACGAGGCGCTGGTCGCGAACCTCTTGCGCGAACATGACGTCGATACCGTGATGCATTTCGCTGCACGCACCATCGTGCCCGAATCGGTTTCAGATCCGTTGCGGTACTACGGCAATAACACCTGCGCCACCCGCAACCTGCTCGCATGTTGCAGGGACGCCGGTGTCGCCCGCATCGTCTTTTCCTCGACTGCCGCGGTGTACGGAACTCCCGCCGGCGGGGTGGCCGGCGAGGACACGCCCACCGCGCCGATCAATCCCTATGGCAGTTCCAAGCTGATGAGCGAGTGGATGCTGCGCGACCTTGCCGCAGCCGGCGGGCCGAGCTACGTCGCGTTGCGTTACTTCAACGTCGCGGGCTGCGACCCCGAAGGCCGCATCGGCCAGTCCACGAAGAACGCCACCTTGCTGGTCAAGGTTGCCTGCGAAGCGGCGTTGGGCAAGCGTCCGCGACTGTCGATTTTCGGCACCGATTACGCCACGCCTGATGGCACCGGCATCCGCGACTACATCCATGTCGTGGACCTGGCGCGCGCGCACCTGGATGCGTTGCGTTATCTGCGCGAGGGCGGTGCCTCGACTACGCTGAACTGCGGTTATGGCCACGGCTACTCGGTACGCGAGGTGCTGATGGCGGTTGGGCGCGCGCATGGAACGCCGGTGCCCTGCACGGAAGAGCCGCGGCGTGCGGGTGATCCTCCTTCGCTGATTGCGGTGTCCGATCGCATCCGAAGCACACTCGGCTGGCAGCCGCGCCACGATGACCTCGATTTCATCGCGCGCACGGCACTCGCGTGGGAAAAAAAGCTGTCGGCTTGATGCTTGCAGCGCGGCCTGGTACGCCACACGGGGTGATCGGGGGTCATCCGCGCTGACGCACTGAGTGCCGCGGCTTTGAGTTGATGACTTCACCCGCGCTCGGCGTGTGGTCGCGCTCATCGCCATCCGGAGCGGTGTCGGGAATCCCGGGTGTGGTTCCAGGCGGCCGCATGGAGGAATCGATGGGACCACCTCATGCCCGCGAGGAATTGCGCCTGAGCTCAAGTAACGATTCGAACCAGCACGCGGGGCACACCCAAAAAAACAACCCCCGTTGCCGGGGGTTGCTGGAACTGAAGCTCAACTGCGCGTTGCGGGTGTCAGCTGTAGCGGCGGCGCAAGCCAGCGAACAAGCCAATCAGCAAGGCGCCCAGGCCGAACATGCCGAGTTGGGCAGGTTCGGGAACTGGTGTGCCGATCCCGCCGCCTCCCGTTGCGGCGCTGACGATGGTCACATAGCGGCAAGCAGTCGGGTCTCCAGTGCAATCGACGCTGCCATCCACGTTGATTCCAGTCCATTTTGACGAATCAAGGCCGGTAAAGCCCACGTGGGCAGAAGTGCCCCAGTTGCTCAGCCCGCCCGACGTCAAATCCGTGTTGATCGGAAAACTGGCATAGGCCGACGGGATCTGCACGTTTTCGGTGGTTTTGCAGTCACCGGCGTAGCCACTCAAGCCCAAGGTCACGCCGCCACAGGTACCCATCCCGTCCATGCCCAAAGCGACCAGACCCATGCCCGTACCGCTGCCGGCCCAGTTGATGCTGTCAAGCAGGAACCCTTTCGGGCCGTCGAAGTTTGTCGGGCCGGGGCCGAACTGATAGTGCCAGTCGGTATCTTGCCCGGTGAGCATCAGCCGATCCCCGAAGGTGACCGAACCAAGCGCCGTTTGCAGCGGGGCGTAGTCGGGGTAAGTCGCCCAGCCCCCCTCCGGTGACGCGATGACCAGGGCGTTGAAAGACCCGGTCGGCATGGCCCCGCCGGTCCAATACGTGACGTTCCAGGTGTTGCCGCCGGGAGCACCGGGCGCCGACGCAGCGAGGGCGTCCATGTTGGTCTCGTATGATCCGGGCCCGGTTGCTTCGGTGCCGCCGGTGTACCACAGGATATTGAGGGTACTGGCCAACACTGTACCGGACAGCGTAAGGCCAGCTACCAGAGCGATCGATCTCAAGAGATGTTTGGATGACATACGGCCTCCACGGATTGACTTGCGTTTGCGTTTCCCCTGCTATGCGCGACAAAGCACCTCCCGTGCCAAATTACCAAGCAATTGATATTGCAGACTATGTCGAGATTCCCTCTGTGAATCTTGTGTCAAATCTGTAAGTATTTCCGACGGCTCATGTGCTTCAAAAACCCAGATGCGCAACCAAGGCCTCGCCACTGAGGCGTTGTCAGTGCCCGTTTCCAGCAGGTTCCATTGCTCTTCGTATGGGTCGCTGGAGCGAACTGCCAAAACGTAAATAATGTCGACGCTTTCTTGCGTGCGGACGCTGAGCCAATTGTGGCGCACCCGACCGCTCGCTTTCCCGTCGAGTCGGACGCAGCGGGCGACAACGTCGGTCGCAGGCAGTTGCGGTACCAGCAGGGATCCCTGGCCGCGCTATCCAGAGGCGGCGCGGACCGGTGAATACCCGATCGCGTTGGCGTACCAAGCCGTTGCACTGGGTGACGGCGAGCGCCTTGCCCCTCCTGTTCCGTCGGCACACGCCGAACACGTGCCTCCACGATAGTGCCGTGGTGACCGATGCACCACGGTGCAGGGTGCGGCGGAAGTCCGGATTGGAATGTTCGGCTCGGGCCGGTGCGATCACGTACCTTGTGCACACGATTCACCAAGATACGTCGAGCCCGGTGAGAGTGGCGGTCGGGCAGGCAGCTGGGCGCATGACTTCGCGGCGGCTCGGGGCGTCATTAGCCGGTGCTCTTTCCGGAACGTGGAGACTTCGGCCCCGATGGCGAGGCAAAGCAGGTTGCTCGCCTTCCAGGGCAACCGTGCCCTCAGCGCTCCTGACATGGAGCGCTGGCGGGATGGAACACTATATCGTTCGTTCGAAGGGCTGGCGTACTGCGCGGCTTGTTGGGATCTTCAAACTAGCCCACTCCAGCCGAGACGTGGGCTTCCTCGGCTCACGACCGAGCAATCTGAGTTGGCTACCGCCCACCGCTCCCTGATGCGCAGGAAGATCGTTGGACTCCGTGGAGTTTGTTACAAAGCCGGAGCTGACACGGCGACCTGGCAGTCGGTCACGCCGGGGGCAACCGTTGGGCTCGAGTCAATGCCATAACGGTCTTGCAAGTAGCCCGCGATCAGTGAGCCACGCAGTTGCTGTGGCTCGAACGCGAAGCGATCCGAGAAATTGCCGGCCGCCAGCGGGTTGTCGCGCGCATCGGCAAGGCCTCGTGGCAACAAGTCCATCGCCAGCCCTTCGAGCAGTCGCAGGCGCAAGAGGACCACCGGATTGTCCCGGACCATGGGATACGTCGTCGGCTCGGCGAATTGTTCGAAACCATAACAGCGCACGTAGAACTGGGCATGCCGCGGATGTACTCCGATGACGATATCGGTCACGTCATGGTGCAAGCCATAGTGGACCGCCCAGCGCATCATGCTGAACAAGGCGCCGACGCCGCGCGCCGCGTTCTGGCGACGATCCGCCAGCATCCCGACCTCAAGCAGGTGGCGTCCCGCGGCTCGCAGTTCATCCAGCTCTCGCGCATATACGCTATCCAGCGCCAGCCCCCTCGGATTGTCGCGGAACATCGTCATCGTATAGCCGACTTCCGGACCTTCCGGCCCCCATATCACGCATGCATGCTCACCCACGGACGAGGGAGCGGCATGGATCCCGTACGGGTTTTCGTCAATCAGCCCCATTTGTGTGTAGCGGTGGTACACGAGGCGCCAGGCCGATTCCACCTGTTCCAGGCTCGTCGCGCAGAAACAGGAAGGGTCGCTGCTGCGCGGCGCTGCACGATCAAGGCGCGCCGCAAGGTCGATGGTGGTCTGGGGCATTTCTTCCGCTCTGCTTGGATTCGTGCTTCAATCGCTCACCGACCGGGCGCACGTTGTTGCAAGGAATGCCGCCCTCATGGCCACATCGAGTTGGGGTTGTATCTGCTGATGTCGACCAGGACGGGCTTGTCGGTACTGCCATTGACGCGTCATCCCCACGCGATGTGCAGCCCGGCGTAAACGCCCCGGCGTGGTCGAGTGTACAACTCAGAAAGCGATGGTTGTGTGAACAGCGTCGCCGTACGCAGGTGAGGTTCAGGAACCTGATGAGGGTGCCCGGATGCGTGTTGCAGGTTGGCCGTCCATATCGAACGCGAACGGCGCGCTCTCTGGCCACGACAGCCAGTGGTCAGCGACGTTCGCTGGTGTCGTCTGCCGACCTCGGGTTGTTCAAACGCCGGCGTGTTTGGGTGCAGGCCTTTGCCTCGGTATAGTTCCTTCGGACCAGCCGATCGCCGGGTCCCCACGGTAACCGCGGTCGGCTGGAATCAGTGGTAATCCAGGGTCGACCTGATCGATTCAGCAAGCAGCATGATGTTGAATCGGCAGGGCATCCCATGAACGGGCGTGGACAGTGGACCGAGATACGAAAGCGGGCATTCTGGGCGCCGGCATCGCCGCGCCGTCGGCCGACAATTCGCAGCCCTGGCGGTTTGCGTGGTCCGGCGACGACCTGGACCTCCGAATCGATGCAGGGCGAAGTGGCCGCGTGTCTGACACCCGCTATGTCCTCAGCGACCTGGCCGCCGGCGCCTGCCTGGAAAACATGATCATTCGCGCCCGCGCGCTCGGCTATGTGGCGGATCTGCAGCCATTCCCGCAGCATGACGACGAGCTGTGGGTCGCCCGGATCCGTTGGCACCACGATCCCGGGGGTGATCCGAACGAGCCTCTGGCCGGGGCCCTCGGGGAGCGTCACACCGACCGCCGCTTCCCCTGGCGTGGTCCGCTCACCGCCGAGACGCAGGCGCGGCTGGATGCCCAGGCCGCGCTGATAGCCGGGCAGCGGCTGTATTGGCCCCAGACGCCGCGTGAAAGAAAGGCTGCCCTGAGCGTCATCCGGCAGGCCGAAACGCTGCGGTTCCGGAGTCCGACGCTGCATGCGGAGCTGTTTTCGAGCATCCGCTTTGGGGCGGGCTGGCACGCTGCCTGCGAGGAGGGCCTGGCGCCCGCGACGCTGGCCGTCGAGCCACCGATGCGCCCGATCTTCCAGGCGTTGCGTCGCCCCGCGGTGATGGGCATGTTCAACCGGCTGGGCGCAGCGTCGATGCTGGGGATGCGCTCCGCCTGGTTGCCCATCAGGCTGTCGCCCGGTCTCTGTCTGCTCGTGATTCCATCCACCGAGCGATCCGATGTGCTCGCGGGGGGACGCGCCTTGCAGCGGGTATGGCTTCAGGCCACCCTCGACGGGCTGTCGGTCCAGCCATACGCGGCGGCGGGAGTTCTCGGCCTGGGTTTCGTGCCGGTCGAGCAGGCCTTTGAGCGGTCGCTTTCGAAGCTGGGCTCGGCGTTGACCGAGTTGGGCGCACCGGGCCACGGGCTGGTGTTTTTGCGGCTTGGCTATGCCCGCTCCGCTCCGCGCGATCGCAGTGGGCGAAGATCACTCGAGAGTTTCGGCGCTCTTCCCTAGTTGAAGCAGGTGCGACAAGCGCTTCAGCCCATTGCGCCAGCTTGTTCTTCAAACTCCCATCGCGGGCCCGCCGCAGGCACCGTGGCGAGGGAGCGTCCAAAACACTGACATGGGCCTCAGGCTCTATTTGGCCCGGACTGAGGCGCCATGAAAGCAAGGAACGCGGGATTTCCACATTCCGTCGGAATCCTTTACAAACGCGCCGTATGGCAAGTACTGTAGGAGAAACTTTATTAAAAACAAATTGTTACGTCCAAATCCGAGGTTGCAGCGGAGATGTGGTGGCCTGCTGAACACCTGTTCACCCATGCGCGAGCGGGTGCCTGCTCGATACCTAACCTCTTGATACGAAACAAGTCATGCCACGGTCCGCACTCGTGGGCAAGCGTTCGGACGAGCGAGGGTCCGCGTGCAGAGAATCTCAATGGTTCACCGCGGTGTCGGAATGTCTTACACAATTGGGTGTCTGACCGGCAGCCAAAAACTGGAAAACACATATAGAACAACAAGTTAAGCTCATGGCATGGCCCTTGCTACTAAAACCTCGAGGTCAGCGTCAATCGGGCGCCACTGCTGCGGTTGTCTGGATTGGTACTCAGTCGAAGGAGAAAGTCATGTTGAAGAAGAAATATATTGGTACGGCACTGGCGTGCGCGCTGGCGCTGGGTGCGTGGAGTGGTTCGGCGCTGTCAACGCCTGTGAATGTGAACGGAGTTCAGTGGGACACCTCCGATTCGTTCTACCTGACCGTGGATTCGTTCAATCTCCGTGAAACGCAGGTTGGGGCCGTCAATGACGTGTTGACCGGCTACGGGCAGATTGGCTCAATCGACGGCAACAACAATTTCTGCGCGGGCTGTGACCTCACGTTCACGTTCACCTACACGGTGCAGAGCATCAACGGCAACCAGGTCGTGTTCAATGCGGGAAGCTACCAGTTCTACACTCAGGCTGCAGGTACCTACAAATCTGACATGCCTACCTCGGTGGGCCTGGGCGGTACCCCGTGGGTCACCATGGCGGGTCACACAAGCAAGAACGCCACCTTTACGGATGACGTGGGGCAGCTTTTCGCAACCATCAGCGGCACCGTCGCCGATCCCACAGTAGGCTCCGGTGGATTAGGTTTGTTGGATGCAACGGCCGGTCCGGCGTCGTCCTTCCTCCAGTTCAACAACGTCTCTGATGGGATGGGCGGATTTGCAGACCTCAACCTGAATTCGTCGTTCCTGACCAAGCCGGCGAAGGGATGTACGTCGATTTCGCCGGACCCGACGAATAAATGTCACTACCCGATCGGGGGAACCGGTGAATTGACCGCCTCGACTACGCCTACGACCGTACCTGAGCCGGGCACGATCGGCATGTTGGGCCTTGGCTTGGGCTTTCTGGGCCTGCTCATTCGCCGCCGCCGCAAAGAGACTGACGAAGTTTCCTGAAGCCGCCAGCGGAAGCATGTGGTTTGACAATCGATGGCGCCGCTTTCCCAAGCGGCGCCATTTTTCTGCACGCGACCTCCGTCGAACAAGTTGGCGCGTCGGCAGTCGCTGCAACGTCAACTTTCGAGGCGCCAGACCCCCTGCGCCGCCCGCCGCAGTTCCTGACGCCGCACCGTTGGGGCGGGGCGGGACTGACAAGCAACGACACTGCGGAAGCTATTGGTCATCAGTGTCGCGCTCTGGGGCCAGGGCATTCGACGGCACGGGTTGACATGGGAGGACATGATGCCCAGTTACGCACCACCGGATTGGAAGCCGATCCAGAGACTGGAGGTTTTGAGCTTCCCGGCCCAGCAGACAAATTGAAAGTCGACGTCTTGGCGGGTTTGACTTCAGCGGGTGTCAGGCCGCCGATGCTCAGTCTGCGCAGCCTTTGCTGCACGCATCTCACCGGGTTATGCCGCGCGCGCCCCGGACGTCGCGAACGCAGGCACGAACTGGCCCGATTGTGTACTGGCGCACGTCGATGCTACGGTGCGGCGTTCACAATGGCTTCACGCGATGTTGCGGGGAGAGACGCCTGATGACTTCTGACGCACCGGTCACGCCCGAGCCGTTCGACTACGCCACGGCATTCAGCCGGACGATCGGCTGGATAACGGCGGTCGACCAGGCGAAGCTTCGTTCCAGTCGCGTGGCGATCGCCGGACTCGGCGGTGTTGGCGGTAGCCACCTGTTGACCCTGACCCGCCTCGGCATCGAGTCGTTCAACCTGGCGGACATGGACACTTTTGCCACGGAAAACCTCAACCGGCAGGCCGGGGCGTTCCAGTCGACGATTGGCCAGCCCAAGGTCGACGTCGTGTCCCGGATGGCGCGGGACATCAATCCGGATCTGGACATCAACAAGTTCTCCAGCGGCGTCACCGACGACAATATGGAGCAGTTTCTGTCCGGGGTCGATCTGTACGTCGACGGGCTGGATTTCTTCGTGCTCGATATCCGCGCCAAGCTGTTTGCGCTGTGCGCGCAGCGCGGCATTCCGGCGATTACCGCGGCGCCGTTGGGCATGGGTGCGGCGGTGCTGGCGTTCCTGCCGGGACAGATGACATTCGAAGAGTATTTCCGGCTGGAAGGAAAACCGACCAACGAGCAGTTGCTGCGCTTCATGGTCGGACTGGCGCCTGCCGTGCTGCACCAGGGCTATCTGGTTGAACCGTCAGCGGTGGACCTGGTCCGACAGCGGGGGCCGTCCACGTCCATGGCATGTGAAATCTGCGCCGGGGTGGCCGGGACCCAGGCGTTGAAGATCCTGCTGGGCAGGGGCAAGGTGCTCGCAGCGCCGCACGGCCTGCATTTCGATGCCTACCGCAACAAGTTGGTGCACACTTGGCGGCCGGGCGGCAACAACAACCCGCTGCAACGCCTGATGCTGTCCGTGGCGCGCCGCCGTTTCATGCGCCACTAGGCTGCCTGCACAAGCACCGGGCGAAGAAGAGAATCTGCTGCAAGGAGCCTCTGGCAATCGCCGGACATGCAGTTGTAGCGTTGGATTCCGATGTTCGACTCTTGTATTTCGCCGCACCCGGAACGCAAGGCCGGCTCACGATTTTGCGGGCCTCGCGCTCGCCTGGGTCCGAATGAGCACTGACGGCGGTCAAGCCACACAACCCGCACAAGAAAATCCTGTCGCGTGAGCGCAGGGCAGCCGGTATTGCGATGGTGTTCGGGGACGGAATCAAGTGGCCGAGACGGGGGTTTAATCCCTCAGGTTTTGCAGTTTCGTATCGTCCACTTGAGTCACGCTGTCCAATCAAGCCGCCATTTTCTTGCCAATGACGACCGCAAAGGGCGACCGACGCGGCGCATGAGCGTTGAGGCGCACAAGAGTCTTTATCAGTTCGAACACCACCTGCGGTGTTTTCCCTCCGCGGGTGGACGGGCAGGTCGTTGCGTCAACCGAGGGCGCACCGGCGCACTGTTATCTGGAACTGTCGGGATACTTTCCACTTTCGCACACGTTCCTGCGGCGCGTTCAAAACAGGGCGGAACCGCTGGACACCGCCACTGGCAACGGGAGAGTCGCGGGGCCTGGTTGTGCATCAGCACTTTGAGGCGTCCGAACAGACGGGAATCTTTACACTTTTGGGCCGAATAAGGAGCCGTAATATTTTCAACCTGTTGAAGCATGAAGGTTTATTTTCATGGCAGAAAAATTGCTTCCATTCTGGACATAAGGTGGGGCGAGTTCGATTCGCTTCACAGGAGGCTCCATGAACGCGCTGAAACGACAAGTCTGGATCATGACGGTGCTGGTTCCGGGAATGCTGTTCTGTGGCATCGCCAGCGCCGCCACGGTCGTGATGAATTTCGACCAGCTGAACTCGCAAGGCGAATACGTCGACAACTACTATAACGGCGGGTGTGGCAGCACCTACGCAGGGGGCACCATAACCTGCGGGGGTCCCGACTATGGCGTCGTGTGGTCAGGCGCGCTCGCCGGCGGTGCGCCCAATGGGTACTACAACAACGCGTCCAACGAGCCGAGCCAGCCCAACGTGATGGACTTCGTGGGTGACTACAACAATGCCGTGATGAACGTCGCGGCCGGGTTCACTGGCGGCTTTTCCTTCTATTATTCCTCGCCCTACTACACAGGCAGTATCGATGTGTACAGCAGCCTGAATGGAACGGGCAGCCTGCTCGCCAGTCTGATCCTGCCGCAGACGCTTGCCAACTGCGATGGCGCCAGCGAGAACTATTCGTGCTGGAATCCCATTGGCGTGGCTTTCACGGGCACCGCCGAATCCGTGGCCTTTGGCGGTACTTTTCAGAGTGGGCAGGGCTATATCGTGTTCGACAACATCACGCTCGGTTCGGGCACTCCCATGAACAACCTACCCGAACCGGCGGCGCTGGGCATATTCGGCCGGGGTGCATTGCTGATCGGGCTGTTCGTGGGCGGGCGTCGGCGCGTGGCCTGAACCGCGCGCAATCCAGGATCGCGCTCCTGTTCCCGCAACCCCGGTGACGGCGGTTGGTTTGCTCACCAGAATCGTTGGTGGACGGTTCCCTGAGTTCGCGCCGGCCATCGCCGGGCAGGGAGTGACCGCGCATTACGCCACGATGCTGCCGCCATGGCTGCGTATTTGCCGCGGCTTGCTTACGACATGCACAACGAAAAAGACCACCGGGTGAAGGTAGCCTGAGCCATTGTCTTGATGGTGGCCGGGGACGGAATCGAACCGCCGACACGGGGATTTTCAATCCCCTGCTCTACCAACTGAGCTACCCGGCCGGAAACTGGCTGCCACGATCAACCGCGTGTGCTGCAGACGTTGCGTGGAGCCGCGCATTAGACCGAATGCGCGGGGTTTCGTCAAGGCTCATCGCTCGGCGGGGTGAAGCCGGTGGCTTGTGCCACATCGCCGCCGAACAGGAAATTCTCCATCTGATCAGCGAGGTATTTGCGCGTTTTCGGATCGAGCGGATTGAGTCGGTATTCGTTGATCAGGGTGGTCTGGTGGGCCAGCCACTGCTGCCAGGCCGGTTTGGAAATTTCAGCGTAGATGCGCTGACCGAGCGGGCCGGGCCAGGGGGCGAAGTCGAGGCCTTCGGCGTCGATGTCGAGCTTGCTGCAGTGGATGGTGCGACTCATGATTTCCTTCCTGTGCGACGGGCGTCGACGGACCTCGTCGAATGTGCGGCAGCAGGCCAGCGAGCGTCGCTGATCTGCAGCGACCGGCATGCGGGCAACCACCGCGCGCACCGCGTTGGTGATGCATCCCCTGGATTATCGACGATGTCGAACGGTCGGTCGACGGCAAGGCGTGCCGTCCCGAAGGTCGTGGTCGCGGCTTGCCATGGGCTCTCGACCCGCACGGGCTGTCATGGCGGCGTGTGGGCCCGTTCCAGACGGCCTGCCGGTGCGGCGGCTTGGGATATCTCCGCGCGACCGCTCTACGCTGCCGCCTTCTTCTGGTTGGCGGAGGCATAGACCTGGTCGGCCCATTGCGTGGCGCCCAGATAGACCGAAGCCATGTGCTGGATACGCTGCGGCGTGGCGATCTGGCTGGTCATCTCACCGGCTTCCCAGGTGAGGATCTGCTTCAGCAGCAAGCCGAACGGACCGCTGTGGTCGGTCAGTGCGTCGCTGACTTCTGGAACCAGCCTCAGGTGGCTGAGAAGAAAGTCCATCGGGGCGCACATCAAGGTGTCCAGCAGCGAGAACAGCCCGACGGTGAACGCCGTCTCCGGACCGCCATTGGGCATGCCGGCAGCCAGCTTCTCGCACATGTGGGCGCGGATCAGCGCCGCGCGCAGGAGTTCGGGCGGCTGGTCACCCATGCTGCACAGGGACATGGTGTTGATCCAGTTGCGCATGCGCGACACGCCGAAGAAAATCGCGGCTTGCTGCACCGACTTGAGTTGGCGGGGGAGGGCAAAATAGGCGGAATTCACGCAACTGAGCAGCTTGTAGCTGAGTACCGCGTCGTCACGAATGATGTTGACCAGCTCGACCGGCCCCGGATTGTCCTGCTGCAACGCGCCCATCAAGCGCATCATGCTCATGCGATTGCCGGTCAGTACCGGCACGATCACCGGCTGCGGCATCAGCAGGTAGCGCCCCTGGATGGCCTGGACCGGCAATTCGAGGCAGCGCTCGCAGGTCGGGTGGTCGTTGACCTGGCCGATGATCACGCGCAGGCCCCGAGCATGCAGGGATTCGGTACGGTCTTTCAGGGTTTCGGGGGAAAGCTGGCTGGCATCCAGTCGCACCAGTTGGACCATCTGCAAGAGTGACTGCAGCGGGCGGCTTGCCTCGAGGTCCATGTCGCCTGCTTCCAGCAGCAGTTGGCAACCGCGCTCCGCCATTTGCTGCAGCTGCTTCATCAGGCGCTGGTCTTCGGCTACCGATGGCTGCAGGACCACGCCGAGGCGGGGCTGGTGCAACAGTACGTCGGCATCCTCCGGCAACAGTTCTGGCGGCAGGTTGAGGAACGCGCGGTTGCCGCGGACCAGACGGGTCAACGAGCCATCGGTGAGCGTGGCGAGCACGCTGCGCAGCAGGTTTTCGTCGTCGCCGGGCTCGCGGTGGAACACGACTTCATAGGCGAACAGGTTGCGCTCGTGATCGAGCATCGGCGTGCGCAGTACCGGCAGCGGTGCGGAGGCCGCGACGAAGGTCTCACGGTGCTGCGACACGGCAGCGGCGGGCTTGGTCGAGGCGGCGACGGGGGACGCTTGGAGGTTGCTCATGTTCAGTCATCGCGGTCGGCGCGAGGGAAGCCTGCGGGCTGCTCGCTGTCAGTGGGGGAGTCGCCTGCGGAGACAGGTGGGGTGATGTTTCATGTCAGGCTCATGCAGCGGCGAGCACCTGCGAACGCAAGCTGCCATGCAGTTCGCCGGAGCGGCCATAGAGTTCACGTTCGCCGGTGTGCCCGGTGAGGACCGCGAGCGCCTGGCGCACCAGGGCAAGGCGCTGGTTGACCATGCTGCCGTTGCGCTGGTTGAGTCGTTGGCACTGCCGCAGCGACTGCACTACATGCTGCCATTCCTTTTCCAGCGCGACCTGCCTGGCAGGTTGTTCACGGCACAGCAACTGGCGCTCGGCGTCGAGCTGTTCCAGCTGTTGCGTGAGGGCCTGTTTTTGCGTGCCGGCCTGGTCCAGTGCTTTGCTGCTGGCGCTGTCCAGCGCGGTGCGCTCGGCCTCCAGCACCGCCAGCAATTGGTCGGTGGTCTGCTGCATGTCGGCCAGAACGGACGCAAGCGCATCGTTCAGTTCATGCTGCAGCGGCGCCTTCATGCCTTGCCCGTGCCGTCGAGTTGCTGGTCCATGGCAATCATGCGGTCGGCGATGCGGCCGGCATCTATCTTGTATCTGCCGTCGGCCAGTGCCTGGCGTATCTGTTCCACGCGCTTGGCGTCGACCGGGGAGGCACTGGTCTGGCGAGCCTCCTGCAGTGCCCGCGCTGAATTGGTCAGGTTCAGCTGATCGCCATTGCGGAGTGCCGCCGCGGCGCCATCCGCAGGCGCGGCGGTGCTGGCCGAGGAGCTGCCCGGGTGGTTGGTGGCCTGCGGAAACTTTGGCAGACCGTTGTTGTTCGTGATTGTCGTATTCATGGATCCATTCCCAGTGGAGTGTGCCCTGTACCTGGATGATCGGCCGGTTTCGCGGAAACTTTAGGGTTGATTTGAAAGATCGTCGAAAAAATGGCGGCTGGTGTTGGCGTCATGGCATTGCCACCACCACGCCGGGGGCGCTGACCATGGCGTCGACAACCCGGCCCGAGCTCGCATTGCGTACGCGCACGCGGGCGCCGTTGTCGCCGCTGCCCAGCGCCACGCCGTCGGCGCGGACCTCGATGCCACCCAGCCGCGCCAGTACCTGTACATGATCGCCGGCCCGCACCATGCGTCGACCGCCCAGCGTACCGGGGCTCAGCACGGTGCCCTGTGTGACCGCGCGCGACAGCGAGCGGCCGGCGACCTGCTGCAAGTTTTCCAGATAGCCATAGCCGAGCGTGGCGGTGTCGCGCTCCTCGACATGCACGTCCGCCGCGTTGATGCCGTCACCGCGCAGCAGCGCACGGCTGCTCACCAGCACATCGCGGAACACCTTCAGCCGGACCGGTACGCGTACCGTCCAGCCGCCTGCCTGTGGGCATTGCACCGGCACCGCCATGCGCGACCTCACCTGGGTCTGGTCGGTGATGACGGCGCGCAGGGGTTGCGCGCAGGCCGCCAGCTGCAAGCGCAGATCCAGCGGCTCGCTGCTGATTTCAATACGACTGCCCGGCCGTGTGAAGTGGTCGCGCACGCCCTGTTCGGCGGCGGCGCGCAAGCTGTCCAGCGACTGCGTGCCGGCCTCTGCGTCTGCGGCGCGCGCGGGACCATGCAGGCCAAGCCACAGCATGAGGCCGATTCCGAGGGTTGCGATGAAGGGGCGCAGACTCATGCGTCGGCCAGCAGCGTGCCGAGTTGGACCAGCAAGGCGTGCCGCCCGGTGTCGAGTTGCTGTGCCAGTTCGTTGGCCTCCTCGAGCTGGCCATCCTTGAGCAAGCTGACGAAGCGCTTGCCCTGTTCGCCCAGTGCCGTGCCCGCATGGCTGAAGGCGGCGGCGTCGCCACTACCCCGGCGTACCTGCACGAGTCGTTCGACGCTGCGGCCGAGGGCATGGGTATCGAACCAGCGTCGGTCCAGCGCAGCGGGCTCGAGCAGGGCAAGCGACATGGCCTGGCGCAGGTTCAGTGCCGCTTCGCGCACGGTCAGGCTGAGGCTGGCCGGATCGTTGCCGCTTTCGCCTTCCAGCCAGTCCAGGCCCAGGCGATGTGCCAGCAGGGCGGCTCGGTGCAGCGATTCGGACTGCCGCCGTCCCTCGGCGCTGCGTCGTTGCAGCGCGCCAAGCGCGGCCTGCGTCGCGGTGGCGCGCGCGTGCTGCGTGTCATGGTTCTGTTGCAGGGCGTGAACGCGTTCGCTGGCGGTGCGCAAGTTGGTGCTGCCTGCGTCCAGCTGGTGGCTGGACTGGCTTGCCCCGGCCTGCGCGCGCTCAAGTTGCTGCAAACCGTGGCTCACGTCGCCATTCAGCTGCAGCGAGAAGTCACCGATCGAGCCGGTAACTGTCTCGATCTCGGTGGTGCTGAGTGCCGTTTTCTCGGCCAGTTGCTTGACCTCGTCGGCCACCACCGCAAAGCCGCGCCCGGCATCGCCGGCGCGCGCGGCCTCGATCGCGGCGTTCAAGGCCACCAGGTTGGTCTGGTGGGCAATTTCCTGCACCGTGGCCGTGAGCTTGCGGATCTGGGCGACCCGCTCGGCCAGTTTGCCCTGGTTGCGGTTCATGGCGGTCAGCGCCGTGCGCAGCAGTCGCAACTGGCCATCCAGTTCCCTGACACCGCCGATGCCGGCGATACCGGCCTGGCTGGCCAGGTCCAGATCGGCAGCCACATGTTGCAATGCCGTCGAGATCCCGGCGCTGCCATCCGTCAATCGATCGACGCTGCTGCGGGTGTCGGTGGCGGTTTTGTCCAGGGCCATCTGCTCGCGCGACAGTTGCTGTACCGCGCCCAGCACCAGGCTTTGCTGCTCCATCGTCTGCAGCGCCACCGGAGCGGGTGCGCGGTTTGCAACGCGGGCCAACAAGGGTGCCAGCGCCTGCGCTGCGCGAGGATACTTGCGTTTCAGCACGGCCACCTCGGCATCCTTGCCCTGGGCCGCGGCCTCTGCCAGCGCGGCGATATGCTGATTCCAGATCAAACTCATGGGACAGGCATCATTCTCAAGTGGTCGGGGTACAGCTGCTGCATCGTCGAAAAGTTTCAAAACTTGAGCAAGCAAGTCACGTGCCAGTGACCATGGCTCAAGCGCGCAGCCCGCTGGTCGATAGCCATGCACACCGTCGCCATGCGACGAGGCATTCCAGGAGGCCGCATGAGCGGCGCATTGCTGCACAAGGTGGAGCGCCACACGCGGCTGGCCGGCCACAACCGGGTCGCGATGCTGTTGTTTCGGCTGGGTGACGAGCAGCTTTTCGGCATCAACGTGTTCAAGGTGCGGAAGGTGCTGCGGCGCCCGCCGCTGGAACGCATGCACAGCGTGCACGAGCTGATGGCGGGCAGTTGCGACTACCGCGGCCAGACGATTCCGGTGATCGACCTCGCCGCCGCGCTGGGTTATGCGCCGCTGCGCGATGTCGCATCGGCCCACCTGATGGTCACCGAGTTCAGTCGGTCGGTGCAGGGCTTCCTGGTTGCCGACCTGCAGCGGATGGTGCATTGCCAGGGCGAGGCCATGTCAGCGCCGGCCTCTTCGCTGGGCTTCGGTTCGCGGGTCAATGCGGTCGCGCGTGTTGATGGTGCGTTGCTGGCCGTGGTTGACGTGGAGCATGTGCTGGCGAGCATCGATGCGGCGCCACCGGAGCTTTCCGGCCGACTGCAGCGCGAGGCTTGCACGCGCTCGCTGGCCCAGCGCCGCGTGATGGTGGTGGATGACTCGGGCATTGCGCGGCGTCGCATGCTCAAGTTGTTCAAGCAGATGGGCATGGACTGCATGGTGGCCGGTGACGGGCGCGAAGCACTGGACCGCCTGCTCGAGCTGGCCGAGGGCGATCCGGCCCGGATGATCGAGCTGGTGGTGTCGGATATCGAGATGCCGCGACTGGACGGCTATGCGCTGACTCGCGCGATCCACGAGGCGCCCGGGTTGCGCCGGGTCAAGGTGGTGCTGCACAGTTCGCTGAGCGGGCTGTTCAATGAGGCGTTGATCAAGGAGGTCAAGGCCGATCGCTTCGTCGCAAAGTTCCAGCCCGACCTGCTGGCCGAAGTGGTGATGGAGCTGTTGGCCGAGGTTTCCGCCTCGCCACCGCCCGTGACGGCCGGCTGACACCCGGGCAAGCCGCCGCGCAGGCGTCAACAAACCGTCGTCCAGCGCCGGGAGGCTGCTGACGGTCAAGCTTGTTGGATGAAAAATCCAGCAGTGGCAACGGTTTGCAGTCAATGGCATGCAAATTGCCTTTCGTTCCGTGCAGCAAATGCACGCGGAGCGAAACCATGATTCCAGGCACCGACAATTTATTTGGCATCCACACGAAGGCGCTGGACGTATGGCAGCGCCGTACGGAAGTGCTGGCCAACAATCTGGCCAATGCCGACACGCCCGGCTATCTGGCCCGCGACGTCGATTTCCGCAAGGCGCTGGCCACGGCCACCGGCCAGTCGGACGGCGTGACGCTCGACACCGACGCGCCGGGGCAGATCAGCACGGCCGGGCAGGCCGGCGCAGGCCTCGCCTATCGCGTGCCGACGCAGCCAAGCATGGATGGCAACACGGTCGACGCCCAGGTCGAGCAGGCGGCGTTTGCCGCCAACGGCGTGCATTACCAGGCCAGCTTGTCGTTCATCACCGCGCAAATCCGCATGTTGCGTACCGCGATCAGCGGAGGCCAGAGCTGATGTCACTCTTTTCCGTATTCAATGTGGCCGGCTCCGGCATGGCCGCGCAGTCGACACGTCTGAACACCGTGGCGAGCAACCTGGCGAATGCCGAAAGCGTGGCGAGCACTCCCGAAGCCGCCTACCGCGCCCGGGAGCCGGTGTTTGCCGCCGTTCAAAAGCAGTTGGGAGCCACCGCCGGCGCCGAGAGTGAGGGAGTGCGGATGCTTGGCGTTACCGAAAGCCAGGCCGCGATCCCGAGCCGTTACGAGCCCGGCAGCCCCATGGCCGATGCCGACGGCAACGTCTATGCCAGCAACGTCAACCCGGTGGACGAGCTGGTCAACATGATTTCTGCCTCGCGTTCGTATCAGAACAACGTCGAGGTGATGAATACCGCCAAGCAGCTGATGGTGAAGACCCTCAGTCTCGGCAGCTAACGCATACGGAGCACAGCATGAGCATCAACACCAACAACGTCGCGACGAATGCGCCGACCACGTCTGTGGCTCCAGCCGCCACCTCGGCGCTGGCCAACGGGATGACGCAAGGCGACTTTCTGAAGCTGTTGACTGCGCAACTGCAGGCGCAGGACCCGACCAACCCGGTCGACAATTCCCAGTTCGTATCGCAGATGGCGCAGTTCAGCCAGCTCTCGGCCACCCAGGATCTGCTGAGTTCGGTGAACTCGCTGGGCAGCACGGTCGGTGGCGCGATGCAGACCGCGCAGACCGTGGGCGCGTCGAGCATGCTCAACCACCAGGTGCTGGTGCCGGCAACGTCACTCAGCTATCTCGGCACGGCCGCCACCGGCGGCATCAATGTCGCCACGCCCGGCAATGTCAGCGTCACGATCGCCGACTCGACCGGCAAGGTGGTGCGCACGCTTAACCTGGGCAACCTGGACAGCGGCCTGACCCAGTTCAGCTGGGACGGCCAGGACGACAGCGGCAATCCCGTCGCGCAAGGCGTGTACAGCATCGCTGCCACCGGGGGCGCGGGTGCGGCGCTGGATACCTACGTGGCAGGCAAGGTCACCGCGGTCGGTTATGGCGGCAGCACGGTGGGTACTTATTTGCAGGTGGCTGGGGTGGGCGGCGTCGCGCTCAGCCAGGTGGCCCAGATTCTCTGACGCACGCGACCAACGCAACCTTTCATTACCGAGGAATAAAGCATGGCTCTGAATACAGCGCTCAGTGGAATCAATGCGGCCCAGTCGGACCTCAACGTGATTGCCAACAACATCGCGAACGCGAACACCACCGGTTTCAAGGGTTCGCGCGCGGAGTTCGCCGACGTCTTCGCCGTCACCGGCCTCAACCTGAACTCCACGGCAGTGGGCAGCGGCGCGCGCTTGCAGGACGTTGCGCAGCAGTTTGCCCAGGGCGACATCGAAACCACCAACAACAGCATGGATCTGGCGATCAGCGGTAACGGCTTCTTCGTGATCAACAGTGGCCAGGGTCCGGTCTATACCCGTGCGGGTGCGTTCCTGCCGGATCCGAATGGCTACGTGGTAAACAATTCTGGCGCGAAGTTGCAGGTTTATCCGTCCAATGGTGCCGGTGGTTTCGACACCAGCACGTTGAGCGACCTGAAGCTGGTTACCGCGCAGAGTTCGGCGAAGGCGACCAGCCTGGTCACCATGAGCTCGAACCTGCCAGCCAATGCGCCCGTGCCCACGTTGCCATTCAGCGCGAGCGATTCGACCACGTACAACGCGGCCACGCCGGTGACGGTCTACGATTCGCAGGGCGGCGCCCACCAGGGTACGGTCTACTACACCAAGACCGGTACCAACACCTGGAACGCAGACCTGCAGGTTGATGGCACCGACGCGGGAACCCAGGCGCTGACGTTCGCGACCAATGGCAAGCTGACCACGCCGGCCGACGGCAAGCTGGCGTTCGGTGCGGTTCCGCTGACGAACGGTGCGGACCCGCTGACGCTGACGGTCAACATCGCGAACACCACCCAGTTCGGCACCGAGTATTCGCCCGGCGCAATCGCCCAGGACGGTTACGAGGCAGGCACCTTGTCGAATATCGACATCGACAGCAAGGGCGTGGTGACCGCGAACTATTCGAACAACCAGAGCAGCCAGATCGGCCAGTTGGCGATTGCCAACTTTTCGAACCTGCAGGGTCTGCGTCAGCTCGGCAACACGAACTGGGCGTCGAGCAGCGACTCGGGTGCGCCGGTGATGGGAACGGCCGGTACCGGTCAGTTCGGCACGATTCAATCCGGTGCGCTGGAGACATCCAACACGTCCGATACGACTGCGCAGCTGGTCAACATGATCAAGGCGCAGCGCAACTACCAGGCCAACGCCCAGGTGCTGTCCACCGACAACACGCTGGCGACGACTCTGTTCAACGCGGTTTCCAGGTAATCCGTCATCATGGATCGGTCCATCTACGTGGCAATGACCGGGGCAACGCAGATCATGCGTGCCCAGGAGGCTGTGAGCCACAACCTCGCCAATGCGTCCACGGTCGGCTTCAAGAGCGAGCTCAGCGCGTTCAAGAGCCTGCCGGTGCTGGGCCCGGGCCAAGCCACGCGGATCAATGCCGTGACGCACGGCCTGGGCCAGGATGTTGCCCAGGGTTCCTCGATGGAAACCGGCCGCCCGCTGGACGTGGCGGTCAATGGCCCGGGCTGGATTGCCGTGCAGGCGCCCGACGGTTCGGAGGCTTATACGCGAGCCGGCAACCTGCAGTTGACCGCGGACGGCCAGTTGACCGACGCCCGCGGCAATCCGGTGATGGGCAGCGGTGGCCCGGTCAGCATTGCGCCCAGTGCGCAAGTCAGCGTGGGCGAAGACGGCACGATTTCCGCCGTCCCGCTTGGTGCGGGCCCGAACACGATCGCCGCCATGGGCACGATCAAGCTGGTCAACCCGGATGTGGCGGACATGGTGCAGGGTGGCGACGGGCTCATGCACATGGCCGATGGCTCCACCGCCTCGGCGGACTCGACCGTGCGTCTGAGTGATGGTGCCCTGGAAGGCAGCAACGTCAACGCATCGACCGAGCTGGTGAAAATGATCGCGTTGTCGCGCCAGTACGACATGCAGCTCAAGACGATAAAGAGCGCCGAAGACAACGCCGCCGATGCCAGCAAACTTCTGCAGTCGGGCTGACGCCCGGCCGCCTCTGCATAATCAGGAGTGACTCATGCTTTCTTCCCTCTGGATTGCCAAGACCGGACTCGATGCGCAGCAGACGCGCATGGATGTCATATCCAACAACCTGGCCAACGCCAATACCACCGGCTTCAAGAGCTCGCGTGCCTCGTTCCAGGATCTGATCTACCAGAACAAGGCGCAGCCCGGCGGCCAGACCACGGAGCAGACGCAGGCGCCATCCGGGCTGATGCTGGGCACCGGCGTGCGCGTGGTCGGCAGCGAGAAACTGTTTACCCAGGGCAACATCGCGCAAACCGGCAACTCGCTGGATGTGGCCATCCAGGGCAACGGCTTCCTGCAGGTGAGCATGCCGGATGGCACCGTCGCCTACACCCGTGATGGATCCTTGCACACCGATCCGAACGGGCAGCTGGTAACCGCCAATGGCTACGCTCTCGACCCGGCGGTAACGCTGCCGCCCAACGTGCAAAGCATCACGATCGGCTCCGACGGCACCGTCTCGGCCACCACCGCCGCTTCGGCCGCATCCGTGCAGGTCGGCACCCTGCAGCTCGCCGACTTCGTCAATCCCGCGGGTTTGCAGCCCAAGGGCGACAACCTGTATCTGGAAACCGGCTCCAGCGGCACGCCGCAGACCGGCCAGCCCGGCATCAACGGCATGGGTACGCTGCTGCAAGGTTCGCTCGAATCCTCCAACGTCAATGTGGTGGAGGAGATGGTCAACATGATCGAGACCCAGCGCACCTACGAGATGAATTCCAAGGCGATCAGCAGCACCGACCAGATGCTGCAAGATCTCACGGACAAGATGTGAGCAACGCCATGCCCGCACTCACCACCTTGCTTCGCGGCCTGCTCATTGTCAGTGGCCTGGCGCTGGCCGGCTGTGCCGCCCAGCAGACGCGCGACGATTCCCGATGGGCGGCTACCGCCCCGACGGAACACGTGGCGCCGCCGCCGGCGGATGGGTCGATCTACCACGATGTCCAGAACATGGAGCTGTTCGCCGATCCGCGCGCGCATCGCGCCGGCGACATCCTCACCATCCTGCTGGTGGAGAGCACCCAGGCCAGCAAGAAAGCCAGCACCAGCACGGACAAGGCCGACAAGACCGCCATCGATGCACCGACGATCCTTGGGCAATCCCTGAGCATTGGCGGCAAGGCGGCCACCACCGGAACGAACGCCACGCGCACGTTTGCCGGGGACGGATCGAGCAGCCAGAGCAACCAGCTCACCGGCCAGATCACCGTCACGGTGGCGCAGCGGCTGTCCAATGGCAATCTCGAGATCCGCGGCGAAAAATGGCTGACCATCAACCAGGGCCAGGAGTTGGTGCGCATCTCCGGCATCGTACGCACCCAGGATATCGGCCAGGACAACACGGTGGCCTCGACCCGCGTCGCCGACGCACGCATCGCCTACACCGGCCGTGGTTCGTTGGCGGATGCCAACACCCAGGGCTGGCTGTCGCGCTTCTTCAACTCCAAGTGGATGCCGTTCTGATGAACCTCTTCGGATTCCGTGCTGGCCCGCAAAAGGTAGGAGCGCACCCTGTGCGCGATGCTTTTGTCCGGCGTGTGGAAAAGGCATCGCGCACAGGGTGCGCTCCTACACGATTACGCGTGGTGGTGGCTACTTTTCTCGGGTTGGCCATGCTGCTGCCAGCCTTGCCCGCCCACGCCGACAAGATCCGCGATCTGGTCCAGGTCGCCGGCGTGCGCAGCAACCAGCTGATCGGTTATGGCCTGGTCGTGGGCCTGGACGGTTCCGGAGACCAGACCACCCAGGCACCGTTCACCACCCAGAGCCTGGAGAACATGCTGCAGCAATTCGGCATCACGGTGCCGGCCAATGCGCGACCGCAACTCAAGAACGCCGCCGCCGTGATGGTGACGGCCGACCTGCCGGCGTTCGCCAAGCCGGGCCAGTCCATCGACGTCACCGTCTCTTCGATCGGCAATGCCAAGAGCATCCGTGGGGGCGAGCTGCTGATGGCGCCGCTGCGAGGCGCCGACGGCAACGTCTATGCGGTGGCCCAGGGCAGCGTGGTGGTTGGCGGCGTCAGCGCGCAAGGCAAGAGTGGCTCCAGCGTGCAGGTCAACATCTCTGCCAGCGGACGGATTCCCAATGGCGCATCGGTGGAACGCGTCGTCGCCTCGTCGTTTTCCGGTGGCGGCGACCTCATGCTCAATCTCAACACGGCCGACTTCACCACCGCCGCGCGCATCGCCACGGCGATCAACAAGGCGTACGGAATGGGCACGGCCCAGCCACTGGACGGCGGCACCGTGTCCGTGCGCGGTCCGCAGGACCCGGCGCAGAAGGTAGCCTGGCTCGGCGACATCCAGAATCTCGATGTGCAGCCAGGCGATGCTCCGGCGCGGATCGTGGTCAATTCACGCACCGGCACCGTGGTCATCGGTTCGGACGTCCGCGTCACCGCGGCCGCGGTCGCCCACGGCGCGATCCAGGTGACCATTTCCGAACAACCCCAGGTCAGTCAGCCGGCACCGTTCAGCAAGGGACAGACCGCGATCGTGCCCAGCAGCAGCGTCCAGATCAGCGAAGATGGCGCGCACATGTTCAAGTTTGGTCCCGGCGTGAGCCTGGACGCGATCGTCCGTGCGGTGAACCAGGTCGGCGCCACGCCCAGCGACCTGATCTCGATCCTGCAGGCGTTGAAGCAGGCTGGCGCGCTTCATGCAGACCTTGTCGTGATCTGATGGACCTGAAGTAATCATGACGCCTCTGAACAGCAGCACCTCGCCCGCACTGGATACCTGGACCGAACTGTCCGGGTTCCAGCAATTGCGTGCACAGGCGCGCAGCGACGGCGGCAAGTCCGCGTTGCCGGCGGTGGCCAAGCAGTTCGAGGCGATCTTCACCCAGATGATGCTGAAGTCGATGCGCGACGCGAACGCCAGCATGGGCAGCGACATCGCCGGCAGCGACCAGGTCAATTCCTATCGCGACATGTTTGATCAGCAGCTGTCGCTGACCCTGGCCAACGGCAACAACGGCCTCGGCATCGCGAAGATGCTGGTACGCCAGCTGGGGGGCAAGGACGAAGCGGCGAAATCCGCCACCACGGCGTCCCAGGGGTTGCCGCTGCAAACGACCAGCGTGGTCAATGCCAACGTCCGTGCCTTGCTGCAGTTGGGATCGGACCGCCCGGCGGATGAGGGTAGTGACGCATCGGCGGACGGGCTTGGCATGCCTTCCACGGCGGCTGCCGGATCATCATGGCAAGGCACGCTGGACCGCATGGTGCGCGGCGCGATGGACGTGGTGGACACTGCCGCCAAGGTGTTGCCCGGCGGAGACCCGGTGAGCTTCGTGCGCGCGCTGGCGCCGCAGGCGGCGGTCGCGGCGAAGAAACTCGGCGTCTCGGTCCGTGCGCTGCTGGCGCAGGCGGCGCTGGAAACCGGCTGGGGCAAGCACCTGCCCAGCCATGGCGACGGCAGCAGCAGCAACAACCTGTTCGGGATCAAGGCGGGCAGCAGCTGGGATGGCGACAAGGTCAGCGTGCCCACCCTGGAATATGAGAACGGCGTGGCGGTGCGCCGGCACGATGCGTTCCGCGCCTACCAGTCGCCCTCCGATTCGTTTGCCGATTACGCCCGCCTGATTGCCGACAGTCCGCGCTACGCGCAGGCGCTGGGGCAGGGCGAGAACATTGCCGGCTTCGCGCGAGGACTGGTTCAGGGCGGCTACGCCACGGATCCCTCGTACGCGACCAAGATCACCGCCATTGCGAACAGCCCGCAGATGCGCGCGGCACTGGCGGCGCTCAAGAACGGCGTCGCGGCGCCGACATCCACTGAGTAGAGCACGCAGGCAGGCCCATGGCTAATTTGCTGAACATCGGAATATCCGGCCTTGCCGCAGCCCAGGTCGGGCTGAATACGGTTGGCAACAACATCAGCAATTCCAAAACCGACGGCTCCAGCATGCAGGTGGTGCAGCAGACCGCGCGCCTCGGCACGGGGGTCGGTCGCCTTACCATCGGCAGCGGCGTCGACGTGACGTCAGTGCAGCGCGCCTACAGCCAGTACCTGACCAGTGCGGTATTGGACAGCAATGCCGGCATGCAGCGGGCGACCGCGTTCAACAACCTCACCAGCACGCTGAACAACACACTCAGCAGCAGCGGCAACCTGCAAGGCGCGCTGGACAATTTCTATGGCGCGTTCAGCACGGTCGCCAGCGCGCCCGGCAGCAACCCCGACCGCCAGGCGCTGCTCGGCAGCGCGAACTCGCTCACCGCGGTTTTCAATACGCTGGGCCAGCAGTTGGGTGTGCAGCAAAGCCAGGTCAACAGCCAGATTACGGGCACCGTGGCAAGCGTCAACAGCATCATCGGCAACATCGCCAACCTTAACCAGCAGATCCGCCAGACCTCGATCGGCGGCGCACCGAATGCCCTGCTCGATCAACGCGACGGGCTGGTCAAGACGCTCTCGGGTTACCTCGGGGTGACCGCGGTAACCGAAAGCGACGGCAGCATGAGCGTCTACACCAAGACCGGGCAAGGCCTCGTCAGCGGCAGCAACGCCTATCCGATCGCGAGCGGCAATGACGTCTACGACACCGGTCGTACCGAGGTCTACGACACCTCGGGCAACGACATCACCAGCCGCTTGAGCGGCGGTTCGCTCGGCGCGTTGCTGGACTACCGCAGCAACGTGCTCGATCCGATCCAGAATCAGCTGGGCCAGGCTGCGCTGGCGTTGGCCGGCAGTGTCAACGACCAGCAGGAAAAGGGCCTCGATCTCGGCGGCAACCAGGGTGCGCCGATCTTCAGCGTGCCGACGCCGGCCGTGCTCGGCGCCACCTCGAACCAGGGCAGTGCAGCTGTCGCGGCCACGGTCAGCGATGTGTCCCAGCTCACCGCATCAGACTATGTGCTGCGCTACGACGGCAGCGCGTGGAACCTGCATACGACCGGCGGACAGAGCGTGCCGCTGACCACCAATACCGACGGCACCTTGTCCGCCGCGGGCCTGAATTTCGCCGTCACGGGCACGGCGCAAGCAGGCGACAGCTACCAGATCCAGCCGACCCGCAACGCCGCCGCAGGCATGGCGGTAAGCATGACCAACCCGGCGGGCATCGCCGCCGCTGCCGCGCTCACCGGCAGTGCTGCCGGCGCGAACACCGGCAGCGGCAGCGTCGCCGCAGTGAGCGTGAGCGACCCCGGCAGTGCCAACCTGCTGGGCACCGCGACGATCAGTTTCAGCGCTCCGGGGACGTACCAGATCACCGACTCCAGCGGCACCGTCAGTGGCACCTATACCGCCGGCCAGCCGATCAGCGCGAACGGCTGGAGCCTGACACTGGCGGGCACGCCGGCAGCGGGCGACACGTTCACGGTGGCGGCGAACACAAACGGACTCAACGACAACAGCAATGCGCTGACGCTGGCCAACCTCGCAAGTACCGGTGTGCTCGCCGGTGGCAGCCTCAGCGTGTTGACCGCCTATGCGAACATCACCACGCAGATTGGTACTGCGGGCAGCCAGGCGGCCACCACGCTGACCACGCAGACCGCGCTGTACAACCAGGCGACGGCCTCGCAACAGAGTCTTTCCGGCGTCAACCTCGACGAAGAGGCGGCCAAGCTGGTCGATTACCAGCAGTCCTACCAGGCCTCGGCCCAGGTCATCGCCGCCTCGCAAACCATCTTCAGCAGCCTGTTGAACGCGATCCGGACGGCATAAGGATCAGGACCCTCGCCATGCGCCTTTCGACCAATTGGATGTTCCAGCAATCCGTGAACACGATGCTCAGCCAGCAGAGTGCGCTGGCGGCCACCCAGAACGAGGTGAGCACGGGCAAGCGCATCAACGTCGCGTCGGACGACCCGGCCGGCGCAGGCATGGTGGTCAACCTCAATCACATCCTCGCGGCGAATACCCAGTATTCGGCGAACATCGACAACGCGAACACCCGGCTGTCCACCGAGCAGAGCACGCTGACGTCGGTCACGAACGTGCTGAACAGCGTGCGCTCGTTGGCGGTGCAGGGCATCAACGGCACGCTCGCGCCGAGTGATCGCAGCGACATGGCCACGCAGCTGGTGCAGATGCGCGACCAGCTGGTGCAGCTTGCGAACAGCACGGACAGCAACGGCGACGCGCTGTTTGCCGGCAGCAGCACCACCAAGGTGCCGTTCGTGAAGAACGCAGACGGTACAGTCAGCTACGGCGGCAATGACACCGCGCGCATGACCGCGATCGGCTCGGGCTTGCAAATCTATGCGGGCGATGCCGGCAGCGCGGTATTCATGCATGTTCCAGCCGGCAACGGCAGCTTCGTCGCCGGCGCGGGCGCCGGCAATACCGGTACGCTGGTGGTCGGGGCGAACTCCGTCAGCGATCAGGCGGCATGGGCCAGCAGCCAGGCCGCCAGCGGCGGCGGCTATACGATCACCTTCGGCGCCGCAGGCAGCTGGAGCGCGAACGACGCCCACGGCAATCCGGTGCTCGATGGCAGCGGCAGCCCGGTCGGTGGCACCTACCAGGACGGCGGCGACATCAGTTTCAACGGCATGACGATCACGCTCAGCGGTGCGCCGGCGGCGGGTGATACGGTCTCCGTGCAGGCCGGCGCCAGGCAGGACATCTTCAGCACGCTGAACAACATGATTGCGCTGCTGCAAAGCAGCGGCAGCAGCACGCAGCTCGCGAACGGCCTCAGCCGGCAGATGGAATCGCTGGACCAGGGCCTGGCCAGCGTGAGCAGCGCCGAGGTGGCGATCGGCGGGCGCATGAACACGCTGACCCAGCAGCAGAGCACTTACTCCGATCTCAACGTGGCCTACCAGAGCGCGCTGGCCGACGTGCAGGGTGCCGATGCCTATTCGGCGATAAGCAACTTGTCGCAGCAGGCGGCCGCGTTGCAGGCGTCGCAGCAGATGTTCGCCCAAGTCAAGTCGCTGAGCCTGTTCAACTACATCAAGTAGGCGGTGCATGCGCGGTGTGCGGCCTCAGCGCGCCGTGTTGCAGCCTTGCATGCTGTCAATGGCGCAAGGACGCAGCCCGCCGGCAATTTGACGGGCAGCGGGTGCAGCGACGGATCTGCGACCATCCCCACCCCTGGAACGCAGCGTCCAAGCGCTCCGTCGCATCACGGCACTGCATCCCATGGCCATGTGCATTGCACCCGGTTCCAGCCGCGTTTCACGTGGGTAGCCACAGACATTCATGGCATGTCGTCCTGGCCGTCCATACGGCTTTCTGGATTTGTCGCA
>JBDTEG010000033.1:0-48671 GCA_039922695.1 Rhodanobacter sp. | reverse complement strand
AAGACACGAATTCAACCATCCTCATTGCCGAGGATGGGGCGATGGTTGCAATGCTGCTGGAAGACCTGCTGACCGATGCCGGCCATCGCGTGGTACTGGCAGAAACACTGGCCAGGCCCCTGGTACTGGTGCAGGAGGAGGAGATTGATGCCGGCATCCTGGATGTGACGCTGGGCCGGGAGGACAGCTTCCCGCTGGCCGATGCGCTGCGTGGGCGCAACATACCCTTCCTGTTCGCGTCCGGCCACCGACGTGAGGAAACTCCCGCTCGCTTCGCCGCCGTGACCATGCTGCGGAAACCCTACGACATGGCAACCTTGCGCGGAGCCCTGGCACAATTGCTGACGTCGTGAAACGCCGCCGGGCCGCTCGACTCTTTTTGGATGCGGCGACCGGATCGCGCTGCAGGCTCCACAACCGGACGACGCTCTTCCCGAGCCAGTGGCGCTGCCAGGTGCGCCACTGGCAACGGCGAAGCCTCAAGCCGCGGCGCAGACTTGATGCTGGACACTCAGCCCAGCACGATGCGGACCTGGTGCACTTTTCCATCGTCGGGAATCGCCATCGCGACATCGCCTGCGAGCGTGTTGCCGTCGAGTTCGAGCAGCCTCACCCCATGGCACACATGGTCGGGATTCTCCACGCTGATCTCGTAGCAGGTGGCACGCCTTGCGCCGTGCCTGTAGGTGATCTGGAATCCGGGCCAGTTCCCGGGCATGCACGGGTCCATGCGCAGGTGATCGCCCTGCAGGTGGAACCCGAGCACGGCTTCGAGCCCGGCGCGGTAAAGCCACGCGGCCGAGCCGGTGTACCAGGTCCAGCCGCCTCGACCCACATGCGGCGCCACCGAATAGACGTCGGCACACGCCACGTACGGTTCCACCTTGTAGCGCGCGATGGCTTCGGTACTGTCGCTGTGATGGATCGGATTGAGCAGGTCGAACATGTCACCGGCGCGGTCGCCGTCACCCAGGCCGGCCCACGCAAAGATCGACCAGATCGCGCCGTGCGTATACTGCCCGCCGTTCTCGCGTACGCCGGGGGGATAGCCCTTGATGTAGCCGGGGTCTTCCTTGCCATCCTGGTCGAATGGCGGCGTGAACAGGCGCGCCACCTTGTTCTGGTGATCGACCAGGAGGCGATCGACCGACTCCATCGCCTGCGCGGCGTGCGCATGATTGTCGCGGCCGCCGATCACGCTCCAGGACTGCGCGATGGTGTCGATGCGACATTGTTCGCTGTCTTTCGAGCCGAGCGGCGCGCCGTCGTCGTAGTAGCCGCGGCGATACCATTCGCCGTCCCACGCCCTCTCCAGCGACTCGCGTGAAGCTGCGGCATAGTCGCGCCACTTGGCGGCGCGGCTGTCCTCGCGCAGATCGGCTTCGGCGGCCAGTGCATCGATCGCGCACAACAGGAACCAGCCCAGCCAGCTGCTTTCGCCGCGTCCCTTGGCGCCAACCGCGTTCATGCCGTCATTCCAGTCTCCCGTGCCGATCAGGGGCAGGCCGTTCGCGCCGCGCGTGAGGCTGGAATCGATCGCCAGCGCGCAGTGCTCGTACAGTGATACCTGCTGATCGGACGCCTCGGGCTGGAAGAATGCATCGGTGGCACCTTCGGGAATCGGCTGGCCCTTGAGGAAGGGCAGCATTTCATCCAGCACCGCGCGGTCGCCGCTCACGCCGACATAGTGCATGGCCACGAAAGCCATCCAGATGCGGTCGTCACGGATTTTCGTGCGGATACCCTGCCCCTCGGGTGGCAACCACCAGTGCTGCACGTCGCCTTCGACGAACTGACGGCCGGCGGCGCGCAGCAAGTGCCCGCGGGCCAGGTCGGGCCGGCTTACGCAGAGCGCCATCACATCCTGCAGCTGGTCGCGGTAGCCCCAGGCGCCGCTGGCCTGATAGTAGGCCGTGCGCGCCCACAGGCGGCAGACGGTGACCTGGTACAGCAACCAGTCGTTGAGCAGGATGTCGAGCGCGCGATCGGGTGTGCGTACCTGCACCGTGTCGAGCAGGTCGTTCCACAACGCCGCGACTTCAGCCAGCACGTCGTCGAAGTCGGCAGCGCGATACTTCGTCACGAGCGCGCGCGCGGCGGCCTCGTCGCCGCCTTCGCCCAGCAGAACGGTGAGGTCCAGTTGCGTATGTGGCGGCAACTCGATCCGGGTCTGCACGGCACCGCACGGATCGAGGCCCGCTCCGAGTCGGCCGTTCAGCGCCGTGTCGCCATGCAGCGCTGCAGGCGCCACCACGCTGCCGAATGACCCGAGGAAAGTGGCGCGATCGCCGGTGATGGATTGTTGTGCGTCAGGCAGGTCGAGGAACGCCACGCGCTCGCCGAAATCCGCACGCCAGCGGTTGCGCGCAAACAGCGCGCCGGTTTCGCCATCGCGCGAAGTGACCACAAACGGCGCCGGCGTGCTGCCGTTGGCACCCAGCGCCCACTCGACATAACCGGTGATGGACAGTCGCCGCGTGCGCGAGGTTCGATTGCACAGCCGCAGCCGTGACAGCTTCACCGGGTCATTGGTCGGCACGCACTGGAGCAGCTCCAGCGAGATGCCGTGCGCGTCGTTGCGGAAGCAAGTCCAGCCCTTGCCATGCGTGGTGGTGTAGCGTGCGCCCGGCACCCGGATCGGCAGCGCGGTGGCGCTCCACAAGTCGCCGTTGTCCGCGTCGCGAAGGTAGATCGCTTCGTGCGGCATATCCGTGACCGGGTCGTTCGGCCACGGCGTCAGGGGATTCTGCTGACTGTTGGTCGACCAGGTGTAGCCGCCACCTTCGGCCGTGGCGATAAAGCCGAACTCCGGGTTGGCAATCACGTTGGTCCAGGGCGCCGGAGTCGGGTGCGCTTCGTCGAGCTCGATGCGATACGCGCGGCCCTCGTCGACGAAGCCGCCGTAAGCGTTGTCGAACTCGAGCGCCGTGTCGTCGGGGACGGGTGCTGCAACCGATGTCGTAGCGCGGATCGGTCCGGAGCGAGGGGCTTCTTCCTGCGCTGGCGCAGCCGGGGTTTCCGGACCCGCGTGGCGCAGCACCAGTTGCGCCACGGTCAACAGGCCGTCGCGCAGTTCATCGGCGATCTGGTCGTTGCACAGCAAGAACACGTCGACCTTGGGTGCATCCTCGACCCCTGCCAACGCCTTCTTCTGCGCGTCCACCAGCTGTTGGAACCCCTGGCGCCGCTGATCGTCGCCGCCCGTGTCGAGCACCACGACATCGACCGCCAGCTGCCGGGTGCGCCACCAACGCTGGGCCAGCAACAGCTCGTCCACGCTGTCGGCACCGGCATCATCGTCCAGGCACAACAACGCAATCGGGCGGTCGCCGGAGATACCGGCGCCCCACAACGTCGGTGCGCCGCCATGACCGCGCATGCGCTCTGCCGCGGTGGCGCGCTGACCCGCGTCATTGCCCAGCAACGCGCCCATCCAGTGCGCGAAGCGCTGCGCGCGCTCGGGCGCGATATCGAGGCGCGTCAACTCGTCGTGCGCATGCTGCGTGGCTTGCTTGAACACGCGCGTGGCGGCGCCGGTCTCCTGCCGATCCTCGTGCAACGCGATGGCACCGCTGCGGGAGTCGGCCAGCTGCGTCCACAGCAGCAGCCGGATGCTGCTGTCCGGTGCCAGGGAGAACTCATGGCGCAAGCTGAATACCGGATCGAGCACGCAGCCGGTGGTGTTTGACAACATGGCGTCCGGCTGCATCGACGCCGCGTCGCGCAGCGTGCGGCCCCGACCCAGAAAGCGGGCGCGATCGGTTTCATGGGTGACCCTGGCATCGCGCTTGCCTTCAACCTGCAACGCCTGCGCGATCCAGACCTGCGCCTGGCTGTCGCTGCGGCGCCGTCGCGTCGCCAGCAACATGTGGTGTTCTTCGTCCCACTCGGTCTGGACGAACATCTTGGAAAACGCCGGATGTCCGTTGTCGTCGCCTGCGGGGCCGAGCACCAGCTCCGCATAAGTGGTCAACGACAGTGTGCGATGACGGTCGCCGTGGTTGCTCAGGGTCAGCCGGCGCAGTTCGACATCGGCCGTCGGCGCCACCGCGATGTCCAGCTCGCAGTGCACGCTGTGGTGACGGGCGCTGAAGTGCGCGCGACCGGGCTGGAATTTCACCTCATCGTCGGGCCGGGGCGAACCGAGGGGCTGCACGGTGGGCGACCATACCGATCCATCGTCCTCGTCGCGCAAAAGCACGAAACTGCCCCACGGGTCGGCGACCGGATCTTCGCGCCAGCGCGTGACGGAGAGCCCACGCCATCGGCTGAAGCCGGACCCGCTGCTGCTCAGCATGGTGCTGAGCCGCCCATTGGAAAGCAGGTGCAGGAACGTTGCATTCGCGTCGGGGTGGCTGGGTTGGGCTGACATCGGGAACGATCTCCTGCGGGTAGCACAGCGGTCGACGGCGACCACGATATCCCTGCAGCGTACGGCGATCACGGGGAAATGCGGCGTGAAATCGGCGCCGTACACGTAGTCCATGCAGTCGTCACGGCAAAATGGCCGGCGGTCCACGGCACCACGGCACCAGCCGCGCCGCGAGCACGTCAACCTGTGGTCGCCCGGGCACTTTTCGTGGTGGCATGATGTCATCGGGTTGCCGGCGCCGGCGATGTCTCGCCTTCTCACCGACCCGATCCGTCGAAATCTGGATGTTGCCGATGTCTGAGCTGTGCACGCTTTCCGATGACGCGATGCTCGATCGCCTGCAGCGCGCGGCGTTCGGCTACTTTGTGGAGACCATGAACCCGTCCAACGGGCTGATTCCCGACACCTCGCGCGACAACTCGCCGGTCAGCATTGCGGTGGTGGGGTTTGCGTTCTCGGTCTATCCGGCGGCGGTTCAGCGCGGCTGGATGGAGCGCGCGGAGGCGGTGCGGCGCTGCCTGCTGGCGCTGCGGTTCTTCCATGACAGCGACCAGAGTGGCAGCCCCACGGCAACCGGCTTCAAGGGGTTCTACTACCACTTCCTGGACATCCACTCCGGTCTGCGCGTGTGGCAGTCCGAGCTGTCGATGATCGACAGCGCGATCCTGATCGCCGGCATGCTCACCGCAGCCACCTGGTTCGATGCGGACAATCCGGAGGAAGCCGAACTGCGCGAACTGGCCAACGTGCTGTACCGGCGCGTCGACTGGCGCTGGTCACAAGACGGCGCGGACACCATCCGTCAAGGCTGGAAACCGGAATGCGGTTACCTGCACTACGGCTGGGAGGGCTACAGCGAGGCGATCGTGCTGTACGCGCTGGCGTTGGGTTCACCGACCCATCCGGTTTCTCCCGACTGCTATGCGGGCTGGGTGGCCACCTACCAGTGGGAAAACCTGTACGACCAGGATTTTCTGTACGCCGGCCCGTTGTTCGTGCACCACTTCTCGCAGGCATGGATCGATCTGCGCGATATCCGCGATTCCTTCATGCGCGAAAAGCAATCGGACTATTTCGAAAACAGCCGACGTGCGGTCGAGGTACAACGCCAATACACCCAGCTCAATCCCCATGAATTCACTGGCTACGACCGCAACTGCTGGGGCCTGTCGGCTTGCGACGGTCCCACCGACGAACAGCAGGATGTGGAAAACGAGCCGCGGCGCTTTTTTGGTTATGCCGCGCGCGGCGTGCCGTACGGTCCGGACGATGGCACCTTGTCGCCGCCAGCCGTGCTCTCCTCGCTACCCTTTGCCCCGCAGCTGGCGCTGGCTGCGCTGCGCAACATGCTGATGCGCCATCCGGACATCCTCACTGACGACCGTCTGGCCACGAGTTTCAATGCCAGCGTGATCTGTCATGGCGGCCGCGTCTGGGTCTCCCCGGGCCATTACGGGCTGGATCAGGGCATCGTCTTCATGATGATCGAGAACTATCGCAGCGAGTCGATCTGGCGACTGCTGCGCGGCTGTGGCCCTCTTGCGAGCGGCTTGCGCAAGGCCGGTTTTGCCGGTGGCTGGCTGGACGCCCAAGCCGGAGGTGCCTCCTGATGATGACCTTTGATGCACGCGTCACCCCACCGCAGGACGCCTTCGAGCGCAAGCGCCTCGCCGCCGTGAGTCCGGAGTCGTGGAACAACCCCGAGCCTTCGTTGCCCTACCAGCTGGTGATCGTGGGCGGCGGCTCGGCGGGACTGGCGGCCGCCGGCGCGGCGGCGGCGCTCGGCGCCCGGGTCGCATTGATCGAGCGGCACATGATCGGGGGCACCTGTTTCAATACCGGCTGCATACCCTCCAAGGCTTTGCTGCGCACCGCCGCGGTGTACGCCGAAATGCGCGATGCGGACCGCTATGGTGCGCAGGTGCCGGCCGACATCCAGGTCGATTTTGCCGCCGCGATGACCCGTCTGCGGCGCATCCGCAGTCACCTCACCAATACCACATCGGTTCGTTCGCTGGTGGCCAGCGGCGTCGACGTGTTCTTCGGCAACACCCAATTCGAGGGCGCCGACCGCTTGAGCGTCAACGGCCAGGTGCTGCAGTTCGAAAAGGCACTGATCGCCACCGGTGCGCGGCCGGACGTGCCCGACATTCCCGGGCTCAAGCAGGCGGGCTTTCTCACCAATGCCACCGTGTTCGAGCTCGCCGAACTGCCACCAAGGCTGCTGGTGATCGGCGGTGGCCCGCTCGGCTGCGAGCTGGCGCAGGCGTTCGAGCGGCTCGGCTCGAAAGTCACCATCGTGCAGAACATGGCGCTGTTCCTGCCGCACGAGGAACGCGACGCGGCGCAGACGCTTTCGGAGGCCTTTGCCCGCGACGGCATCGAGGTGCGGCTCAATACCTGCGCCACCGCGGTACGCATGGACGGCGCCGAAAGATTGGTCGACCTGGTCACCGACGACTACCACAACACCATCCGCGTCGACGCGATCCTGACCGGCGTCGGACGGCGGCCGAACGTGCAGGGACTCGCGTTGGAGGCCGCCGGCATCGAGTTCGACGAAACCCGTGGCGTCACCGTCGACGACTACCTGCGCACCAGCAACCCGCGCATCTATGCGGCTGGCGACGTCTGCCTCGACGCCAAGTTCACCGACATCGCCGAGGAGTCCGCGCGTATCGTGGTGCGCAACGCGCTGCTGAGCGGGCGTGAACGGCTGAGCGAGCGCATCGTGCCGTGGTGCACCTATACCGATCCGGAAATCGCCCACGTCGGTTTGTATGTGCGCGAGGCAAATGCGCGCGGCATTCCGATCAAGACTTTCACCATCCCGATGCACCAGGTTGATCGCGCCATCACCGACAGCGAGCAGGGAGGTTTCGTCAAGATCCACGTTCGCGAAGGCAGCGACCATATCCTGGGCGCCACCATCGTCTCGCGTGACGCCGGCGACATGATCAGCCAGGTCACCCTGGCGATGGTGGCCGGAGTGGGCATGCGTACCCTGGCCAAGGTGATCCACGCCTACCCGACCAAGACCGAGGCGATCCGCGAGGCGGCGCTGGCGTACAACCGTACCCGGCTCACCCCGCGCATCCTGGCCCGCCTGCAGCGCTGGGTGGGGCACTGATCGCTGTCACGGACGCTTATCGTCGAGTCACCTAGAATCCGCCGTTTGGATCCGTGCACCTCCCACATCACACAAGGACAACGACGATGCAACTCGGCATGATCGGTCTCGGCAAAATGGGCGCCAACATGGCGCAGCGGTTGCTCAAGGGTGGCCACAAGGTCACCGGTTTCGACCCCGACGCAGACGCACGCAAGAAACTTGAAGACAACGGCGGTGGTTCGGCCGATTCGCTCGAGGCGCTGGTGCAGGCGCTCCCCGCACCGCGCGTGGTCTGGCTGATGGTGCCCTCGGGCAAAGTCACCGGCGACACGGTGGACGCCTTGCTGAAGCTGCTGGGAAAGGGGGACACGATGGTCGACGGGGGCAACTCCAACTACAAGGATTCGCTCGGTCACGCGGCGAAATGTGCTGACCAGGGCGTCAACTACGTTGATTGCGGCACCAGCGGCGGCGTGTGGGGTCTGGCCGAGGGCTACAGCATGATGGTTGGCGGCGACGAAAAGGTTGTCAATGGCCTGAAACCGATCTTCGAAACGCTCGCCCCCGGCAAGGACAAAGGCTGGGGTCGCGTCGGTCCCGCGGGCTCCGGACACTTCACCAAGATGGTTCACAACGGAATCGAGTACGGCCTGATGCAGGCTTACGCCGAAGGCTTCTCCATCCTCAAGCACAAGGAGGAATTCGGCCTGGACCTGGCCCAGGTCGGGGAGATCTGGCGCTACGGCAGTGTCGTGCGCTCGTGGCTGCTGGAGCTGACCACCGATGCGCTGGGCAAGAATCCGGAGATGAAGGGCATCGCGCCCTTCGTGGTCGACTCCGGCGAAGGCCGCTGGACGGTCGATGCCGCCCTCGAATTGAACGTACCCGCGCCGGTGATCACCTTGTCACTGATGGAGCGCTTCCGCTCCCGCGATGACGACTCGTTCACCGACAAGCTGCTCGCCTCGATGCGCAACGAATTTGGTGGGCATGCGATCAAGAAGGAGTAGGCAAAGCTGTTTCGTCTGGCGTTGCGAAACCGGACTGGACGTGGGTTGAGATGCTCTCCGCGATGGCTACTGAGCCGCGAAATCGATGCCGCTCACGGCACTCCCGCCAGTGACACTGGCGTTGAGGAGTTCCACAACGTGGGGACCGGCGGTGAGCGTCACATCGAGGGTCGTTGCTGTTGCCGTTGCGCCGGTGGACGCGTTGGAGACCGCAAATTTACCGGCGGATTTTCCATCCACCGCGAGTTCCAGGCTACTCGCGCTGGCGTTGCCGACCAGCACCAGGGTCACGGTAAATGCACCTGCGTGAGGCACGTTCACCAGATAGCCATAGCCGTCGCCCACAGGAATGGCATTGCCGAATCCGCAGTTGCCGTTGCCCTCGGCATCGAGTGCGGAACAATTGCGCATCTGGTAGGTGGGCACCGGCGTCCCTGACTTGAGCGCGAACATGGGCGGGTCGGCCACAATGGTTCCCGGCAGCGTCGTGCCGGTGGAGCGCGTCACCAGTTTTCCCACCGTGGCGTGAAGGCCGGCCAGTTTTGGCGCATGCAGATCCAGCGGATCCGGCGTGGCGCCCCAGTAGGGTCCGGACCCGACCAGGCTGTAATACATGTACATGTCGCCACCGTGCTTGAAGAAGTCGGTCAGGCCGTTGACGACATTTGCCTGCATGCCCGGCGCAAGGTTGGTCGCCGCCAGCACCGCGTCGCTGGGTCCGATGCCGTCCAGAGCCGGCCCGCCCTCGTAGGCGAAGTTGTGCAGGCCGTAGTAGAGGCTCACCGCGGTATCGGTTTCGATATAGCCCACATTGTTGATGATGGCCTGGTCCATGGCCGCAACGGTCTGCTCCACGGTGGCGTCGGCGGCCAACCTGGTTTTCGGCGACCAGTACGGCGCCCCACAGGTGCCGTAGAAATAATTGGCTGGCGGCCCGTAGGTCTTGGCGATGAAACGCAGTGCCTCCATCAGCATGACTGGCTGCACCACCTGGGTACACAGCACCGGGCGGATCGTCGTGTTGATGGCCTTCGCCCCGTACACGGCAGCGAAAACGTCGGACAACTGCTTGAGGCGCTCGGCCACGTGGCACTCGAAATTCGCCCACGACACGCAGTTGGCGGCGTAGTTGGCCGCCGCCGCGGCATTGGAGGCAAGGAGCGCCTGGACCTGATCGTTGTTGTAGTTGGTCTCGGTCCAGTACGGGCTGCCGTAATTCCAGATCTCGTTGCTCCACTCGACGTAGACGTGCAGGCCGGGATCGAGCCTGGACTTGAGCAGTGTGGCGAGGCTTTTCACGTAATCGTCCGTCGCCATCACCGGCACGTTGATCCACATGTCGGTGTGGGAGGCGTTCGCCAGATCGATCGCGCTTTCCCAGGATTCGCCGGTGGGGTACCAATCACAGTACTGGGTGCAACTGGCGTTTTTGGTCAGGTAGGCCATTGAACTCGCCGCGGCCTGGATGGAATAGCCGGCTACCGGCCAGTTGCCGGGCGTACGGTCGCTCCAGTTCACTTCAGGCGACCCGATCACCTTGGTCCAGTTGATGTAACGGATCGTGCTCAGACCCTTGATCGAATCGAGGAATGGCTTGGTGAATTGCTGGTCCGGGGTGTCCCACCACTTCATGCCGTTGGGCGCAAACTGGGGCCGGATGATACGGATGTTGGTGACGCCGCTACCGATGGCCGCGTCGGCGCGGCGCTGCGAATTGCTGAACGTCAGCATGGCATTGCCACCCTGGTAGTTCGCGCCGGTATCCAGCGTCGCCGTGGTGGTGTTGGTGGCAGCGTCGTATTGCAGACCCGTGACCGTGAACGTGAGCGGGTGGATCACGGCCTTGCCGTTGAACGAGAGCTGGTACTTGCCCCCAAGCGGGCTGACCGGACCGGGATCATCGGTGCCACCGTCCGCCTTCACACAACACAGCACCATCCAGCGGAAGTCCGCGGTTGGCCAGCCATCCGCATCGACTTTACCCTCCTGAAGCAGCGGAAGACCGCTGACCGGATCACCGAAATTCGCCGCTTGCCGGACCACGTCCACGAACGGCTGGGCCACGCACCAGTAGCACACCCAGTCGATCGAGGCGCCGATGTTGGCAGCCACCTGAAGCGCGCCGAGCGTGGGCGCGTTCACCGTGATCGTCACGGTTGCGGGCTTGGACGTGCCGACGCTGTCGGTCACCGTGAACTGGAGACGGTCTGTGCCGGAAAAATTCGCATTGGGGGCGTAGGTGAACGTGCCTTTCGATGAGTCTGTCAGTTTCGCCGTGCCACTCAGGGTTGGCACGATGATCGCGAAGGCCAGAGCGCCCGTACCCGAACCGGCGAGGATCCCGGTCCCGGTGACTCCCGTGGTCGTCGTCAGGTTGCCGTCGTTCGCCGTTGGCAGCGGCAGGGGTGTGGTGGGCGGGGAGCCGGCGGGCGGCGGGGTGACAACCGCAGGCGTGACCGGCGGGGTGGACTTGTTACTGGGACACCCGCTGATGGACGACACGGCCAGTGCGACGATCAGCGCCGCCACCAATCTGGATGCAAAGCGGAAAGGACGTCTGGTGCCGGAGCGCATGGCCGAAACCGTCCTGTGGGTGGGCTGGGAGCACCCGACGCAGCGTTCGGCGGAGGGTCGCGGTGGCGTCATTGTGGCCCGCCCGCAACCCTGGAGGTGTGACCATGGCCGCATAACTTTCATGGAGCAATACCCTGCATTGCCATAACCGAAAGTATCGCCCGCCGGCACCGTGGTTGACCTGACAATCCCAGCGTCCCCTGAGGCCTGCGATGCTCAGGCGTAGCGGCATAGGTCGTTTGCGCGTGAGACTTGCCTGGCTCTCGTGCTTTGAAACCCCTCGATCACGGCGACGAATTCAGCGGATCGACGCAAGCCGTGGCAAGCGATCTTTCGCCAGAAACTGCACGTGGCGTCGGTGGTCACCCGAGGTCGAGCAAGCAGCGCCTCGCTGTGCGCAACGACGCGCAACATCGTCGCCGGCTTGACTTGATTGGCAACGTCGTTCTCCCGGTGTATCGCGCGGAACGCGTTACCGGGTGTTGGCGCGCGTGTTCAAGCCGCTTCCCTTCCACAGAACAAACAGTCTGACCGCTGGCGGAATTTCCACCGGAAGCACCAATGCACGTCCCTGGTTGAGCCATGGCGAACCTGGTGTCCAGATGGAGCCGATCGTCTTTTCCAAGCACAGGATGTTCGAAACACGGCGGCGCCACGGCCAATCCCATCCGGACGGGATGGACAGCATCCTGCCGTCTTCGCACGTGTAAGTTGCCAGCCGGTGGGCACCTTTGGCGAAGCTGCAGACCACCCGCGCCCGTCCCGTGTCCGGGTCGTTGGTGACCAGGTCAGCCGCCTCCCGCCAATGCCGCTGCGGAACGACCCGGAATGTCACCGGTCCGATGACGATGACCGTATCCAGCCCGCCCAGCCCACGCTGCGTAACCCGGCCGATGACCCGGTCGTCCGCATCCTTGACCGCCAGTACGACCTCATGCGCGAATGTTTGCCAGGTGCCATAAAGCAACCCTGGATCGGGCACGTCGCCGTGCCCGAGTTCGCTCCACACGCGGACGGCGGTGACCGAGCCAAGGTTGCGCGTCTGCGCTCTTGTCGCAAGCCGCAAGGTGACGATGATCACCACCGCGAACACGGCAACAAGGCCCAGCGCCACCATGACCAAATCGTGCAGTTCAGCTGGCATGACCGCTCCCCCATAACCCCTGCTGCGCGGATCCTGCGCAACATTCCTTCCCGACTCACGCGGTGGATCGGGCGGGAATAGTGTATGCGTAAAACGGGGACGGAACGGGTCACCACAATTGCAGTGCGGCTCGCGTGTTGCGGATCTGATGGAGCGAGGGGCGGGCCATGGCGGGGACGGATGCCGGCCGTGCGCCGCGTCGTTGCCTCGAGCACGCGGCGCATACGCTGGGGTCAAGTCTTCCTGATCCATCTCAAACGCAGCGGCGCTCACTCCGTGGCGCCATGTCGATGATGGAAGCGATCAGCGGGCAACCGGGCATGGAAACGATGGCGATTACGCCCAACGACTGACAGGATTGAATACAGGTGCTTTTTGATGAATTCTGGCTGGTGGAGTCTCGCCATCCAGGAAGTGAAGCATTCCGGCCCCTGCGCGCTGCAACATGGGTGCTGTCTCGCCTTGCACCCAGGCGGAGTAGTAGTGGTGTCGACCGCGAAACTGCTACAGCAACTCCCCCTGCGCCGCCGCATAGCTCAGCTTCCCATCCACGATGTGTGCGGGCGACGTGTACGGATGCACCGTCGTGTGTTTCGCATCAATGATGTGGATCACCTCGATCCCGCGCAGCTTCAGTACGTCGGACACGATCGAGCGATGGCAACGCCACCACACCACTTCGGCACACATCATGGCGGTGCGCCTGGACGCGGCCAGTTCCAGCAGTTCGTCGAGGCCCTCGGCAAACTCGACAGAGGCGGTGTAGTCGGCATAGGCCTGGAACGAGGCGTTGCGCCAGGCGGTATTCGGAGAATCCGCCTGCACCTTGCGCCGGCCGCCCAGCTTGGGAATCCATCGATAGGCGATGTCGTGCTCAGGCAGTGACCTGGCCAGCGCCTCGCTGGCGAAATGCGGATAGCGGCGAGAACCGGGGAAGCTGCGCACATCGGCAATGGCTTCCACCTTGTATTCGTGGACGAGTTCCACGAACTCCTCCAGCGCACGGGTGGAGTGACCGATGGTCCAGATCGTGACGGGGTCGCTGCGCATGGCTCAGTCGACCTTGTGCAGCGCCGAGCCCTTGTGCATGGCTACGTGGTCGGTCTTGTCGCTCTTGATCTCGTACTGCGGCTCATCCTCGCTGCAGTGACGCTTGTGCCCTTTATACTCGGTGTCGCTGGTGTGTACCTTCGTGATCTTGCCGCTGACGTGCCCGGCTTCGGAATTCCAGCGCACGTGGTCGCCGACCTTGAATTCGTGGCTCATGACTGCTTCGCCTTTCGCAGTGGAGGGAGCGTCATTGAAGCGCGGCGTGTGTGCAGGCGAAGTCAGCGTCCATCCACGAGCACGCACGCACCCTCAAGCGCAAGCGGTGCCATCACAGCTGCCGTCGTCGTTTCCGGTTGGCGCGACCACGGCAGGCGCATCGGTCAGGCGGGGTCCGCCCGCAGGGTGGTGAACTCGGCAAGGCCGGTGGCTTGCAGCAGGCCCGTATCAAACGGTTCGACGGCGCTGTTGCGGGCCGCTACGCCGAAATCGACACCGACCACGCTGCGGAACGGCCGCGTCCCGGCGCGCATCGCGACTAGCTCGATCAGCCGGTCAACGACCAGTTGCGGATCGGTGGGAGTGTCGGGGTTGTTGAACAGGCCTTCGAACATGGCGCCGATCCCGGCAAACGTCTGTCGCACAATGTCGGGGTAGCTGGCGGCGCGATCCTCGGTGTCGGCGGGTTGTCGCATGGAGGGAAACAACGAGGTGGCGAACGGGCCCGGCTCGACCACGACCAGATCGACGCCGGATGAGGCCAGCTCCCCGCGCAAGGCCATCGAATAGCCCTCCAGCGCCCACTTGCTTGCATGGTAGATTGCGTTGAACGGCACCGCACAGCGTCCGGCGGTCGAACTCAAGTTGATGATCAGTCCATGCCCGCGCTGGCGCATCGCCGGCAGGAAGGCGCGGTGCATGCGATGCACGCCGACCAGGTTCACATCGAGCTGGCTGGACAGTTCGTCCGCGGTGAAGGCTTCGGTGAGACCGACGAACATCTGCCCGGCGTTGTTGATCAGCACGTCCGGCGCACCCGACTCGGCCAGTACCGTGGTGGCGGCCCGATCCACCGAGTCGGTGGAACCCACGTCCAGATCGAGTACGCGCAAGTCGAGCGCCGCCGACTCGGCCAGGCCACGCAACTCGCCGGCGACGCCGGCATTCCTGCCGATGGGGTCGCGCATGCTGGCGTAGACGCGATCACCTCGCCGCGCCAGCTGCGTTGAAACCAGCCGCCCGAAGCCGGAACTGCACCCGGTCACCACAATGGTCTTGCCCATGCTCGATATCCCCTTCGTTGATGGCGTCTTGCGTGCGGCAAGCGAGCCGGCCTCGCCGTGATGCGTGCGACGCGGCGGGTGGCCCCGGTCAGGTATTCCCGCGCCTGGCGGTCGCATCCGGCCATGGCTATTGCGCCTGGCCGCTTCTCCGTGTCGAACGACTGCAGCATCGTACTCCGCCTTCAGAGAGGGTGCGCCAGTTGCATTCGCGCCTGGAATGGACGCCCGGTGCTTCGCATCAGAGCCGCACTGACCATGATGTCAACCTGGCATCGGGGTTGTTGCTGAACGCGCCATCCGACGGATGAAGAAAAGACCCACGGCGTCCATGGCTGCATGAACCAGGATGGCGGTGAGCAGGCCGGCATAAAGCGCCAGGTAACCAAGCGCAACACTGATCGCGAAGATCGAGACCGACTGGAGCAGAACGCGCTTGTTCAACGCGTCGAGCCGATAGGCCCGGATGTGCACGAGTACGAAAGCCACCGAGGTTAGCCAGATGCCAAGCACTGGCTGCAGCGCGCCACGAAACAGCAGCTCCTCGCCCACGCCGGCCGCCAGTGCCATCCACAGCGGGTTCAAGCCGCTCAAGTCCAGGCGGTTGTAACTCTCGGCCATGTGCCGCGTCGCCCTTCGTCCGGCGACAAAGCGTGAACCAAGCAGCGAAGCAACCCAGTAGATGGCACCAAACGCGATGCCCAGAAGCATCTGGTACGTCAAGGGCAGGCCGGAGACGAATACAGAACCGTAGGCGTTGCGATGAAAAAGCATGACCACGCCCGCCAGCACACAGAACACGGCGCAGGTGACGAGCTGTTGGCGTAACGAGACCTTGGCAGCTTGCGGGTTCACGTTTGCCGTTCTTCAGCAGGCTGTTCGCGCTTCGCAATCCGGGAATTCCGTCGGCGCGCGCGGGCCAAATGATTCGCCCGCGCCACGTGTGCCTCTCGCGCTGCCAGGTTCAACTCAAACGCAGCCATTTGCGTACGGCTGGAAGGTTCCGGCGACTGATTTCCGGGCTGCTCTCGGTGCCATCAAGGCGCGCCAGCACGCGACCGTCGGCGCAGGTCTTCAGACCGAGCAGGCGCGGCGAGGGTACCAGGCAATTTCGGTGCAGGCGGATCAGCTGGTCGGGGTAGCTCTCTTCCAGTTGACGCAGCGATTCCTCGATCAGCAGTTCGCCGCGCAGGTGCTGCACCACCACGTACTTCTCTTCGGCGAGCAGGCAGATCACGTCAGCGAGCGCGATGCGTACTTCTTCGCCGCGCAGACGACCGTGCAGATACGCCGTGGGTTCGGGCGGAGTGTCGGCGAGCCGGCGTTGCGCACGTTGCAGTGCCGCGCGCAGACGGTCGAGTCGCACCGGCTTGAGCAGGTAATCGACTGCACCCAACTCGAATGCTTTCAGTGCGTGCTCTTCGTAGGCGGTGCAGAAGATCACCTGCGGTCGCGGGCGACCTGCGAGCCGTTGTGCCACCGTCGTGCCGTCGAGGCCGGGCATGTTGATGTCGAGCAGAAGCACATCCGGCTGCAATTGATCGAGCGTGCCCAGCGCGCTCTCACCGTCGCCGATGCTGCCGGCGATCTCGATATCGTCGCACTCGCCCAGCAGCGCAGCCATGCGCGTGCGTGCCAGCGGTTCGTCGTCGACGATCAGTACGCGCATCAGGCGGAGTCTCCCGGCAGCTGCAGCACCACCACGAAGCGTTCGTCCCGCGCACCGGCCTGCACCTCGGCGCGGGGGCCGTATCGATAGGCGATGCGCCGGCGTACGCTGTCCAGACCATGCCCGTGGCCCGGCTTCGGTGGCGTGGCTGGCAGCGGATTGATGATTTCGATGCGCACGCCATCGCCCTCGCGACGGCCGCGCAGAATGATCTCGCCACCTTCGCGCAGGGGCTGGATGCCGTGGCGCACCGCGTTTTCCACCAGCGGCTGCAACAGCAATCGCGGCAGTGGATAGTCGTGTGGCAGATCGTCCAGTTCGCGGTGTATGCGCAGGCGCTCGCCCAGGCGCAACTGCTCGATCGCCAGGTAACGCTGGACCAGTGCCAGTTCCTCGCCCAGCGTGCCGTCACCGGTATCGTGCTGGCCCAGCGCGGCGCGGAACAGCTCGGAGAGGTCTTCGACGGTGCGCTCGGCCGCAGCCGGGTCGACCCGGATCAGCGCGGCCACGGTATTCATGCTGTTGAACAGGAAGTGCGGGCGGATCCGCGCCTGCAGCGCCTCGACCTGGGCACGGGTAACCGCGGCCAGCCGTGCCTGCCACTGCGCCAGCACGTAAAAGTAGCGCAGCATGGCCGCGCCGAGCAGAGCCGCGATCACCACGTTGTCGCGCACGAACACAGCCATGCTGCTGCCGATCAGGCGGGTTTGCAGTGCGCCGTCGAGCCAGCGCGCGATGATGCTGGCGACCAGCACGACCAGCACGATCAACAGCCACACGCCGACATACGGTGCGTGTCCCGGCAGGCGTTGCAACAAATGGCGCAGCTTGCATAGTGTCACCGCCACCACCATTGCCAGCCAGGTCACGAAGAACATGCTGACGCTGTAAGCCGGCCAGTCGTAACGGTCATCGCGGGCCAGCCACATCACGGTGACGGTGAGCGCGCCGACCACGAACAGCGCGACGAGCGCCGGCAGCTGACAGAAGTCCGGCAGCGGACTGTGTTCGGTGCGACCACGCGGGCCGCTGGCAGAGGACGATGCGCGCATGCGGCAAGTATGCCGCATACACGCCGGCTGTCAGGTCAGCCGCGCGCCGAGCCAGTGGCGCAGGTCGGCGACCTCCTGGGCGCAGACTGCGTGGGCCATGGGGTAGGTGTGCCACTCCACGGTGTAGCCGAGCGACTGAAGCAGGTCGCGCGAATCGACGCCTCGCTGCATCACCACCACCGGATCGGCGGTGCCATGACCCCAGAAGATCGGCGTGGCGGCATTGGCCGGGTGGCGCTCGCGCGTCAGTACGTCGGAAATCGGCAGGTAGGCGGACAGCGCCGTGATGCCGCACAGCGTGTGCGCATGGCACAAGCCTGCGGCCAGCGCGATCGCGCCGCCCTGCGAGAAGCCTGCCAGCACGATGCGTTCGCTGGGTATGCCGCGGTCGTGTTCGCGCGTGATCAGGGTTTCAATCTCGCGCACCGAGGCGCGCACGCCGGGCTCGTCCTGGCGGGACTGCAGATCGAACCCCACGATGTCGTACCAGGCACGCATCGACATGCCGTTGTTGATCGTCACAGGTCGCACGGGCGCGTGCGGAAACACGAAGCGCAGTGCTGGCCGTTCCCTGGCCACCAACTCCGGCACGATCGGCGCGAAGTCGTTGCCGTCGGCACCCAGGCCGTGCAGCCAGATGATGCAGTGGGTCGGGTTGGCGGCGGTTTCGAGTTCGACGGCGGGCAGGGTCATGGCTGAGAACACCGGGGAGGAAGATGCCCGATCGTAGCAGCGGTGGCGAGCCGGCTTGATGCCGATCCCGGCGGCGGGCAGCCCCCGGCACGGACGGGAGTCCGCGTGCGCCGCGCCGCCCGGGGCGGCACACCGGTGGCGAGACCTACCGCACCGCGCCCAGCCCCAACTCCTGCGCAAAGAACCCCATCGCTGCCCCCGCATTTCCCACGCGCTGACTGAAGGAGGCGGTGACGCCGTGTCCCTCGTTCATGCGCGTCAGCAGCAGCACCGGATGGGGCGACGTGGTGGCGGTCTGCAGTGCGGCCGCGAACTTGCGCGATTGCCACGGCGCGACGCGCGGGTCGTTGACGCCGGTGATCAGCAGTACCGCCGGATACGCCGTGCCGTCCTTGACGTTCTGCAACGGCGAATAGGCCCGCAGCCAGTGGAAGTCGGCGGCGTTCTCGACCGTGCCGTATTCGCTGATGTTGTACTGGCCGTTCGGCCACAGCTCGGCGCGCAGCATGTCGTAGATGCCGACCAGCGAAACCACCGCGCGGTATTCGGATGGATGCTGGGTCAGTGCCGCGCCCATCAGCAAGCCGCCGTTGGAGCCACTCATGATTCCCAGATGGGCGGGGTCGGTCCAGTGCTGTGCCACCAGCGCCTGCGCACAGGCATGGAAATCGTCGAAGACGTTCTGCTTTTTCGCCAGCATGCCGTCGGCATGCCAGCCTTCGCCGTACTCGCCACCGCCGCGGATGTTGGCCACCGCATACACGCCGCCACGTTCCAGCCAGGCGAGGTTGGCGCCGACGAAGCGCGGCGCGGTGGTGATGCCGAAGCCGCCGTAGGCGGAGAGGATGGTCGGACGCTGGCCGTTCGGGGTCACGCCTTTCATGGCGATCACGGTGACCGGAATCTTGGTGCCGTCTTTGGAGGTGGCATCGAGCCGGTAGGTGACGACGCCGGAGTAATCCGCCGCCGGCTTGACCTCGAACACGGTCTTGAGCGCGCCGCTGGCGGCATCGTAATCGCCCCAGCGCGAGGGAATGGTCCGCCCGGTATAGGTGATCAGCGCGTGGCTGGACGTCGCGCTGCTGGCGATGCTGCCCACGCCGATGCCGCTGGCCGGCAGCGGCACCTTGCGGGTGAAGCGGCCACTGCGGTCAAACTGCCGCACGCGCCAGTCCGGGCCGCTCACTTCGGTGATCAGGAAGCCGCCCTGCACCGGCGCCACCGAGTGCATCGCCCATGCACCCTGCTGCACCAGCACGCTGGTCTTGCCGCTGGCAGCGAGCGCCAGCAACTTGCCGCGGGGGGCGTCCTGATAGGCGATCACCAGCAGGCGGTCGCCATCCCAGGCCGCGCCCTGGTTGACCTCATCCGCTGCACGCACGTTCGCTTCGGTGCCCAGCGCGAGTTTCCAGCTGCGGTCGCCCTGGCGCAGATAGACCGCGTCCGGCGCGCCATCACCGTAGTGCAGCAGTGCCGCGGCGTGTCGACCGTCGGCGGAGCCGAGCAGGGTGTATTCGGCCACCTTCGACAGGCCCTTGCCGAAGGCCAGCGTATCGTCCTTGGCCGGCGTGCCCAAAGTGTGGTGATACAGCGCGGCGTTGAACTGCAGTTGGTCAGCGGGAACGCTGCCCGGCAGTGGCAGGCGCACGTAGGTCACGCCCTTGCCGTCGGCGTCCCACACCACACCCTGTGGCGTGGTGCCGCCGCCGGCGTGCGGCAGCGCATCGGGGAGCGTCTTGCCGCTGGCTACATCGACGAAGCGGATGGTGGTTGCCTCGCTGCCGCCTTCGGCACTGCCCCAGGCGACCAGCTTGCCGTCCGGCGCGGGCCAATGGCCGGTGATAGCGACACTGCCATGGCCGGCATTCGGATCGACCAGCACCTTCGGCGTGCCATCGGGCCAACTTGCCGCCACCAGCACCGCCTGCGGTTGCGGCGGGATCTGGCGCATGTAGAACAAGGTGCCGGCCGCGATTTCCGGGGCGAACTGCTGGGTCGAGGTCAAGGCCAGCTGGCCGATGCGCCGGGCCAGCGCCTTGGCGTCCGTGAAGCCGTCCATCACCTTTTCGGTGTGCGCATTCTGTGCGGCGATCCACTGCCTTACCGCGGGTGCGTCGGCATCTTCCAGCCAGTGGTACGGGTCATGCACCATCACGCCGTGATAGGTGTTGGTCACGTCGTGTCGTGGCGTTGCCGGTGGCATCGTGGGAATTTCCTGTGCAGTGGTGATCAGCGGGACAGAGCGCAGCGGTTTCGGCAGCGGGGCTTGCGCCACGGCTATGCCGGAAAGAACAGCCAGCCCGAAGCCGGCGAACGCGGGGAAGCGAGGCATGACGGTCTCCCGATAGGCACGATGAACCCGATCGATGGTAGCCCGGTCACGCCTGCAACTTCACCCGGGCAGGACTTCCGGCGTTGGTTGGACGCCTCGCAGCGGCTATGCTGCGATTTTTGTGCCGGAGCCCACGCCATGCGCCGTATCGTTGCTGCCGTCCTCGCCGCCCTGCTGGTCAGTGGCGCGGGATCCGTATACGCCGCACAGGAGCAAGCCACGCCAGCGCAAACGACAGTTGCAGCCAACGCCCCGCTGGACATGGAAACCATCATGGCCAACCCGGACTGGGTCGGGCATGCCGTGGAAAGCCCGTACTGGAGCGTGGACGGGCGCAACCTCTATTACTCGGTCCAGCGCGATGGCAGCCCGGTGCGTGACCTGTACCGCGTCGATCCCACCAGCGGCAACAGCGTGAAGCTTGATCCCGCCGCGACGGGCAAGGCCGAGGGGCCGGCCGTGTTCGATCGCGCGCACCGGCATGCCGCTTACATCCTGCACGGCGACGTGTTCGTGGTCGACCTGGCCAATGGCCAGCGCCGGCAGGTGACCTTGACGCCGCAACGCGAGTCCTCACCGCAGTTCTCTGCCGATGGCCGCGCGCTGCAGTTTCGCGCCGGCAACGACTGGTTCCGTTATGACCTGGCCAGTGCCGTGACCGCGCCGGTGGTCGAGCTCAAGCTTGCCGACGACCCGCAGACAAAACAGCCCGATGACCTGGGCGAGTTGCAGCTGAGCCTGTTCAAGACGCTGCGCGACATCAAGGCCGACAAGCAGGCCGTGCGCGACCATGCGCTGGCGCTGGAAGCGGCCGATGCCGGCCGCGCACCGCGGCCGTTCTGGCTGGGCGACAAGATCCGCCTGGTCGACACCGAGCTGTCGCCCGATGGCCGCTGGCTGTTGCTGGTGACTGCACCCAAGGGTTACAAGGCCGGCAAGGCGCCGCAGGTCAATCATTACGTCACCGACAGCGGTTACACCGAGCCGGAAGACGCACGCACCTACGTCGGCCGCAACGATCCGGCCCCGCAATCGCTGCTGTTGCTCGACCTGACGCAGCACAAAACCTGGGCGCTGAAGACGGACGGACTGCCGGGCATCAAGACCGATCCGCTGGCCGCACTGCGCCAGCAGGCGGTCACCAGGCTGGAGCAGGCCGGCAACGCGGACGAGGCGAAGGCTCTGAAGGCGCCCGAGGTACGGCCGGTGCGCATCGCGGCCGGTGGCGAGGATGGTGGTGGTGGCGGCGTGGTGTGGAGTGACGATGGCAGCCAGCTGGCGATCCAGTTGCGCGCGATCGACAACAAGGATCGCTGGATCGCCAGCGTGGATTTCAGCAAGCATGCCCTGGTCAACCAGCAACGGTTGACCGATCCGGCCTGGATCAACTGGAGCTTCAACGACTTCGGGTGGCTCAAGGACGGGCGCACGCTGTGGTATCTCAGCGAGCAGAGTGGCTACTCCCGCCTGTACACCAAGCCGCTGGATGGCACGGCGAAGGCCTTGACGAGCGGGCACTACGAGGTCGGCGCGCCGCAGCTCAGTGCCGACGGCCAGTGGTTCTACGTGCTGGCGAACAAGGTCGCGCCGTACAGCTACGACGTTTACCGCGTGTCTTCCAGCGGCGGCGAACTGAAGCGGTTGACGCAATATCAGGGGGCTGATGGCTTCAAGCTGTCGCCCGATGGCGCGCAGCTGGCCGTGCTGCATTCGGCGCCCTACATGTTTGACCAGCTGGCCGTACAGGCTTCCGCCGGGGGCGCGCCGCAAGAGCTCACCAACACGATGAAGAGTGCGTACAGCTCGCGTGCCTGGATTGCGCCGAAGATCGTCGAGGTGCCGTCCTCGCACGGTGCCGGCGTGATCTACGCGAAGTACTACGGGCCGAAGGACGAGGCGGACGCACCCGCGTCGCGCCCGGCGGTGCTCTTCGTGCACGGCGCGGGCTATCTGCAGGATGTGTCGCTGCAGCAGACCTATTACTTCCGTGAGCAGATGTTCCACAACCTGCTGGTGCAGCAGGGTTACGTGGTGCTGGACATGGATTACCGCGGCTCGGCCGGCTACGGCCGCGACTGGCGCACCGCGATCTACCAGCACATGGGTCATCCGGAACTGGAAGACCTGCTCGATGGCAAGGCGTGGCTGGTCAAGCACCATGGCGTCGATTCGAAGCGCGTGGGCATTTACGGCGGCAGCTACGGCGGTTTCATGACCGAGATGGCGCTGCTGCGCGCGCCAGGTGAATTCGCCGCCGGCGCGGCATTGCGGCCGGTCAGCGACTGGACCAGCTACAACCACGAGTACACCTCCAACATCCTCAACGATCCGCAGCTCGATCCGGAGGCGTACAAGACCAGCTCGCCGATCGAGTACGCCGCCAACCTGCGCGATCCGCTGCTGATCCAGCATGGCCTGATCGACAACAACGTGATGGCCAGCGACTCGATCCGCCTGTACCAGCGCTTCATCGAGCTGCACAAGAAGAACTTCTGGATCTCGCTGTACCCGATGGAGCGCCACGGTTTCGTCCATGCCGATTCGTGGTACGACGAGTACCGGCGCATCGACGAGCTGTTCAACACCTATGTGAAACCGGTGCGGCAGGAAACGCCATGATCAAACGTGACTGCCATGGCGCGGAGGTCAGAGAATGCCTTTCGCGCCCACTCCGAAGGCAGTGACCAGGCGCGTGATGATCAGCTTCGGTGACAGATCCACGTCGGGGAAGTCGCCGACCGGCCGATAGCACTGATGGAAGCCCGGGTTGCTGGCGCGCATCGGCACGCAGCCCGGCTTGAGGTCGTAGCTGGTGGCGTAGCGGAAAGGCCACAGGTCGAAGAACGGCAGGTGTTCGGAGACCGTGCCGATGGCCTGGTTGATGTTGGTGAGTACCGGCACCACCGACTCGCGCGGAGCAATCACCCAGGCGTTCTCCGGTTGGGTGTCGCGCAGGATGGCCTGGCGCAGCTGGTCGGCAAAGGCGTGGTCGTAGACGATCACCCCGGACTCGGTGTTGTAGTGGTCCGAACGCGGGTCGAAGTTGTGCGAACCGACCATGCCGAAGTCGTCGTCGACCACGATCGACTTGGCGTGCAGGCCGAAGCGGCGGCCACCGCTCAACAGCGGCGCTGGCCGGTTGCTGGCCCGACTGCTGCCGATCAGATGCAGGCGCGCGCGCGATGCACTGGCCGGACTGGCCGTTTCCGGTGCGGCGCGCGCGGTATCCGCATCCAGATTGGCCAGCTCGTAATCCACGGCCGGACCCGGCGCGTGCGGCTTCAGTTCGTGGATCTCGAAGCCGAATTTCTTCAGGTAGCGTTTGCGGTGCTTGTACGACATCGCGTACACCGCGAACGCATCGGTCGAAGCCAGCGAGTTGGTGGACACGATGATCCGTGGCGGGTCGGGCAGGCGGTGCAGGACACGAAAAATATGCTGGGCGCGCTTGCTCATCACCAGATACGGCGTCTGCAGGATCACCTCATGTCGGGCATCCCTCACCAGACGCATGATGTGCTGGGTGAACTCCCTCGCCTGCTTCTTGTCCGGCTTGTCGGTCTTGGCCGGCAGGTCGCTGAAATATTCCACCTTGCCCACGTGCAAGCTGGGCGCCACCAGCCAGGCGTGCAGCCACGCCGGATTCTCCGCAGCCTCCAGCAGATGCGCCACCCGTTGAGGTCGGCGGTACTTCGGTGCAGGCCACGTCGGTACGGCGCGGTCGGAGAGGATGCGCTGGTTGACATCACGCAGATGGGTCAGCGGAACGGCACGCTTGTGGTGCCAGAACAGCGCGAAGCTGGCGGCCATCTGTTTCGCAGCCGGGCCGCCGATCATCACGTCGCGGTCGACGTAGTCGAACTGATCGTCCCAGTTGAAATAGCGGTCCTGGTAATTGCGGCCACCGCCGATGCCGATGCTGTCGTCCACCAGCACCAGCTTGTTGTGCATGCGCTGGTTGAATTGCATGAAGCAGCACAGGATGCCAACGGCGAAATCCAGCGGCGGCGTGCGCGCCTTGTGGAAGGTAGGGTTGTACAGCCGAACCTTGAGGTTGACGCTGGCTCGCGAAAGCTCGTCGAGCAGATCCAGGCTGTCAAATGAAAACAACTGGTCAGCCAGGATGCGCACCTTCACCCCGCGCCGGGCCGCCTGCACCAGTTCGTTCAACATCAGCTGCCCGACGTCGTCCTGGTCCCAGATATAGGTCTGCACGTCGATCGACTTGCGTGCCGCCCGGATCAGGTTGACCCGCGCCGCCAGCGCCGGTTCGCTTTCGCCGAGGAGGGTGACCACGTGCACCGGATGCTGCGGCGTGGATCGGGCCAGCGCCTGAGCGGCCGCCTCCAGCAAGGGCGAAGGCACGGCGCAATGGTCGGCCCGGTGGCAGCTCAGCTGGCGATCGTTGGTGGCCGCCACCACCGCATCGGCACGCCGGATCTGCGCCCTGGACACCGTGCAACCTTGCAATGCGGTGGCGAAGATGACGAGCGGCAAGCCGACGCGGCACAGGAAACGGATCATGCCGACATCATAAAGGTAACGCGCGTCTTGCCTGCGTGGAGGATGCGAAAGCGAGCTGCAACGCTGCCAGTATCGGGAGGGCCGGTTTTTGGGGTGGCTCAGGACTCAGGCACCGCCAGCGGCGCCGATCACGGCGACCAGAACGCATCCAGCCGAGCGCTGCCCGGCTCCAACGCGCCATCCAGATGCAGTACGGCCATGCCACCGGGAGGCATGCCGCGGAACTCGTCGGAGCGGCCTTCGACCAGCAACGCCACCAGTCGCTCGATACCGGGATTGTGCCCCACCAGCATCACCGTGTCGGCATCGCCATGCTGGTCGAGCAGCACCAGCAGTTCGCCGGGCGTGGCGTCGAAGATTTCTTCGGCCAGCTGGGGAACCGGTGCATGGTCAATCGCCGCCAACGCCAGTCGCGTGGTCTCGTTCGTACGGCGGGTGGGTGAACACAGAACGCGTGTCGGCTGAAGGCCGTGTGCAGCCAGCCAGAGTCCGGCGGCTTGCGCTTCCTGCTCGCCGCGTGCGCTGAGCCCTCGCTCGCGATCATCGCCGCCGCTTTCTATGGGCACCGCTTCCGCGTGTCGCAACAAGATCAGTTCGTGCATGGTGGACTCCGGCAGATGGGTGGTGCGACGGGATGCCCGGGTGGCATCCGGTGGCGCGTGTCAGGCTTGACGCTTGATCCAGCGCAGCAAGGGTTTCCAGTCCTCCTGGTGGTTGCGCACCTGTTCGGAGTGGTAGTCGAAGATGCCCTTGCCCAGCGCGGCCAGCAGCACGTAGGCCTGGCTGTCGCGCAGCTGCGCCACGACCGGGAAGGGTGACTGCGCGGCGAGCTCGGTGATTGCATCCTGGCTGGCGTGGGTCCATGGCTTGAGCCGGTTGGCCACCAGTGCCACCGGCAGCTTGCCGCGGTGGATGCGGTTGATCGCGCGCAATTCTTCGGCAAAGGCCAGCGTGGCATCCAGGTCGAACGAGGAGGGCAGCACCGGCACCAGCAGCACGTTGGCCAGCTCGAGGTAGGGTTCCAGCTCGCGCTCACGCGAGCCGGCCGGGGTGTCGATCAACACTTGATCAGTATCCGGTGGCAGCTTCTGCAGCGAGCGGCGGCCTCCTTCAAGGGCCAGCACGCCAGGCACGTTGTCTGGCCGCAACGCCGCCCAGCGAAAGCTGGACCCTTGTCGATCGGCGTCGACGATGACCGTCGACTTTCCCGCCTGGGCCCAGTGTGACGCCAGTTGCGTCACCAGCGTGCTCTTGCCGCAACCACCCTTGCTGCTCGCCACGAGCGTCGTAAGCATCGAATTACCCCTGCCACGGAAGGTGGACCCAGCCTAGCGGGGGCGGGGCGAAAGGGGAATCCCGCTGATCCGGGAATGTGGATTCGGGTTCGGGATTCGGAGAGGCCCATTCCCCAACCGCTTGAGCATGACCTCTCTGACCAATTCCCCCATCCCGAAGCCCGGCTACTCGGCCTTTCGCGGCTGCCAATCGGCCGGCGGGTCGACCGGGACGTTGTCGTCGCGCAGCGCAGCCAGTTGCAGACTCATCTCGGTGCCGCCGTTGCGCGCCAGTGAGAGCAGATGTCGGGCCAGCGCGGCGTCGTCCTGCACGCGGGACAGCAGCTGGTTGAAGCTCTGCACCTGCCAGACCAGGGTGCGGCGGGTGTCCCTGGCCTGCTGTTGCTGGTCGGGATCGTTTGCCAGCACTTCGCGCAGGTGCAACCCCAGCGAGCGGGCCAGCGGACTGGAGCCCCATTCGAGCAGCTTGCCCAACTGCATGCAGTCGGCTTTGATCGAGTTGTCGCTGCTGGCGTTTTCGCACAATTTCGCCACCAGCTGCAGGCCGGGCTGCGGCTGTGTGCTGGCAACGCCGAAGATCATGACCGTCTGCATGCCGACGGCGCCGGCGGCGTGAGCGGGATCGAAGGTGTCGGCCGGGGGTGGCAGTACGCCAACTGAATTGGCCAGCGCCTTCAGGCTGGTACCCGCGTAGTCGTCGTAGACCTTGGCTGCCGCGGCCTCGTGCAAGTCCTTGCGGGCAGCCTTCTGGTCCTGGTTGCGTGCATCCACGCCAAGTTTGACCAACCATACCGCCGCGTTGTCTGGTGCCTGTTCCAGCAGGGCCGCCAGCGCAGCTGGGTTCGGGCAGGCGGCAGCCTTGGCATCGCAATCGGCCAGACGCACCCAATTGACGGCCGGACCGCTGCCCGCGGCCTGGGTCGCGCGTTCGATCAAGGTGTGGAAGCTGTTGCTCGGCGGCTGGTTGAACAGCGGTCGTGCGAGCAGGGCGGCACCGAGCAGCGGCATGGCGTCGGCACGTGGTGCCAGCACGCTGACCAGGTCGCGCTGGAACGCCAGCTGCGCCTTGTCGCGAGCCTCGACGGCCGAACTTGGCTTCGTTTTGACCGCCGAGGCGATCACCGGCGCGGCGCGGGTTGTTGCCGCAGGCGCCTTTTCGCCGGGGGCAACCTTGCCCGCCAGTGCGGGAGTGACGAGTACGAACCAGGCACAGGTCAGGGCGAGACAGCGCGTTCCACGCATCACGGACATCCTTGGGCAGAAAAGACGCCAGCATATCGCCCGGAGATTAAGCTCACCTGATCGGCGACCCACGCATCTTCGGCATTCCAGGCCGGGCTTGCTAGCATCAAGGTTTGGGGCAGCACGAATCGCCTCTTCACGCGGGAGAGACGGGTGGGACACTTCTCGATGTGGGCCGACGGCGCCCCCTGGTTTGCGGGCTGGGGCACCCTGGCACTGATCAATGCGGCACTGGCCCAAGGCAAGAACCGCAGCGGCCTGGTCTGGTTCCTGATATCGCTGCTGCTGGGGCCGCTGGCCACCTTGCTGCTGGTGTTGATGTCGAAGGTACGACCGAAGATGTTTTGAAGGCCGGGATTCGGGATTCGAAGGGTCGGCGAGTCCGGGCTCTACCGAACCCCGAATTCCGTATCCCCGATCCCGGCTATTCCCCCAGCGCCTCGCGCATGAATTCCGGCTGCGCCAGCGCGGCCTTGTGGATCTCGGCGTTGTAGTAGCGGGTAGGGAACTTCTTGCTGAGCGCGCCGCGCTCGCGGAAGCCGGACAGGTCGCCGCCCTTGCGCGCCATGGTGCAGCTCCACCAGCCGGTGGGGTAGCACGGCTGCGGGAACGGCAGCGTTTTCACCGCCGCGAAGCCGCACGTGCGCATCGCCGAGCGCATCGACCTGATCAGGTCCAGGTGGGCAAGTGGCGACTCGCTCTGCTGCACCAGCAGGCCGCCGTGGCGCAGCGCCTTGTAACAACTGGCGTAGAACGCCGCGTTGAACAAGCCTTCGGCGGGGCCGACCGGGTCGGTCGAATCGACGATGACCAGATCCACCGACTCCGGCTCGCACTCGGCCATGTACTTGATGCCGTCGATGAACAGCAACTCGGCGCGGGGATCGTCGTTGGCCTCGCACAACTCGGGGAAATATTCCTCGGCCAGCCGGGTCACACGCTCGTCGATCTCCACCTGCACGGCTTGCTCGACTTCCTCGTGCCGCAGCACTTCGCGCAGCGTGCCGCAATCGCCGCCGCCAATGATCACCACGCGCTTGGCCCGTGCATGGGTGAACAGCGCGGGATGGGTCATCATTTCGTGGTAAAGGAAATTGTCGCGGCTGGTCAGCATCACGCAGCCATCGATCACCATCAGCTTGCCCCAATCGGTGGTCTGATGGATCTCGATGGTCTGGAACGGCGTCCTCTCCGAGTGCAGCAACTGCTCGGTACGAAAGCCGATGGACGAGCCGGAAGCCTGGTGCGCCTCGGTGAACCAGTGGACTTCGCTCGGACTGACGTCATTGGGAGTGGACTGCTGCGACATGGGATGGTCCCGCGAGACGTGAGGGCAAAGAACTGAATTGTAGCGAAAAGCCGGGCCTCACGCCCCGGCTGGCCCGGCCACGCATTGCGCCGCGCGGCCATTACAATGGTGGCCCGGCGAGCTGTCGCAATGGCGTGATGGCGACCGGGCAAGCTCTTCCGGCCCCGCGGCGTGCGAGGCTTCCGGCCGGCCGGCTTGCGCACGAAAGGCAACTCCGTCAAGGCTCGCCGCTGCGACACCCCCGATCCGTCTGCACAAGGGAGGTTCCATGACGAAGCCCTGGACCATCGCCGCTGCCCGTCACACCTATGCCGTGCCTACCTGGGGCGACGGCTACGCCGATATCGATGATGCCGGGGACCTCGTCATGCGTCCGCGTGGCGCCAACGGACCTGCGCTGTCGCTGCCCGCGATTGTCCAGCGGGCCTGTGCCGAGGGCCTGCGCCTGCCGCTGCTGGTGCGCTTTCCCGACATACTCGCCGACCGGCTGGCGCGTTTGCAGGGGGCATTTGCCGAAGCGACTGCCGAGCACGCCTATGCCGGCGGCTATACCGCGATCTATCCGATCAAGGTGAACCAGCAGCGCGGCGTGGCTGGCGAGCTGGTGGCGGCTGGCGCGCAGGGGTTCGGGCTGGAGGCGGGCTCCAAGCCCGAGCTGATGGCCGTGCTGGCCATGGCGCGGCCGGGCTCGATCGTCATCTGCAATGGCTACAAGGATCGCGAGTACATCCGCCTGGCGCTGATTGGCAGGAGGCTCGGCCTGCGCGTGCATATCGTGATCGAGAAGCTGTCCGAGCTGGAGCACGTGTTCAGCGAGGCCAAAGCCCTTGGCGTGGAGCCGCTGCTGGGCGTGCGCGTGCGGCTGGCCTCGATCGGTGCCGGCAAGTGGCAGAACACGGGCGGCGACAAGGGCAAGTTCGGCCTGTCCCCCAATCAGGTGCTCACGCTGATCGGGCGTCTCGATGCTGCCGGCCTCAAGCACACGCTGAAGCTGCAGCACTTCCACATGGGCTCGCAGATCTCCAACGTGCGCGACATTGCCAATGGCATGCGCGAGGCGACCCGTTATTTCGTGGAGCTGCGCCGCCTGGGCGTACCGCTGGAAATCGTCGATGTCGGCGGTGGCCTGGGGGTGGACTACGAAGGTACCCGCTCGCGTAGCCACAACTCGATCAACTATTCGATCGAACAGTACGCGACGACGATCGTGCAGTCACTGGCCGAGGCAGTGGCCGCCGAAAATCTGGCCGCGCCGCACATCCTCACCGAAGCCGGCAGGGCGATGACGGCTCATCACGCGGTGATGGTGGTCAACGTGACCGAAGTGGAGCCGGTACCCGCCGGCAGCATGCCGCCGGCACGCGCAGACGAGCCCACCGTGTTGCGCCACTTGCGCGAAGTACATGCGGCGCTGGACGAGCGCCCGCCGCTGGAGTTGTTCCACGAGGCCCAGCATCACCTGGCCGAGGGCCAGTCGTTGTACGCACTGGGCCAGTTGTCGCTGCTCAACCGCGCGCACCTGGACGAGATGTTCTACGCCATCGCCAATGCCGTGCGCACTCGCCTGCTGCCGGCGGAACGCGCGCACCGCCAGACGCTGGATGAGCTGGACGAGAAGCTGGTGGACAAGTACTTCGCCAATTTCTCGGTGTTCGAGTCGGTCCCGGATGTGTGGGCGATCGACCAGATTTTCCCGATCGTGCCGATTGCGCGGCTCGACGAGGAGCCGACTCGGCGCGGCGTGATCGTCGACCTCACCTGTGACTCGGACGGCCGCATCGACCATTACGTGAAGGCGGACGGCGTGGACGTCAGCCTGCCGCTGCACGCGCTCAAGGACGGCGAAAGCTATCGGCTGGGTATCTTCATGGTGGGCGCCTACCAGGAAACACTGGGCGACATACACAACCTGTTCGGCGACACCGACGCGGTCAACGTGCGCGTCGCCGGCGACAGCTACGTGTTCGACCACCAGCGCCGCGGCGACACCACCGACCTCATGCTTGAATATGTCGGCTACGACCTGGAGGTGCTGCGCCAGAGCTATCGCGAGCGCATTGCCAGCGCCGGCGTGACCGGCGCCGAGGCTGCGCAGCTGTACGACGTACTCAACGGCGGACTCACCGCGTATACCTATCTGGCTGAAGACGCCGTCTGAGATCTGCCCCCAAGGTCCGATGGCATGCCGCGGTACGGCGCCTGCAATCACAATTTTTCAAGGAGCAGCACATGACAAATCTCAACGGCAAGGTCGCCCTGATCACCGGTGCAGCCAGCGGCCTCGGAAAGGCGATTGCGGAGTTGTACGCGCAGCATGGCGCAAGCGTGGGTATTGCCGATATCAACCAGGAGGCGGCGAACCAGGTCGTCAGCGGGATCAAGGCTGCGGGCGGCAAGGCACTTGGCGTGGCAATGGACGTGACCAGCGAGGACTCGGTGAATGCCGGCACCGAGCAGGTGGTTGAAGCGTTCGGCGCGCTCGACATCCTGATCTCCAACGCCGGCGTGCAGATCATCAACCCGATCGACCAGTTCGCGTTCGCCGACTGGAAGAAAATGCTGGCGATCCATCTCGACGGCGGCTTCCTAACCACCAAGGCCGCGCTCAAGCACATGTACAAGGACAATCGCGGCGGCATCGTGATCTACATGGGCTCGGTGCATTCGCACGAGGCCTCGAAGCTGAAGGCACCCTATGTCACCGCGAAACACGGCCTGCTCGGCCTGGCCCGCACGCTGGCGAAAGAGGGTGCGCCGCACAACGTGCGCTCGCACGTGATCTGCCCTGGTTTCGTGCGCACGCCGCTGGTCGAGCGCCAGATTCCCGAGCAGGCGAAGGAATTGGGCATCAGCGAGGACGAGGTGATCCGCGGCGTGATGCTGAAGGACACCGTCGATGCGACCTTCACCACGGTGGATGACATTGCGCAGACCGCCTTGTATCTGGCCACCTTCCCGTCGGCGGCGCTGACCGGTCAGTCGATCGTGGTCAGCCACGGCTGGTTCATGCAATAACGCCGCTGAACACCACCGTGTAGGAGCGCACCCAGTGCGCGATGCTTTTTTCGTGACATGACGAAGAGCATCGCGCACAGGGTGCGCTCCTACAAATCAGTCGCGATGCACCTGCAAACCAGCAGCCGACTGGCTGACCGGCATCACCTCGATGCGATTGATGTTGAGATGCGGCGGCAGGTTGGCCACCCACCAGATGGTGTCGGCAATGTCGTCGGCGGTGATCGGATGCGTGCCCTCGTAGAGCTTGTCCGACGCCGCGTGGTCACCGCCGGTGCGCACCAGGGTGAACTCTGTCTCCGCCATGCCTGGTTCGATCGAGGTCACCCGTACACCGGTACCGTGCAGGTCGGTGCGCAGGTTCTGCGAGAACTGGGTGACGAAGGCCTTGCTGGCGCCGTACACGTTGCCACCCCGATAGGCATAGCTGCCGGCAATCGAGCTGATGTTGACGATTGCGCCGCGGCGTTCGATCAGCTGCGGCAGCAACAGGTGGGTGATCGAAACCAACGCAGTCACGTTGGTGTCGATCATCTGCTTCCACTGCGCCAGGTCGGCGTGCTGCGCCGGCGCGGTGCCGAGCGCCAGGCCGGCGTTGTTCACCAGCAGGTCAATATCGGCGAAAGCGGCTGGCAGGGCGGCGTGCGCCTCGCGCATGGCCGCGTCGTCGCGCATGTCGAATGCGCTGGCATGCACGTTCCCGGCGCCATGCTTTTCAACGAGTCGCTCCAGTCGCTCAGCACGCCGACCGCTGGCGATCACGCGCCAGCCCCCGGCGACCAGGCGCTCCACGGTGGCGCCGCCGAATCCGGCGGTAGCCCCGGTGATCCAGGCAGTCTTGCCGGCCATGTGGTTACTTTCCTTCCTTCAGGGCAATGGCGGGGATGCCGGCGCTGGCCAGCTTCTGCTTTGTGGCTTCCAGTTCGGTGGCCGAACGGAATGGGCCGAGCCGGACGCGGTGGTAGGTCTGGCCGCCCACGTCAACCGTCTGCACGTTGGCAACGAAGCCTTGCAGGGCCAGTTTGGCTTTCTGCGCTTCGGCCGCCGGCGCACTTGGGAATGCGCCAACTTGCAGCAGATAGCCGCTGCCGCCGGTCGAAGGGGAGGCTACCGATTCGGCCGGGGCGGCCGTGACACTGCGAATCGCTACGCCCGGTTCATTGATCGGCGCGGGCGGTGTCGGGCTCTGCTGCTTCTGCTCGGCCTTGGCTTGCGCGCTGATCTCGGCGTCCGGGATGCGAACCTCCTTCTCCGAGAGCACCGAGTAGAAGTCGTATTGCGGCTTCTTCGGCGTGCTGTCGCTGGCGGCCGGTTCCAGCACGCCCGGGTCGCTTCCGTGCTGCGCGGTAGCCTGCGGGTTGGCCTGCGGCCCGGCCGGCTTCTGCAAGCTGGTGAACAGGCTTCCGCGCATCACCAGCGCCATCAGGATGGCGCCGATCAGCACGCCGATTACCGCATAGCCCCAGCCGGGAAATCCGTTGCCACCGTTGCGCACGGCCTGGCGGCCTTTGCCCTTGCGTGCTGCCATTACATCTTCTCCGGGGCGCTCAGGCCCAGCAAATCAAGCCCATTCTTCAGTACTTGCCGCGTTGCCACCACCAACGCCAATCGTGCGTTGCGCAGCGCCGCATCCTCGACCAGGAATTGGTGCGAGTTGTAGTAAGTGTGAAACGCAGTGGCCAGCTCACGTAGCCAGTTGGCGACCAGGTGCGGCTCCAGGTTGGCGGCGGCGGTTTCGACCTGCTCGGGATATCTGGACAACTCGGCGAGCAGAATCTGCTCGTGTTCGTTGTCCAGGCGCTGCAGGTGGACGAGTCCATCGGCGAGGTCAAACGCGAAACCCTTCTCCGAAGCCTGGCGCAGCACGCTGCACACGCGGGCGTGGGCGTACTGGATGTAATAGACCGGGTTGTCATTGGACTGAGAACGAGCCAGGTCGACATCGAACACCAGCTGCGAGTCGCTCTTGCGCGCGATCAGGAAGTAGCGCGTGGCGTCACGGCCGACTTCGTCGATCAGGTCGCGCAGCGTCACGTAGCTGCCGGCACGCTTGGAGATCTTCACCTCCTCGCCGCCGCGCATCACCGTCACCATCTGGTGCAGCACGTATTCCGGCCAGCCCCTGGGGATGCCGCAGTCGAGCGCCTGCAGGCCCGCCCTCACCCGCGCCAGCGAGCCGTGGTGGTCCGAGCCCAGTTCGGTGATGGCACTTTCATAGCCGCGCTGCCACTTGCTGAGGTGATAGGCGACGTCCGGCACGAAATAGGTATAGGTGCCGTCGGACTTGCGCATCACGCGGTCCTTGTCGTCACCGAACTCGGTGGTGCGCAGCCATAGCGCGCCGCCTTCCTCATAGGTGTGGCCGTGGGCGATCAGCTCGCGCACCGTTTCCTCGACCTTGCCGTCGGTATACAGCGAGGACTCCAGGAAATACGTATCGAAGACCACACCGAACGCCTGCAGATCCAGATCCTGTTCGTGGCGCAGGCTGGCCACCGCGAAGCGGCGGATGGCATCAACATCGTCGACATCACCGGTGCCGACGACGGTTTCGCCGTCGGCGACCACCGAGGCGCGGTCGAGGTAGGCGCGCGCCACGTCGGCGATGTAGTCGCCACGGTAGCCGGCCTCCGGCCAGTTGCTGTCGTCCGGTGTGATGCCGCGCGCACGCGCCTGGACCGAGGTCGCCAGATTGGCGATCTGCACACCGGCATCGTTGTAGTAATACTCGCGCTTGACGTTCCAGCCGCTGGCCGCAAGCAATCGGCTGAGGCAGTCACCGATGGCTGCCGCGCGGCCGTGACCCACATGCAGCGGACCGGTCGGATTGGCCGAGACGAACTCCACACCCACCGTCTTGCCAGCGCCGTGGCTGTTGCGACCATAGGCCTCACCCTGTTCGAGGATGCGGCGCACCTCGTCGTGATACGCGCCTGCGGCCAGGAAGAAATTGATGAAGCCGGGCCCGGCGATCTCGACCTTCTCCACCAGCGTGTTGGTTGGCAGCGCCGCCACCAGCTTCTCAGCCAGTTCACGCGGTTTGGCCCGTGCCGCCTTCGCCAGCAGCATCGCCACATTGCAAGCGAAATCCCCGTGTTCGCGGCTGCGCGCTCGCTCCATCACGAAGTCCGGCACGGCCAGTTCGGCGGGCAGGATGGCGTCGTTTTGCAGGGCGTGGATGGCCTGCAGCACCAGTTCGCGCAGCTGTGCTTTCACGGGTGGGATCAGTTTCGTGATGGAACCCGCAATCCTAACAGACCGCCGCCTGCGGGCCGGTCCTAGCGGACACGGAGCTTGCACGGGCCGGGACCTCGGCTGGCGGGCGGGAATCTTGGTGCACTGCGGCGAATCTCCTTGTGGATAACTCTGTGGGAAAAATTGCTGGTGGTCGACGGATCGGGACCGCCAATCCCCCGTTCATAGTGCGACGTTCGATAATAAAGATATAATTCAACAAGTTGTGCGGGTAACTTAGTGTTAAACGGGCGATCATGCCCATAAGTGCTGATAGCACCGATTTGTGCATAAGTTCCGGCCACTTGGCGTTGGCTCCTCCGTGCGGAAGGAGGTCGGCGGCGTAGTGCGAGCGCTCCCAGGAGCCGGTCTGCCCCTCTCCAGCAGGGGAATATCGTGCACGTTGCTGCCGGCGAGCTCACGCCACACCCGTTACCTTGCCGGCCATCAAATCAGGCCACGCGCCGCCATCGAGACCGGTTCACCGCTGCCGATCACCAGATGGTCGAGCACGCGAACGCCAACCAATTGCAGAGCATCACGCAGTTCGTGCGTGATGGCTCGGTCGGCGGCACTGGGCTCAGCCACGCCGGAGGGGTGGTTGTGCGCAAAGATCACGGCGCACGCGTTATGCTGCAGGCAGGCGCGAACCACTTCGCGCGGGTGCACGCTGGCGCCGTCTACCGTGCCGCGGAACAGCTCCTCGAACGCCAGCACGCGATGACGGTTGTCCAGATACAGGCACCCGAAGACTTCGTACGGAAGGTGGCGCAGGCGGGCGCGCAGGTAGTCACCGCTGTCGCGCGGATTGCCGAGGCTGGGTTTCTCCTGCAATTGCTCGGCCAGGCTGCGCCGGGCCAGCTCAAGCGCGGCGGCGATGCGAGCCCGTTTCGCTGGACCCAGCCCGCCGGCGCGAATCTGCTGCTCGGGCCGACCCAGCAGAGCGCTCAGGCCACCGGCGTTGGCGAGCAGTTCGCGGCCCAGCGCAATCGCGTCCTTGCCGCGGCTCCCACTGCCGAGCAATATCGCCAGCAATTCGGCATCGGACAGCGCGGTGCTTCCGCGGGTCAGCAGCTTTTCGCGAGGGCGCTCGCCTTCAGGCCAGTCACGGATGCTCATGCGTTCGAGCTTGCCGGGGCAGGTCGATCGCAGGCAGCGGTGGCGCGGAATGAATCCGGTAAGCTAAGGCTCTGCCCGACTGTCAGGCCCGCCTTACATGAGTCTCGCCGAACGCCGCATCCTGCTGGGGGTGTCCGGCGGCATTGCCGCCTACAAGAGTTGCGAACTCGTTCGTCGCCTGCGCGAGCAGGGCGCCGAGGTACGCGTGGTGATGACCGAGGGGGCGACCCATTTCGTCGGCCCCACGACCTTCCAGGCGCTCTCCGGCCAGCCGGTACGGGTGAGCCTTTGGGATGCCCAGGCCGAAGCGGCGATGGGGCATATCGAGCTGGCGCGCTGGGCCGAACGCATCCTGATCGCCCCGGCCAGCGCCGACTTGCTGTCGCGGCTGGCGCATGGTCGCGCCGACGATCTGCTGACCACCCTGTGTTTGGCCAGCGCGGCGCCGCTGTATCTGGCGCCGGCGATGAACCAGCAGATGTGGGCACACCCGGCGCTGCAGGCGAATGTGGATTTGCTGCGACAGCGTGGCGCGCACATGCTGGGTCCGGCCGCCGGCGAACAGGCCTGCGGCGATGTCGGCAGCGGCCGCATGCTGGAGGCGTTGCAACTGCGCGACGCGCTGCGTCATTCGTTCGCCGACGACGGCGGCGCGTTGGCAGGGCTTAACGTGGTAGTCAGCGCCGGTCCCACTTACGAAGACATCGACCCGGTGCGCTTCATCGGCAACCGCAGTTCCGGCCGCATGGGCTTCGCGGTGGCCGAGGCGGCCGCCCGCGCGGGCGCCACGGTGAGTCTGATCGCCGGGCCGGTGAACCTGGCCACGCCCAGCGGAGTGGCGCAGCGCGTCGACGTGCGCAGTGCGGCGCAGATGCATGCGGCCGTGCTGAATGCCTCCCGGCAGGCGGACATCTATATCGGCGCGGCGGCGGTGGGCGACTATCGGCCGGCGGAAGTGTCCGTGCTGAAACTGAAGAAGCGCGCGGGCACCCCGCTGTCGCTGCAGCTGGATGAGAATCCGGACATCCTGGCGAGCTTGTCGGCGCAAACCGCGCACCCGTTCCTGGTCGGATTCGCGGCCGAGACGCATGATGTGGCCAGCTACGCGCAGGGCAAACTGCGCGACAAGAGGCTGGACATGATCGCGGCAAACCAGGTGGGCGACGGTCTCGGCTTCGAGGCCGACGACAATGCGCTGACCCTGTATTGGGCCGATGGCGAGCAGGTGCTGCCACGTGCTGCCAAGGGCGAGCTGGCGCGGCAGTTGATCGCACAGGTCGCCTCGCGCTACCGGGCCACGCGCCGATGAGCGATCAACACCGGCTTGGGATCGAGCTCAAGATCCTCGACGTGCGCCTGGGCGACAGTATCCCGCTGCCGCAGGCGGCCACCGTCGGCAGCGCCGGCATGGATCTGCGCGCGGCGCTGCAACAGCCGCTGACCCTGGCGCCCGGCGAGAGCGCGCTGGTGCCCAGCGGCATCGCGATCCATATCGGAGACCCGGGCTGGTGTGGCTTGATCGTGCCGCGCTCGGGTCTGGGCCACAAACACGGGCTGGTGATGGGCAACCTCGTCGGCGTGATCGATGCCGATTACCAGGGGCCGCTGATGATTTCCTGCTGGAATCGCGGCAGCCAGCCGTACACGATCGAAATTGGCGACCGCATCGCCCAGTTGCTGCTGATGCCAGTGGCACTGCCGCGGCTGGACATCGTCAGCGAGTTTGCGCCGAGCGACCGCGGCAGCGGTGGTTTCGGCTCCACGGGTATCCGATAGGATTGGGCATTCCATAGCTACAGGGTCTGACCTCGGCGGTTTGGGAAAATCCGACGGGTCGGTCGCAGGGACGGAACATGGCATCAAAGAAAGAAAAGCGGTCGCAGGTAAAGATCGACTGGTCGGCAACGTTGCCGCTGGCCGGCGCGACCCTGCTGCTGTTGCTGGGTTTGTTCTGCGCCTGGCAAACCTGGCTGATTGCCGACAAGGGAAATGCCGTCGAGCGGGTGCACGCGGCGCAGACACAGGCGGTCAAGGTGGTGGCGGATGAAGTGGCCAGACAGCGCCGCGTCGTCGTGAAGGCGCTGGCGATGGTCGATCCGGCGACGGTGATGGACGATCCGGCGCAGACGCTGGCCACGCTGCGTCTGCGCCTGCCCGAAGCGAAGCAGCTTGAGCTTTACAGTGGCGATCTCAAGGAAGTGCTGCGCGCGAACTATCGCGAGTTTGGTTACGCCAAGGCGGCCCAGCTGATGGCCGCGCAGAATACCGAAGGCCTGCCGCCGGTGCAGAGCGTCTCCTACGGCGGCGGCGATCGCCGGCTGAGCATCGTCATTCCACTGGGGCCACCGGAGCAGGCGCAGGCCTGGGTCTGGATCGAGCTGCCGTTTGCACCGGTCGAGCGGCGCTTCGATGCCGTTTCGCCCGCGGGAGGGCGCCTGGAGCTTCGCCAGGGTGAAGATCCGGGCAGTGTGCAGCTGTTCTCCAACGGCAGTGCGTCGGCGCAAACGGCGGACATCGGCGTGCCTGTACCCGGCACGGCGTTCAGCGTCGGCGCGGGCTTGCCTGACGCGTTCATCGTGTTGCCGCATTCCTGGCTGTTGAGCGGTTTTCTGAGCCTTCTCGGAGTGGCCGGTGCCGGCTATCTGTTGTGGCTGCGTCGGCGTGTGCAGAGCCCGGCACCCGAAGACGTCGACGAGCCCGAGGCAGAGCCCGCGGACGCACCTTCCGTGCCGCCAGTACCTCCGCGTGCTGCGCCGGCCGTGGCACGGGCGCCCGCGCCGCCCGCACCGGCTGTCGCCAAGGTCGATCCGAGCATCTTCCGGGCCTATGACGTGCGCGGCGTGGTCGGCAAAAACCTGGACAAGAACGTCGCGCGGATGCTGGGACGTGCGATCGGCACCGTGATGGGTGAACAGGGTCTGCGCGAGATCGTGGTCGGCCGGGATGGCCGCGTGTCTGGGCCGGAGCTGGCCGGTGCGCTAGCCGATGGCTTGCGCGAGGCCGGTGTGGACGTCATCGACCTGGGCGCGGTGCCTACCCCGGTGGTCTACTTCGCGGCCTATCGTTTCAACACCGGGTGCGGCGTGGCGGTGACCGGCAGCCACAACCCCCCGGATTACAACGGCTTCAAGATCGTGGTCGGCGGCCAGACGCTGGCCGAGGCGGCGATCCAGGATCTGTATCGGCGCATCGCCAGCGGCGCGTTGACCACCGACGGCCAGGGCAGTCTGCGCCAGGTCGACGTGGCGCCCGACTACATCGAGAAGATCGTCTCCGATGTACTCGCCGAGCACTCGCTGAAAGTCGTGGTCGACAGCGGCAACGGCATTGCCGGCGAGATCGCGCCGCAGGTTCTCGAAGGCGTCGGTTGTGAAGTGGTGCCGCTTTACTGCGACGTCGACGGCAGTTTCCCGAACCACCACCCCGATCCATCGGACCCGGCCAATCTGCAGGATCTGATCCACGCGGTGCGCCAGACCGGCGCGGACCTGGGCATCGCGTTCGACGGCGACGGTGACCGCCTCGGCGTGGTCTCCCGCTCCGGCGAGATCATCTATCCCGATCGCCTGTTGATGCTGTTCGCGCGCGATGTGCTGTCGCGCCAACCCGGCGGCACGGTCATCTACGACGTGAAGTGCACCAGCCACCTGAAGGGACAGATTCTCGACGCTGGCGGAAGCCCGCTGATGTGGCGTACCGGCCACTCGCTGATCAAGGCGAAGATGCGCGAGACGTCCGCCGAGCTGGCCGGCGAGATGAGCGGCCACTTCTTCTTCCAGGAGCGCTGGTACGGCTTCGACGATGGCATCTATGCGGCGGCGCGCCTGCTGGAGATACTCGCCGGCGACCTGCACGGGCGCAGCCCGGAGGAAATTTTCGCCACGCTGCCGAAGAGCGTTTCGACGCCCGAACTGAAGATCGAACTGGCGGAAGGCGAGCATTACCAGTTCATGGACCAGCTGCGCGAACGCGCCACATTCGAGAACGCCTCGGTGATTACCATCGACGGACTGCGGGCAGATTGGCCCGACGGTTGGGGCCTGGTGCGCGCCTCCAATACCACGCCGGTACTGGTGTTGCGCTTCGAGGCCGACAACGAGGCGGCACTCAAGCGAATCCAGCAAGTCTTCCGCAAACAGTTGCTGGCGGTGAATCCAGCGCTGAAACTGCCCTTCTAGACGCCGGGGACCCGGAGGCTCGACGACGTCGGGGTGGTCCCAAATGATGTGACGATGGCAGGATCGGCACTGCCCGCCGCCGTCTCTGCATCAGTGCAAGGTCAGGTCAGGAACAGCGGCCGAGAACTTCCGCCAGGTTTTGCATGAAAAACCTACTGCGACGCCTTGTCCCGCTCCGCCTTAAGTTCGCGATAGCGAGCCAGCTGTCGGGACTGATCCTGCACCGTTTGTGCCCGCAGTGATCGCTGGCGCTGTTGCGTGTTGCGCAGCCCGTTGACGATATTGCGCTGGGTAGCGATGCTGTCGGTGAGGAATTTGGGCACCGGCTTCTTGGCGCTTTCGATCTCCGCCGCGCGGCCGAGCAAATCGGTCAGCGCCTTTTCCTGGCTGCGCAGATTGATCTGGGTGGTGCGGATCTGCTGGTCGATCGTGTCCAGTGTCTGCTGCAGCGACATCCTGTACGACTCCTCGTCCGGGTAGGCGTTCAGCATCTGCGCTTCGGTATTGGCCAACTCCTGCGCGGCACGCTGTTTGGCAGCGTTTGCCTCGGCCATCTTGGTGGCGGCAGCGCGCTCCTGGGCATTCAACTGGCGCGGAACGTGCTGCACCACCATGCCGCGGTCGTTGACCAGGTCGTAACCATACTTGAGCGCCTCGCTGGTCAGGCTGTCGCTGTAATGCATCAGACCCTGACCGTCATACCATTTGTAGCGGACATTGCCGGTGCTCTGGGCAAAGGCAGACACGCTCGCGCCCAGCGCGAGTGCAGTCAGGATGAGCAGTGATTTGCGCATGGGTTCTCCCTTGTCGCTCGAAGTATAGCCGCGTCCAACACGCGGACTAGCGGCAAGTGGCGCCGATGTGACCGGGTTCGCTTGAGTCTATCCGGTCGTCTGGACTCAGCGCTGAACCCCGTAGCGGTGGCGGTAATCAAGCAGGCGGGCGTGCTCGCTGGCCAGCTGCGGTTGTTCGCCGGCGTAGTCGAGCACGTCATCGAGGCAGGAGATGGCGATGACCGGAATGCCGTACTCGATGGTCAATTCCTGCGCTGCGGAGCGTTCGCCCTGGCCGCGCTCCTGTCGGTCCAGCGCAATCAGCACGCCAGCGGGTTCCGCGCCGTGGGCGCGGATCAGCGCCAGCGACTCGCGCACGGCGGTGCCGGCGGTCATCACGTCGTCGACGACGAGCACTCGTCCGGCAAGTGGTGCACCCACCAGCACGCCGCCTTCGCCATGATCCTTGGCTTCCTTGCGGTTGTACGCCCATGGAAGGTCGCACTGGTGCTGGTCCGCCAGCGCGATGGCGGTGGCGGCCGCCAGCGCAATGCCCTTGTAGGCAGGCCCGAACAACATGTCGACGTCGATCGCGGCATCCACCATCGCGGCGGCATAGGCGCGGCCAAGCTGGGCCAGTGCGGCACCGGAATCGATGCGCCCCATGTTGAAGAAATACGGACTCTGCCGGCCGGATTTCAGGGTGAACTCCCCGAAGCGCAACACTTCGCGTCGCAAGGTCAGTTCGATGAAGTCGCGTTGGTAGTCGTGCACGGAGCGTTCTCGCTGGCAAGCTGATGATCGGACAAGGAAGGCGCGGCGGGCGCCATGGTACACGCGCTGTCGCGATCGACCGGGGTTGTTATGATCGCCCGACCAGCAGACCAGGAGAACCCATGCGCATTATCAGTCTCAACGCCAACGGCATTCGTTCCGCCGCCAGCAAGGGCGTGTTCGACTGGATGCATGCGCAGCGCGCCGACGTGATCTGCCTGCAGGAGACCAAGGCGCAAGAGCACCAATTGACCGATCCGATGTTCCGTCCCGATGGCCACCACTGCTTTTATCGCGATGCCAGCAGCAAGAAGGGCTACAGCGGCGTCGCCATCTATGCGCGGCGCGAGCCGGAGCAGGTGCTGACCGAGCTGGGCTGGGATGAATTCGACAACGAGGGTCGCTACATCGAGGCTCGCTTCGGCAACCTCTCGGTGGTCTCCCTGTATTTTCCGTCAGGCTCTTCCGGCGACGAGCGCCAGCAGTTCAAGTTCAGGGCGATGGAGTGGATCACGCCGATCTTCGATGCATGGCTGACCAGTGGGCGCGATTACGTGATCTGTGGCGACTGGAACATCGTGCACACGAAGAACGACATCAAGAACTGGTCGTCCAATCAGAAGAACTCCGGTTGTCTTCCCAAAGAACGTGCATGGCTGGACCTGCTGTTCCATGAGCGTGGCTGGATCGACAGCTTCCGTGCGTTGAAGCCCGACGCGGCCGAATACACCTGGTGGTCCAACCGCGGACAGGCACGCGCGAACAACGTGGGTTGGCGCATCGATTATCAGGTGGTCACGCCGTCGCTGCATGAGCGGCTGAAGGCCTGCTCGATCTACCGCGATGAGCGTTTTTCCGACCACGCGCCATACAGCGTCGACTATGCGGACTGAGCCGACTGAGTCGGCAGTGCTGCGCCCGGCCAAGCCCTCGGTGTGGCACGCGTTCACGCAACCGGCGGCGTGGACCATGTGCTTCCTGGGCTTTTCTTCGGGTCTGCCTTTTCTGCTGGTGGCCGGAACACTGGCGTACTGGCTGAAGGAAAACGGGATCACGTTGACCGACATCACGATGATCGCCAGTGCAGGGATGACCTACGCGTTCAAGTTCGTCTGGGCGCCGCTGCTCGACCACGGACGGATTCCCGGCTTCGCCCGGCTTGGCCGGCGTCGCGGTTGGCTGCTGTTCGCGCAACTGGGCGTGGTCGCGGGTCTGCTGGCGATGGCGTGGTTGACGCCGACGCACCTGGTACCGTTTGTGGCCGCCACGCTCACGGTGGCGTTTTTCGGCGCCACGCAGGACATTGCGGTGGACGCATACCGCATCGAGATTGCACCGATCGAGGATCAAGGCGCGTTGGTAGCCACTTACTCTCTGGGCTATCGGATAGGCCTGCTGGTGGCCGGTGCGGTCGCCTTGATCCTGGCCGACCATGTGTCGTGGCCGGTGGTGTACATGGCGATGGCGGCGACGATGCTGGTGCCGATCGCGACCACGCTGGTGGCGCGCGAGCCCGAGGTGCTGCGCGTGCGAGCCGCCGGTTGGCGGGACGCGATGCGCGAGAGCGTGATCGACCCGTTCGCCGATTTTTTCCGTCGCTACGGCTGGGCGCTGGCGGGCGTGACGCTGTTGTTCCTGCTGCTGTTCAAGATGCCCGAGCAGGCCACCATCGGCGGCATCATGAGCCCGTTCTATCGGGACATGGGCTTCTCGAAGACCGAGATCGGCACCATCACCAAGATCTACGGCATCTGGATCGGCATCGTCGGCGTGTTCATTGGCGGCGCCGCCGTGGCGCGTTGGGGCGCGTGGCGTCCGTTGGGTGTCACCATTGTCCTGTGTGGCTGCAGCAACCTGCTGTACCTGCTGCTGATCGCGCATCCGGGCAACGTGCTCATGCTGACCCTGGTGATCTCCGGTGAGAATCTCACCCTGGGCATGCTGGGGCCGCCGACCGTCGCGTTCCTGTCGTCGCTGGTCAATCGCCAGCACACGGCCACCCAATATGCGTTGCTGAGTTCACTGGTCAACCTGCCGGGCAAGCTGCTCGGGTTCTTTGCCGGCGGCATAGCGACCGGCGCGGGATACGGCGGCTATTTCGTGCTAACCGTGCTGGCAGTGATACCGGCCATGCTTCTGTTTGCCTGGCTGTGGCCGCGCTTCCGCGGCTTCGAACGCGAACGGCAAGCGATCGAGGCAGCGGGCTGATTCCGCAGTGCCGGTCATCGCGGCATGGTCACAACGCGATTGCCAAGTCAGACACGAAATCCGGCTTGAGGCGCGCAGTTTCAGCATGGATATGCAAGTATTGGCCAAACAGGGCGTGTGCAACTTGGAGTGACACCAGTGCCGGACATGATCGTTTATCACGTCGATGGCCTGCTGGCCGAGCGCATTGCAGCGCTTGCCAAGCTGCGCCAATGTCCGGTCAATGACGTGCTGCTGGATGCGCTGCGCAGCGGCTTGGGCATGTCGGTGGCGCAGCAGTACAGCGAAAGCCTGCGCAACCCCAACACGGTTGCGGTTCTGGATGGTCATTGGGAGGCGGCCGAACGTGGCGTGTTCCAGGAGGCGTTGCGGGCGCTGGCCCAAACCCAGCCGACGCAGCTGGCGCCGGAAAACATTCGTTACGACAGGCTTGATTCGGGCGCGTCGGAGTCGGGCGCGGAGTAGATCGCCCCGAGTACGCGCGGTCCACGCGCCCCCGTCACCGCTGGCAGATTGCCCGGCAGTTTGAGCAGGCGCTGGCGCGCCAGCCACGCAAACGCAGTCGCTTCGAGAAAGTCCGGATCAATGCCGCATTCGGCGGTACTGGCCAGCCTGCACGGTGCCAGCAGTTCTCCCAGGCGCTGCATCAGCCTGCGGTTGTGCACGCCACCGCCACAGACGAGAACCTCATCGGCCGCCGCGGCCTGACGCGCCACCGCAGATGCCACGCTGCGTGCCGTGAGTTCCAGCAGCGTCGCTTGCACGTCGGCAGGCTCCAGTGAGGCCAACGGTGCACGTTCGGCCAGCCATCCGAGATGAAAATATTCGCGACCCGTACTCTTGGGTGGCGTCAGCGCGAAATAGGGATCGGCGAGCAAGACCTCAAGCAGGTCGGGAAGGATCCGGCCTTCGCTGGCAAACGCGCCATCGCGGTCGAAAGATTCGCGCCGATGGCGCTGGCACCATGCATCGAGAAGGCCGTTGGCCGGCCCGGTATCGAATCCGCGCACGCCGCCATCGGCGGCGAGCACGGTGAGGTTGGCAATGCCGCCCAGGTTGAGTACGCCTCGCGTGCGGCCGGGTACACCCAGCAACATGGCGTGCAGCGCGGGAAGCAGTGGCGCGCCCTGCCCGCCGGCGGCAACATCGGCACGGCGAAAGTCCGCCACCACGTCGATGCGGCAGCGCTCGGCGATCACGCTGGGGTCGCCCAATTGAAGCGTGAACGGGTAGTCGCCTCCGGGCCGGTGGCGCAGGGTTTGCCCATGTGAGCCTATCGCGCGCACCGCAGTCGCCGCCGTGCCGCTGTGCTCAAGCAGGTGCATGGTGGCTTCGGCAAACTGGCGCCCGATCTCGACGTCGAGTCGGCCCCATGCGTCCAGGTCGAGCGCGGCCTCAGCTTGCGCCACGGCCAGCATGCGCTCGCGCAAGGCTGGCGGCCAGGGGTGGGCATGACTGGCCAGGGTTTGCGGCTTGCCTTCGCGAAAACAAACCAGCGTCGCATCGATGCTGTCGGCACTCGTCCCGGAAATCAGCCCGATAAAGAGCGCCGAGTCATCGTCGATCACGCCGGACGGGAGCTCAGTTGTCGTGATTGGCGGGGGCGTTTGCGCGTGCCAGCTTGATCCGCTGGTCGAGCTCGTTCAGGCGTGCCAGTTGCGGTTTCACCACCTGCGATTCGAATCGGGCCAGCTGCGCGGCAGGCAGCAATTCGGGCTTGGGCAGAGTCACCGTCTGCGGGTTGCGCTGCACGCCGTTGACGCGGAATTCGTAATGCAGATGCGGGCCGGTGGCCAGGCCGGTCATGCCAACGAAGCCGATCACTTCGCCCTGGCGTACATGTTCGCCCACGTGCTGCCCCCTGACGAAGCGTGACATGTGGCCGTACGCGGTGCTGATCGTCTTGCTGTGCTGGATTACCACGAAATTGCCGTAGCCGTTTTCCCAACCGTGATATTTGATCACGCCATCGCCGGCGGCATGGATCGGCGTGCCCGTGGGGGCGGCGTAATCCACACCTTTGTGCGCGCGCATGCGGCCGAGAATGGGATGCATGCGTGCGATGGAGAACTTGGAGGAGATCCGGGTGAAGTCGACCGGAATGCGCAGGAACGATTTCTGGATCGGGCGTCCGTCTTCGCTGTACCAGCCGTAGCTACCATCGTCCTTCTTGAATCGATAGGCCGTATAGCGCTTGCCCTGGTTGGTGAACTCGGCCGCGACAATGTCGCCCTGGCCATAGCGCATGCCGTCTCGATAAAGATCGTCGTAGATCACGGTGAAGCGGTCACCAACGCGAAGGTCCTGCACGAAATCGATGTCGTACTTGAACAGGTCGGCCAGCTTCCCGATCATGGCCGCATTCAACCCGGCCTGGTCACCGGCGGCGTACAGGCTGCTGCGAATCACACCATGGGCCACCTGCTCACGCACGTCCATCGCACGCTTGGTGATGGCAAGTGTGGGCTGCACGTCGTCAAGCCGGATGACGGCGCTGGTGGTGTGGTCGGGATCGAAACGGAAGCCCTTCAAGCTGCCGTCGCTGTCCAGCAGGAAATCAAACTCCTGCCCGGGTCGAATGTTCTGCAGTGCGGTTTTGTGATCGCCGGCAGCGTCGAGCACTTTTTGCACGTCGCCCAGGCCCAGACCGCGTCCATTGAATATGTCGGACAGGGTCTGACCGGGTTGTACCCGCACCACCTGCCAGTCATCCACGGTGGGTGCGTGCGCGCTGACCGTGTCTACCTTCGGTAGAGCCAGCGGCAACAGGGTGTGTGCCTCAGGCACCGCGGCCGGGCGCATCGCGTTTGCCCAAGACGGCATGATGAAGCCGGACAGGACCGTGATCAGGAGTGCCGTGCCAGCCAGCACCCAGCGTTCGCGGTGCCACTGGATCGGCTCGACGTCGGCGGTGCGATTGAACGACCAGTGCGCGCACCGCTCATAAAAGCGGGAGTGGCGACGCTGTGCCTTGCGGCATATGGCCTGTTTGCGCGCACGAAGCGCATCCATGTTTTCATCGGCCATGCCGTCTCACCCCGTACCGCTCAGTCACAAACTCGGCGTACCATAGCGGCGATGTGTAGAAGGCGTCAATGTCTTTACTCATCAATGGTTTGCGATTCATTTCTGGTTAACGCACAATTAACTTCTGTTGCACATACGGGATAGCTTCTGTCCGTCCGTTTCCCGTCTTCTGATAAGCCATCCAAAAAGGAAACCCATGAGCGAGCCCGAACAGGCCCTGTCCACGATTGCGCGTGGTGCCGACGAAATCATCAAGCGCGAGGACCTGATCGAGCGCCTGAAAAGCGGCCGGCCGCTGCGGATCAAGGCCGGGTTCGACCCGACCGCACCCGATCTGCACATCGGTCACACGGTGCTGCTCAACAAGATGCGCCAGTTCCAGGACCTCGGCCATCAGGTGATCTTTCTGATTGGTGATTTCACCGGCATGATCGGCGACCCCACCGGCAAGAACGCCACCCGCAAGCCATTGACCCGAGAGGACGTACAGGTCAACGCCGATACCTATGCGGAGCAGGTCTACAAGGTGCTTGATCGGGAGAAAACCGAGCTGCGTTTCAACTCCGAATGGTTTGGCGCCATGTCGGCGGCAGACATGATCAGGCTCGCCGCGCAGCACACCGTCGCGCGCATGCTCGAACGCGACGACTTCACCAAGCGTTACGCCGCGCAACAACCGATCGCCATTCACGAATTCCTGTATCCCCTGGTGCAGGGCTACGACTCGGTGGCGCTGAGGGCCGATGTCGAGCTTGGCGGTACCGACCAGAAGTTCAACCTGCTGATGGGCCGTGCACTGCAGGAACAGCACGGCCAGCCGCCGCAGATCGTCCTGACCATGCCGTTGCTGCAGGGCCTGGATGGCGTCAACAAGATGTCCAAGTCGCTGGGCAACTACATCGGCATCAACGAGCCAGCCATCGATATCGTCACCAAGACCATGAAGATTGGGGACGAACTCATGTGGCGCTGGTTCGAACTGCTCAGCTTCGAGGTCTCGCTCGACGAACTCGCGGGCATGAAACGAGATATCGCGTCCGGTGAACTCAATCCGCGCGATGCCAAACTGCGTCTGGCTCGTGAATTGACGACGCGATTCCATGACTCGGCTGCCGCGGAGTTGGCCATTGCTGGCTGGCACGCCGTGGTGCGCGGTCAGGGCGATACCGCCCTGCTGCCGCAAGCCGAGATTGCGGTGCCTGTGGAAGGCCTCCGTCTGGCCGCGTTGCTTACGGCCGCCGGCTTGACCACAAGCAACTCCGAGGCGAACCGCAAGTTGAAGGAGCGCGCCGTACGCATCGATGCCGAGGTAGTGGAAGATGCGCAACGCGTCTTCAAGGCAGGATTCGAAGCTGTGCTGCAGGTAGGCAAGCGCAACTTTGCCCGGATCAGGCTGGTACAGGCCTGACGCATCACGTCGGCGATGCGGCATACGCTTTCGCTTCAACAGCTTGCGCGGCCTGGTGGAAAAACTTGCCGGGAAGCCTTGCCAAAATTTGCACAAGACGTATCATTCGCGGCCCGCAGCCTTGGCGGACGTCGCCACACGCACCAACGACATCGCCGAAAGCAAGACGCGCAGGTGTTGACGGCCTTGCAAAGCGATGTAGAATGGGCGGCTCACCCGGGACGAAAGGTCCCTGGGGTGTCACTGGAAACGGTGGCAGGCGAGAAGATCTTTGACAGTG